>JBIOZI010000059.1:0-10324 GCA_044871085.1 Steroidobacteraceae bacterium | reverse complement strand
CTTCGTCGCGGCTTATGTCGCCGGCCGGCGACATCGGAGGGGGCGGGAATTCTTCTCACTGTCAGCGATCGAACCCCTGCGACAGATAGTGCAAATGGGTGGCGCGGTACAGACTCCACTACGTGTCGGCTGTCGCCAACCGTCGACATCTGGACTCAGCCTAACTTCTCGCGGCGCGAACCGGTTCACACAGAATTCACGAACAACGAAAAATTCCAGTGGTTAGAATTCCCGACACTCGGATTTCAGGAAACCAATAAAAATGTATCTCGATCCCGGTGCAACGAGTCTGGTCGTACAGTCCCTGTTCGCCCTGCTGGCCACGTTCCTCGCAACCTTCGGGCGTGCGCGCCAATGGTTCGCAGCCTTGTGGACGCGCGCAACCCGTCAAACGCAGAAGATCCAGCGCCGCAACGACCAGTGAACGGGGCATCGTCTGCGGACGGTGTGCGGCCCGCCCCGGGTTCGTTTCGCGATCCGCAGGGCAGGGTCTTCGAGCGCGGAGCACAGGTCTACCGTGCGCTGATCGCGCCGGTCGCGCCGTTTCCCGACACCTGGTCCGATCGCGGCCCACTCGCCGACCTGGTCGCGGCCGGCAAGCTGTGGCCGGCGCGCGCGCTGCCGCGCGAGGGCGTCCCGCCGGAGCTGCTGGATCGCGTGCCGGCAGCGGTGGGCTTCCTCGATCATCCGCGTCTCGAGCCGATCACCTTTCCCTATGAGTGGCCGTTCGAGCTGCTCAAGCGCGCGGCGCTGCTGCACCTCGACCTGCATCGCGACCTGCTGACGCGCGGCTTCACGCTGTCGGACGGCTTCGCGTACAACGTGCAGTTCGTCGGTACGCGGCCGACGTTCATCGATGCGCTCGCGGTCGTGCCCTACCTCGAAGGGCAGCCGTGGGTGGGGTACGCGCAGTTCTGCGAATCGTTCCTGAATCCGCTGCTGCTCGCGGCCAGCGGCTGCGATGCCTGGCAGGCGATGTATCGCGGCCGGATGCGCGGCATCACGACGCGCGAGACGGCGCGCCAGCTCGGGTGGTTAGGTGCGCTGCGCTCGAGCGCGTTCATGCACGTGATCCTCAACGACGGCCGGGCCGGTTCGGGCGGTGGCGCGCGCTCGCGCAAATTCTCCAGGGCCGGCCTCGACCTGCTGCTGGCGAGCCTGGCGCGCACCGTCGGCGGGCTCGAGCTGCCCGCGATGCGCGGTGCGCATTGGGGCGGCTACGAAGCCGACAACAGCTATTCGTCCGGCCAGCGCGCGGCCAAGCACGCCGCGGTCGCGGACTTCGTGAAGCGTACGCGGCCCGCGCTGCTGCTCGACGTGGGATGCAACGCCGGCGAGTACTCCGAGGTGGCGCTGACGTCGGGCGCACACGCGGTGATCGGCCTCGAACGCGATACGCCGGCGGTGCAGGCCGCGGTGGCGCGTGCCGACCGCTTCGCGGGACGCTTCCTGCCGCTGCAGGTCGACATCCAGAATACGAGCCCCGCCCAGGGCTGGAACCTCGCCGAACGGCGCTCGCTCGCGGACCGGTTGAAGCCCGACGCGCTGCTGTGCCTGGCGCTGATTCATCACCTGGTGCTGGGCGAGGGCATCCCGCTCGAGCTGGCCATCCCCGGAATCGTTTCCCTGGCACCGCGCGGCATCATCGAATTCGTCCCACCCGGGGACCCGATGGCACGGCGCATCGCCGGACCCGCGGAAAGGTTGACGCACCGCTACGATCTCGGCACGTTTGTGTCGATCTTGTCGCAGACGGCGCGCGTGACCAAACAGATACTGCTCGCGGAACATGCAGGGTCCTGGTTGAATACGAACGATAGATGAACTATCCACGCCTGCGCGTGGCGGCGATTTGGGCGATCTCCGCCTGGCCCGCGCTCAACTTCGTGATGCTCAACATGTACGAGATCGGGCGGCGCGGTGCGCGCTCCTGTCTCGGCCTCACGGCGTTCACGCTCGGCCTCGGAGCGCTGGGTCACGCGCTGCACTGGTTCGCGAACCGGCGCGGGCGCGGTCACGTGGTCGTCACCGCCTGGGTGGCGCTGGTCATCCTGCTGTTCGGCTTCTCACTGCTCGGTCAGCGGCTCGATCTGTTGCACGATGCCAGCGGTTTTCGGCTGCCGCTCGCGGCGGTGTGGGCGTTCTTGTTCGTGCTCTCCATCGGCTCGATCCTGCTGTCGCGTCACCGCGATAAGCTGCACCTGGCCGCCGCGATGTTCTGCCTGGTGGTGTTCGCGGTCACCTCGATCATGTGCCTGAAGCAATGGTGGCATTTCGAGCCGCCGCGCTACGACGCGGCGGCGACACCGGACGCGGTGGCCGACAAGCCGGCACGGCTGCCGGGCCTCAATGTGTACTACATACTGCTCGACGCCTACGCGGGCCGCTACGGCATCGAGGCGGCGACGGGTTTCGACAACGCCGGGTTCTATGCGCGCATGGCGCAGCGCGGCTTCACCGACCAGTCGACCGACCGCTCGAACTACCTGCAGACCATCAAGACGCTGGGCGGCATCTTCGCGCTCGACTATCCACTCACCGACAACCCGGTGAGCTGGCGCAACCTCGGGGCGTTGTATCCCGACGTTTTCGAGCGGGACGTGCCGCCGCCGCTGGTCCGACGGCTGAACGAAGCCGGCTACTTCGTCTGGCATTCGGCCGCGGTGTGGGGCGGATGCGCGCACCGGCACGTGCGCTGTCTCGGCTCGACGGTGTCGATCGAGCAGGACTACCTCACCCAGATGTTTCTCGCGCCGACGCCCTTCGGCCGGCCGCGGCTCGAGCTGCTGGCCCAGCAGCAGGAGTTCCTCTCGATCACCTCGCGCCTGCCTTCACTGCTGGCATCCGAGCGGCCGTATTTCATCTTCGCGCATCACATGGGGCCGCATCCGCCGTTCGTCGTCGACGCCGATTGCAATCCGCGGCCGGTCAGGCGCGGCAAGGATTGGAATGCCTGGCTCGACAGCGAGCGGCGCAACTATCTCGATGCCGTGAAGTGCGTGAACGCGCAGGTCGAGCGCCTGGTCGACAACATCGTCCGGCAGAATCCCAATGCGTTGATCGTGCTGCAGAGCGACCACGGCTCGGCATTCGACGTCGACTGGGAAGCGCCCATGTCGAAGTGGCCGCAGCGTGCGATCCGCGAGCGCAGCTCGTTCCTCAACCTGGTGCGCGCACCGAAGGATTGCCGCAAGTGGCTCGACCGCCCGCTCGGGCAGATCAACACGGCGCGCTTCGTGCTCGCGTGCGTGGAGGGCAGTGCGCCGGCCTACCTGGCCGAGCACACCTACCTCGCCACGTATTCGGAGGGTGCCGAAAAGGGGATCCTGATGCGGGCACCGGACCGGTGACCCGGATCCAGCCCCGATTCACACGCAAGTGCGTGATTTTTCGACCAACTGCAGCCCCTGCCACTTTCCACACCCGGCACCGTGCGGTATCGTTCGCGCCCTCATTTCGTAGTCGCGTAGCTCAGTGGTAGAGCACCTCCTTGACATGGAGGTGGTCGGTGGTTCGATCCCACTCGCGACTACCAATTCACCGACCCCGCACGCAGGACTCCTCCGGCGGCCGGGGCCTCCAGAAAGCCGCACGCTCCGGCAAGCATTTCCCCGGAGAGTCGCATGCTCAAATTCCTCGGCAGTACGGTCGGCATCATCTTTCTCATCGGATTGATCGTCACGATCGTCCTTCTCAAAGCCATCTTTTAGTCTGCGCTCCCGGGACCGGGCGGGTGTGCGTGCCATCCTCTGCAGCCTCGCGCTCACGGCGGGCGCGCTCGCGCGCGCCGCGGGCGTGGACGTGGAAGTCGATGGCCTGAACGAGGAGATGCGCGACGCGGTGCGGGCCACGCTCGAGCTCAATCAATACGAGAAGCGCGACATCACCGCCGCGCAATTGCGCTCCGCCTACAAGGAAGCCGACCAGCAGATCCGCATGGCGCTCGAGGCCTTCGGCTACTACGACACTTCGGTGAAGAAGGAGCTCACCGGCGACGCGGCGAGCGGCTGGAAGGCGAAGTTCACCATCACTCCGGGCCAACCGGCCCTCGTGCGCGAGTCGCACGTGGAAGTGCACGGCCCCGGCAAGGAACAGCGCCGCGTCACCGAAGCGCTGGCCACGTTCGAGCCCAAGGTCGGCGGCCGGCTCGACCATGCGACCTACGAGGCCAGCAAGGCGGTCATCGACACCTCGCTGCGCGGCTCGGGATACCTGGACGCGAAGACCACGCACCGGCGCGTCACGGTGCGGCCCGAGGAGGAGACCGCGGACATCGACCTGCAATGGGAGAGCGGCGAACGTTACAAATTCGGCCCCGTGCGCTTCACCGGCGATGCGCCGTTCTCCGAGAATTTCCTGCGGCAGTTCGTGCCCTGGCGCGAGGACGCCTATTTCAATTCCGAGCAGGTTATGAACCTGCAGCAGCGGCTAGTCGACGCGGACTACTTCGAGCTCGTCTCGGTGGCGCCCGCGCTCGACGAGAAGAAAGACGGCGTCGTGCCCATCGACGTGCTGCTGAACCGTGATGAACGCACGGTGTACTCGGGCGAGGTGTTCTACAGCACGGACTTCGGCGGCGGCGTGCGCATCGGCGCGGAACGGCGCTGGCTCAACCGCAAGGGCCACAAGGCGGATGTGCAGGCGGAATACTCGCAGCGCCTCCAAGAAGCGGCGGTGCACTACAAGATTCCGCGGCCCAGCCGCGAGGACCGTTCGTACGACTTCGGCGTCGCGTACCGAGACGAGACCACCGAGGTGACGCGCTCGCGCAATTTCCAGCTGGCGGCGAACCGCTCGGAGAAGCGCTGGCATGGGTTCACGCGTACGGTCGGCTTCAAGTACCTCGTCGGCGATTTCCAGATCGGGAAGGAAGACGAGGAGCTGGAGTTCAACAGCTCCAAACTACTGTTCGCGGAAGGGTCGCTCTCGCGCCGGCGCGTCAACGACCGGCTGATGCCGCGCAAGGGCTACGTGCTCGACTTCGGCCTGCGCCTGGCCGCGGAGGCGCTGGTGTCGGACACCGACATCGCGCAGACCTGGGGGCGCATCACCTGGCTGATCCCGCAGGGCGAGCGCGCGCGGTTCAAGCTGCGCGGTGAAGCGGGTGCCATGAGCGTCGGTGATTTCAACGCGCTGCCGCCCGAGCTGCGGTTCTTCGCGGGCGGAGACCGCTCGGTGCGCGGCTTCGACTACCACGAGATAGGCGAGACCAACGCGGCCGGCACCATCATCATCGGCGGTCAATACCTCGCGGTCGCGAGCGCCGAGTACGAGTACTACTTCACCGAGGACTGGGGCGCGGCCGTGTTCCTCGATGCCGGCGATGCGTTCACGAGCAGCTTCGGCGTGAACGTGGGCACGGGGCTGGGCCTGCGCTGGAAATCGCCGCTCGGGCCCATCCGCGTGGACGTGGGGTTCCCGGTGCACACCGACCTGCCGCTCGAGACCGGCTGGCGGCTGCACGTGCAGCTCGGGCCGGACCTGTGAACCTGCGGCTGAAACGCACTCTCCTGTGGGGCGGCGGCGTCCTCGGCGCGTTGCTGCTGCTGCTGGTCGCGCTGGTGGCGTGGCTGCTGTTCACCACCGCGGGCGCGCGCTGGGTCGCGGGCCTGGTCACGTCGCGCTTCGCGCCGCAGGTGAAGTACGCCTCCATCGACGGCTCGATCGCCGGTGCGCTCACGGTGACCGACTTCCGCTTCGAGGGGCCGCCCGATGCGGCGCGCATTCGCATCGCGAAGATGACGGTGGAGCCCACCTTGATGATGGTGTTCTCACGCACGCTGCGCATTGAAAACGCGCGCGTGGAGGGGCTGCTCGTGACGCTGCCCGAGCAGGCGAGGCCGGAAGACGACGAGGACGGCCCGCTGTGGGTCGAGCCGCCGCTCGACGTGATCGTCGACGACTTCGCGCTGGTGGACGGGCGCATCGTCAAGGGCGCCGAACAGTTGTTCGCCGTGAAGCAGCTCGGCATCGCCGCGCGCTGGCGCCGGGATGAGCTGCTCATCGAGCGCCTGTCGCTGCTGCCGGGGGACATCGCAGGTAGTTTGGACGTGAAGGGGCGGGTGACGCCGAGCGGCAAGCTGGTGCGCGGCGAGATCGACGCGCGCTGGCGCGACGTGGTCATCCCCGAGAAGCTGGCCGGCCGCGTCATCGCGACGCAGGGCGCGGTGCATTTCGACGGCACTCCCGAGAAATACCTCGTGAAGGGGGAGCTCGACGCGGGGCCGCCGGGTGAGCCCACGCACGTGGTGCTCGATGCCGCCGGTACCGACTCGGCGCTCGCGCTCCATCGCATGGACCTCACGCAGCGCGCGGGCTCGCTGGCACTGCGCGGCATGCTGCAGTTCCAACCCGGCATCGGGTGGGATCTCGAGGCGCAGGCGCGCGATTTCGATCCCGGCAAACTGGCGGCCGGCTGGCCGGGCCGCGTGAACCTGGATGCGGCGACGATCGGAAAGATGAGCGACGCCGGCCCCAGCGGCACGCTGCGCATCGACCGGCTGTCGGGTGAGCTGCGCGGTCGGCCGATCGCCGGCAGCGGGCAGCTCGCGATGTCGGCACCGTCGCAGGTGAGCGGCAACCTCGAGCTGCGCTCGGGCCGCAGCCGCGTCGCCGTGAAGGGGGAGGCGGCAGAACACATCGACGCCGTGGTCGATATCTCGTTCGCCTCGCTGAACGACTGGGTGCCGGACACGCAGGGTAGTTTGACAGGGAGTTTCCGCGTGCGCGGAACCTGGCCGAAGCTCACCATCGCCGGCACCGCCGACGGCAAGGGACTCGGGTTCGGGGAGAATCGCGTCGCCCGGCTGCACGTCGATGCCACCGTGGATACGCCGCTCGACCCCACCGGCAAGCTGCGCGTCGCGGCGCAGGAGGTGAGCGCGGCCGGTTTCCTGTTCGCCGAAGTGACCATGGATGCCTCCGGCAACCAGGCCAAGCATCGCGTCGCGGTCGATGCGCAGGGAGAAAAGCTCGATGCCGGCGTCACGGTGTCGGGCGGGCTCGCGCAGGGTGCGTGGCGCGGCGAGCTGTCGCGGCTCGATCTCAACGCGCCGGACATGGCGAAGCTCGCGCTGCGCGCGCCGGCGAAGGTGTCCTATGGCGGCGGGGTGTTCGACATCGCGCAGACCTGTCTGACCGATGCGGACAGCTCTCTGTGCGTGGCCGTACGCGCCGAGCAGTCTGGCGCGTTGAAGGCCGGCTACTCGTTCGAGAAGGTGCCGCTGGCCTTGGCGAATTCGCTGGCACCCGACCTGCTGCCCGGACAATTGCGCGGCGAGCTCGCGGGGCAGGGTGACATCCGCCGCACCGCCGACGGACAGTGGTTCGGTGCTGCGCGCGTGCGCTCGCCTTCGGCGCACATCGTGCTGCTGGAGAGCGATGCCGCGCTCGGTCAGCGCACACTGCTGCTGTACGAGAACCTGGATCTGAATGCCCGGCTCGAGGGAACGAAGGCGAATGGGACGTTTACGGCCGGACTGCAGAACGGCGGCAGCCTGCGCGCGAAACTGGGCGTGACGAACCTGGCGGCCGAAGCACCGGCGTTGAGCGGCACGGTGAATGCGTCGATGCCGACGCTGGCACCGTTCGGGGCGTTTCTGCCGACCGTGGCGAATCTCGACGGCGCGGTGGTTGCGGAGGTGACCATTGGCGGAACGGTGCGGGCGCCGCAGATCAGCGGCAACGTCGATGCCACGAAGCTGCAGGCGGATCTGGGTGCGCTCGGCATCGAGCTGCGCGACGGGCGCATGCGCGGTGAGGCCCTTCAAACGAAGGGAGGGGGAGGAGGCGGATTCACGCTCGCCGGCAGCGTGGCCTCGGGCAAGGGACACATCGAGCTCGAAGGCACCATGAGCGCGCGCGGCGAGGTCGATGCGCGCATCCGCGGCCAGAACTTCCTCGCGGCGAACATTCCGGCCGCGAACGTCGTCGTGACGCCGGCGTTGACGCTGACCGGCAATCAGAAGGGCTATCTACTGGGCGGAGAGCTGGCGATTCCGCGCGCCGAGATCAACCTCCAGAATCTGCCGCAGGACGAGCCGCCGGGCGTGTCACCCGACGTGGTCGTGGTGCGCAACGGCAAGGAGGAAGTGCGCGAGCAGGAGGCGTCCGCGCTGCCGGTCTCCGCCAACGTGACGGTGATCCTCGGCGAGCAGATCAAGGTGGCCGGCTACGGCCTGGATGCGACCGTGACGGGGCGGCTCACCGTGCGCGAGTCTCCGGGCGCTCCGACCACCGGTTCCGGCACGCTCGAAGTGGCGGGCCGGTACAAGGCATACGGGCAGGACCTCACGATCAAGGACGGCAAGCTGCTGTTCGCGGGCACGCCGCTCGACAACCCGCGGCTGGCTATCATCGCGATGCGCGAGATCGACGACGATCTGTCTACCGGCCTGCGCATCGCTGGTACCGCGCAGCGGCCCATCATCACCGTGGTTTCGGATCCGAACGTCGGCGAGGCGGACGCGCTGTCGTACCTGGTCACGGGGCGCTCGCTGAACGACGTCGGCAGCGCGAGCGGCAGCTCGCAGGATGCGCTGGCGTCGGCGACGCGCTCGCTCGAGGGCGCGGGGGCCGGGCTGGTCGCCAAGCGCATCGGCGCGCGGCTCGGGCTCGACGAGGCGACAGTGGAGGAGAACGACATGATCGGCGGGTCGGCGCTCACCATCGGCGAGTACCTCTCGCCGCGGCTGTACCTGAGCTACGGCGTCGGGCTGTTCGAGCCCGGCGAGGTGATCGCGCTGCGCTACAAACTGTCGGACGACGTGGGCGTGAAAGTGCAGCGCGGCTCGGAGGAGACCCGGGCGGGCGTGGAATACCGCATCGAGAAGTAAAAGGGGACAGATCTATTTTCGCGAAAATAGATCTGTCCCCTTTTCTCCGGCGGCACACGGTGGACGAACCGCGCGGCCCGTTCCATTGCAGTAGCGACTGAGCCGCGCGGCCCCGGCCGCCCACCGTGTGCCAATCGATCGAAAGCTCAGGGCTCGTCCAGAAATTTCACCAGTTGTTGCGCGGTTGCAGCGGGTTCCTCGAGCCAGGGCATGTGCCAGGCGTCCTCGATGATCGCGAGGCGCGCGTGGGGCAGCTCGTGCGTGAGACGCTCGGCTGTGGAGAGCGGCAGCAGCTGGTCGTTTGCTCCCCAGAGCACGAGCGTGCTCGCGCCGATCTTTCCGAGGCTGGCTTCGATTTCGCCGATGCCGGTGGAGTGGCGCGACGTGTACATCATCGCGCCCAGCGTGTCGGTGCTGTCCTCGATGTGCACGACGGCCTCGCCTTCGCAGCTCCCCGCGGCACGGCAGATGCGATACACGTAGCTGCCTGGTCCGCCGGCGAGCGCATGCCAGCGCACGGCGCGCCCGATGCCGAGCGGCAAGTGCGTGATGCTCTCGAGCGGCGAGGGCTTCCCGAAGAAGAACCCGCCGTCGATGATCACCAGGCGGCGCACACGCTGGGGGAAATCGCGCGCAAATTGCGCCGCAATGACTCCGCCCCATGAATGGCCGGCGACGTCGACTTGCCGTACGCCGAGCCGGTCCAGCAATCCCGCCAGGTCGCGCGCGTAACTCTGCAGCGTGTAGTAGTCGCCCGGTGTCGGAATGCGCTCGGAAAATCCGTAGCCCAGCATGTCGGGCAGGATGAGCGCGCGATGCGGCGCGAGGGACTCGCGCGCCCAGGGCAGGAAACCGGTATGGCCGGACAGCAGGAAACCGTGCACCAGCATGAGAGGTGGCTTCCCGGCGCCGCTCGTGCCCCAGTCTCCGAGAGTTTGCACGTGCAGGCGATGGCCCTGCACGGTGAAGTACCGTCCCGGTGCCTGCGCGTCGTACGGTTGAGTCTCGTCATGCGCGATGCGGTAGTTGGCGTGGACGACGCAGCCTGCGATCGAAACGAGAATCACCGCCAGGAGGATGCCGAACGTCCAGCCGAGAATCCTGAGGGCACGACGCATGGTGGAGTCCTTCAACTACAACTGTGGCGCAAAATATTACAACTGTCGTAGTAGTGCAAGTGCGCTTGTCGCGGCCTGCCGCGCGCAGCCGGACGTTACTTATTGGCGAGATCGGCGATCGTGCGCCTGGTCAGCGCCTGGGTGCAGTCCCAATAGCCCTTCCAGGGGTCCTTGCGCTGTTTGGCGACGCGCGCCGGCACGTTGTGAATGTTGAAGTGCGTGCCGCGGATGTCGGTGTCGATCTCGTCCCAGGAAACCGGCGTCGACACTCCGACACCGGGCCGCCAGCGCGGCGAGAACGCGGCGACGGCGGTGGCGCCGAAGCCGTTGCGTAGATAGTCGACGAAGATCTTCTGCTTGCGATTGCGCTCG
>JBIOZI010000058.1:0-6718 GCA_044871085.1 Steroidobacteraceae bacterium | reverse complement strand
CGCCGCGGGATCCCGCGGCCAGGCCCGATCCCGGGACACATTCATGCGCGCGCCGGCGCGGTGCGCAGCGGCGCTTCGCGGATGGGTAGATTGATGAGCGCGGCGGTGAGCGCGAGCGCCGCATCGGCGTACCACATCCAGGAGAAATCGCCGAAGCGTGTGAGCGCGATGCCGCCCAGCCAGGCGCCGAGGAAGCCGCCGATCTGGTGCGTCAGCGTCGCGAGCCCGAACAGTGTGGCGAGATAGCGCACGCCGAACAGCTTGCCGATGAGACCCGCCGTCGGCGGCACAGTGGCGAGCCAGGTGAAGCCCAGCACGGCCGCGAACACGTAGAAGGTCATCGGCGTGCGCGGCGCCGCCATGTAGATGAGCACCGCCACGGCGCGGCTGAAATACATCGCGAACAGCAGCCACTTCATGCGCACCACGCCGCCGGCCCAGCCGGCCCACAAACTGCCGGCGACGTTGGCGAGGCCGATGATGGCGAGGGCACCGGAGGCGACGGAGGCCGGCAGGCTGCACAGGTCCACCTCTTTAGGCAGGTGCGTCACGAGGAAAGAGATGTGGAAGCCGCAGGTGAAGAAGCCTGCGTGCAGGCACCAGTAGCTGCGGTCGCGCGCGGCGATCTGGATCTGCCCGGCCAGTGTCAACGATGTCGCGGCCGTGCCCGCGGCCGGCGTGGCGGCGGTCACGGAGGCGCGCGTGCGCGCCAGCAATGCGGCGAGCGGAATCGTGAGCAGCGCCGCCAGCGCCATGAAGCCCATTGCGCTGGTCCAGGTCAGCGTGGCGATCAACGCCTGGTTGAGCGGCGCGAACAGGAACTGGCCCAAACTACCGCCGGCGTTCACGAAGCCCGACGCGAACGAGCGCTTTGCGGCCGGCACGGCCTGCGCGACCACGCCCATCAGCACCCCGAAGCTGCCCGCGCCTGCGCCCGCGGCGATGAGCACCCCGATGGTCAGGGCGAGCGTGAATTCATTGGCCGCGAACGGCGTCAGCGCCGTGCCCGCCGCCAGCATGAGGGCGCCGATGACCAGCGTGGACTGCGCGCCGAACCGGTCCGCGAGCGCGCCGAACGTGGGCTGCGCGATGCCCCACATGAGCTGGCCCACCGCGAGCGCGAAGCTCACGGATGCGTAGCCGACGCCGGTGCTGGCCGTGATCGGCGAGACGAACAGGCCGAGCGTCTGGCGCATGCCCATGGTGATGAGCAGGATGGTCGCGGCCACGATCATCATCATCAGCATGCGCCGCTCGAGTCCGGCCGCGGGCGCCGGGCCCGCGGTCTGGGTCATCGAGAGCCGCCGGGCTTCGGACCTTCCTTGCCCGGCGAGGTCCAGCGCAGCACGAAGTAGCTAGCCGGCGTGTCGCCGGCGTTGCGCATGCCGTGCAGATCGTTCGACGCATAGAAGATCACCGAGCCGGCGGGCGCCTTGGTCGCGACGCCGTTGATGGTGGCCTCGATGACGCCCTCGCGTACGAAGATCAGCTCCTCGTCGGGATGGCGATGCGCCGCGTGCGAGGCGGTGCGGGGATTCAGCGTGGTGATGTGCGATTCCAGCCGG
The DNA here is from genome assembly GCA_044871085.1 of Steroidobacteraceae bacterium. Taxonomy (GTDB): domain Bacteria; phylum Pseudomonadota; class Gammaproteobacteria; order Steroidobacterales; family Steroidobacteraceae; genus CADEED01. The sequence goes on along the minus strand of JBIOZI010000058.1, from coordinate 5,153 downwards.
TCGACGGTGGCGGTGGTGCCGTCGAAGATCGCGCGGCGCTCGCCGTTCGGGGTCTTCTCCACGGGGTGCGACTCCCAGGTGTACACGCGCGAGCCGAGCCCGGCGCTCGCCTGCGATTGCGCGAACACGGTGGCCGCGATGCCGGCCGCCAGGCCCAGGGCGAGAAACGAGACTTCACGACGCGTCATATGAACTCCTAGCTAGGAACCGCAGATCATCGGCGAGCCGGGGCCGCCGCGCCAGGGACAGTTCGCAGGAAAGCGCATAGCGTGGGCCCGCACGGGCCGCGGCGCATCTATCGAAAGGAGGAGCTCCTGGAACGGGCGGCCCGATCCATCGGCGATGCATGTCGATGCGAATCGAAATGCAGCATCGATGAGATCACCTGCTAGCCACGCACCAGTCCGTCGAGTGCCCGAACGTTGGCGCTGTCCGGAAACACTTTCGCATCGAGCGCGGGCGCCGGCACGCCGAGATGATCGCGCAGCACGCCTTTCATGACACTGCGCAGGTCGCGCGTCGGTTTCAGATCGCGTTTCTCGTGCAGGTTCGCGCGCGCGAGCCCGGGCCAGTCGGCGACGACACGCCCGCCGGCCACCGCGCCGCCCAGCAGGAACGCCGCGGCGCCGGTGCCGTGATCCGTGCCGCGCGTGCCGTTGATGGCCGCGGTGCGTCCGAACTCGGTGGCCACCAGCACCACCGTCCGGCGCCACACCGGGCCCAGCGAATCCCTCAATGCCCGCAGCGCCAGGTCGAGCGCGCGCAGCCGGGCGGCGAGCTGCCCCTGCGCACCGCCCTCGTTCGCATGCGTGTCCCAGCCCGAGGTGTCGAACATCGCCACGCGCGGGCCATCGTCGCGCTTGAGGAAGCCGGCGGCGGCGCGCGCGGTTTCGGCGTAGCGCGCGTTGTAGTTGCGTTTTTGTTTCTCCTCGTCCGCGGCGGCCATGGCCGGCTGCCCGCCTTTGGACGCGTCCTCGGCCTCGGTGCTGGCCGCGGCCTGCGCCGCGGTTGCAATCGCGTCGCTCTCGAGCGCGTCGGCGAGGCGCCGCGACAGCAGCGGATCGCGCGCATACAGGTCGGTGATGCGCGCCAGCGTTTCATCATCGAGCGCGGCGATCTTCGTCGGTGACCAGGACGCCACCTCGGCCGGTCCGCGCATCGCCAGCGGCACATTGGCGCCGAGCGCCACGCCGGCCTCGTGCGAATTGCCGCCCGGCAGACTCGCCAACGCGCGGTTGATCCAGCCACTGGTCGAGCCATGCGGCCGCAGCTCTCCGCCCTCGAGCACGTTCTGCGCATCGAAGTGCGAGCGCTCGCGATACGGCGAGGCCACCGCGTGCAGCAGCGTGAGCTCCTCCGCGCGATAAAGCTCGTGCAGGAACGTCAGCGCCGGATGCAGACCGAACACGCCCTGCGCGTTCTGCAGCGCCAGCGCGGCACCGTCGCCGGTTCTCGCCAGCGCGATCTGCCCGCGCAGCCCGGCGTAGTCCGGGTCGCCCACCGGCGGCACCGCGGACAAACCATCGAGCGCGCCGCGCAGCAACACGAACACGAAGCGCGCGTCGGTGGGGGCGTTCGCGAACGCGAGCCGCGCGGCGACCACGCCGCTCGCGCCCGCGAACAGCGCGGATTCGAGGAACAGCCGTCTGGATAGTGTGCCCATGCGAATCTCCTCAACGCCGCATGAATTCGGGGGATGCCAGCAGCAGCGTCAGCGCCTGCGCGCCGCTCTCGGCGCGCGCGATGGCGGTGGCGGTGTCTGCGGTCAGGGTGCCGCCCAACAACTGCGGCGCGAGCTCGCGCGCGTTGTGGCGGGAGCCCAGGCGCTGCGCCACCACGTCGGCCCAGGCGATGCGCTTGAGCAGCGCCGAGGAGCCATCCCAGTCCGCGCTGGTGTCGGGCCAGCCCGCGGGCGAGCCCGGCATCAGGCTGCGCTGGCCCAGCGCCTCGAACGGCTGCAGCAGACGCCGCTTCTCGCGCAGCGGGATATTCAGCGCCCGGAACGACGAGTGGATGTAATCCGCCGGCGTCTTGAACTTGGACAGGGGCTGCTGCCAGGCCTCCGGCGATTCCACCAGCGCCTGGTACACGGTCGGCAGGTGCGCGCGCGAACTCAGCCAGGCCTTCGCGATGCGCTCGACGGCCGCCGGCGGCGGCTCGTCCGCGATGAAATGCCGCGCGAGCTTGGTGGCGATGTGGCGCGCGGTGCGCGGATTCACCGCCAGGTCGCGCAGCATGGCCTCGCCCTGCTGCAGGCCGTCGTCGCCGTAGCGCTTGCCTAACAAGCGCTTCGCGCCCGGCTCGTGGAAGCCCGCGCGGAACAGGAATTCACCCGGTTTTCCGGACTCGCCCAGCTTCTCGAGGCGGCGGCCGAGGTCCTGCCCGCCGATGGACCAGCCCGAGATGGCCTGCGCGAAGGTGGTCACGTCGGCCTGCGTGTAGCCGCCGTCGACGCCCAGCGTGTGCAGCTCGAGGATTTCGCGCGCCAGATTTTCGTTGATGTCCAGCTTGCGCCTGGTGCCGCGCCGGCCGGCGAGCTGCGCGGCGCGCGAGCTCGGACCGACGGAGGTCTGGTTGTCGAGGTACAGCAGCATCGCGGGATGTTTCTCGACCGCCAGCAGCAGGTCGGTGAAACGGCCGAGCACGCGCGGCCGGATCGCCTCGCGCTCCATGGCGCCCGCGAGACTGAGCACGACGATTTTGTCGATCGACACCGCGAAGTGATTGGTCCAGAACTGGGTGATGCGCTCGAGAAACGGCCGCTCCGTCTTCACCGCGTGCGTGAAGCGCGCCGCGATCTCGTCGACGTACACCGGACGGTAGACGGCGGGCAGCTTGAGCGCCGCGGCCTTGACCGCCTCCTCGTCGCCGGCCTTCCGGCCCTCCTTGCGCTCGTCCATTGCCTCGCGGCGCAGCTCGATGACGCGCGCCAGTGTCTGCGACGACGGCTGCAGCCCCTCGCCCGTCAGCACCGTCGGCGCGCCCTCGAGCTGGCGCAGCAGCCAGCCGCGCGGATTGGAACCGATCTTCTCGAGCTCGCCCGGACGCGCGCCGAGACCGAAGCGGTTGGCGGCGATGGCGGCATCGTAAGAAACGGTAGTGGCGGTCATGGGTACATCGGGCCCGGGTTCGTGGCTTCCTCTGGCCGAAACGCACGGGCCGCGCCCCGGTTGACATGCACCGGTTGTTTTCTACCGGCCGCGCAGCAGGCCGTCCATCCAGCGCTTGAGCGTGGGCTGCACATTGGCGGCCTCGAGCTCATCGCTCGCGCCACCGCTGCGGGTGCCGAGCAGGCGGCCCTGGGCGTCGAACAGCGCCATCATCGGGTACTGCTTGACGCGCATGCGGTCGATGAAGTCGCGCGCGCCGGGCACCACGCGCCAGCGAAAGCCGTATTTCGCGACGAACGCGCGCGCCTGCGCGGGCTCGTCGAACGTGACCGCGAGGAAGTTCATCTCCGGCCGCGCGGCCGCGAATTGATTGAGCGGGCTCACTTCGAGGATGCAGGGCTTGCACTGCGCGAAGTAGAAATTGACCAGCGTCGGCTTGCCCCGCAGGGAACCCGAGGTGACGCGCTTGCCCCCGAGATCGCGCAGGTCGAACGGCGGCATCGCGGTGATGGGCGGATACGGAGACGGGCACGCCGGCATGCCGCGCACCCGCACCGTCATCATGATCTCCGTGCCGTCGGCGGCGCGCTCCACGTCGGCGTGCGCGCCCGGCTGGCCCATCGCGGCGGCGAAGCCATCGAAGCCCGTGGGTTTGCAGTCGGGCGTGCGATAAGTCATGCGCACGTTGGCGCCGAAGCCGAGATTCTTGCGGAAGTTCTCTTCGGTGACGCGCGGCGGCTCGCCCTTGGCCGGCGCGGTTGAACCATGCCCCGACCACAGCGACAGCAGCGCGAACGAAGCAATGACAGGCGCGACACGCATGCGCGCCATTATGGCGGAACGCTCACGAACGGGCTGCCGCGCGCGAGAAATCTGAGACGCCGGTGCTGGTCGCGCGACAGGCCGATGCGCGTGCTGACGGCAATCGCCGGCGCAGGCGACCGGCCGCGCTCGAGCGCGAGTGGGCCGGCGACGCACAGGTCCACCCCCGACAGGGGGCGCGTGATGCCAAGCGCCGCGCACACCCGCCCCGGGCCGCGCGCCAGGTCGCGGTCCCGCACGCCGGGCCGCAGGCGGCGCATGAGCTCGAGGCCCTCCGTGGGCTCGAGCGCGCGGATCAGCACCGCCGCCCCGGTGCCGGCGGCCTCCGCGGCGAGGTTGAGCGTGAGGCAGGCGCCGTACACCATGCGCACGTAGGCGGTGCCGCGCGCGGCGAACAGCGGCGCGTTGCTGGTAGTTAGCCCGGGGCGCGCGTAGCCGGTGGGGTCGCCGGGCGGATAGGCCTCGGTCTCGACGATGATGCCGGCGATGCGCCCGCCGGCGTGATGCACCAGCCGCTTGCCGATGAGATAGCGCGCCAGCGCCACGGTGTCGGCCGGCAGCGCGCGGCGGGAAAGTCGGGAATTGCGGGGCACCCGCGGAGTATATTCACGCGATGATCCGAGTCAGCTTCTTCCTGTTGATGGCCGCCGGCGTCGCCGCCGCGCAGGGCACGTCCGCCGCGAAACCCGCCGCGCCCCCTGCGGCCGCGCCCGCGGCCGCGCCGGTCACGAATGCGCCGCCGCCCATCGAGCTGCCGGACTGGCTGTTTCCGATCGACCCGAAGTCGCTGCGTCCACCGCGAGCGCGTTCGCCCAAGGGTGCGCCCAAGGATGGGCCCAAGGTCGACGACCAGGAGGCGCTGACCGTACCGGGCAGCACCGTCACCCTCACCCTCGCGGCCATCAACGATTCGTTCAGCGCGCCGGACTGGCGGCCGGCCGCGCACGGGCCCATGCCCGCCGTGGTGGCGAAGGGACGCAAGCCCGACGTGCAGGCCTGCGCGTTCTGCCATTCGCCCACCGGCCAGGGCCGGCCCGAGAATGCCTCGCTCGCCGGGCTGCCGGTGGCGTACATCAGGCAGCAGCTGCTCGACTTCCGCAGCGGGGCACGCAAGCCGGTGGGGCCCGAGGCCTATCTACCGAGCCGCGGCATGCAGAAGGCCGCGAAGAGCCTCACCGACGCCGAGCTCGACGAGAGCGCCCGGTACTTCGCCCAGCAGAA
>JBIOZI010000057.1:0-17411 GCA_044871085.1 Steroidobacteraceae bacterium | reverse complement strand
TGTCGTCGTGGGCGTCGATTTCCTTTTTGAGAGCGCCCTGGTGATTCTCCTTCAGGCTGGAGACATTCGAGGTGATGAGCCCCTGGGTGGCCTTGTCGTTCGCGTCGATGGTGCCGCGCGCGCTGCCCGCAGCGCCGCGCAGGCTCCTCAATCCGGAATCGTATGCCGCCTGCAGCTCGAGTTGCGCCGTGGTCGTGTTGGACTCGATCGTCGTGCATCGGCGCTCGGCCTCGGTGTCGATGGACTGCGTGGCGGCGTCGTGCGCGTGGGTGATCTCGTTGGCGGTCATGCCGTACGCATGCGCCATGTAGTTGGAGACGCTGCCCACCTCGCCGAGAAATGACTGCTGTCGGTTGCGCGCGGCGTCCGCGAGCTCGCTGTAGGCGCGCAGTGCCTTGTTGCGCGCGCCGGCATGCGCGGCGGCATCGGCGGCAGCCTTGCTCTTTTCTTCCGGCTTGCCGTCCTTCGCCTTCTGCTCGCCGGTGGCGCTCGTGCGCGGCTTTTCCGGAATGGCATCCGGCCCCATCGAAGCCGGCGCATCCCATTCGGCTTCCAGGGTCGGTACTTCGATTTCGAGCGGCACTTCGAGCGCGGTGGATTCATCGGGAGGCAGCGGATCGGGTTCCACCGTCTGGTCTTCTTCCTCCTCCTGCGCGCCTTCGGCACTCTTCTTGTTCGCGGCCTTGCCTTTGCCCGCCGCGCCTTTGCCAGCCTTCTTGCCTTGATCTTTCGCCGCGTCTTTCGCGTTCTTCGGGTCTTCCTTCGTGGCCGCATTCTTGCCCGTGGTCGCATCCTGTTTCGCTTCCGATTTCTCGAGCGGCGCAGGCGGCGGAGTGATTTTCGGTACGGCCTGCGGTGCGGAAGCCGGAGGTGGCGCGAGCGGAGCGGGCGCGGTAATTCGCATTTCCGGCATGACCAGCACTTCGGCGTTCGCCGTCGGCCGATCATGCAAAGCCTTGCGCCCTTTGCGGGACTCTTCGCCGTCCACCGTTGGCTGCGCCGCTTCGAGCTCGGGCAGCCCGTGGTAGGGCGCCGGAGGGCGCACGTACCGGGGCCAGTTCTGCGCGTCCGAGCCGTCGAGCCGGCTATCTACCGGCGCATCGGACTGCGCATCGAGGCGGTCGTCCAGCTGTCCGTCCAGCTGCCCGTCGAGACGATCGTCGAGTTGCCCGTCGAGTCGCTCATCGAGCCGGTCGTCCAACTGCTCGTCGTTCTGCGGATCGAGCTGCGCGTCCAGCCTGTCGCCATCCAGGAGCTCGTCTCCAGGCGCGAGCGACGCCCCGGGCCGCGATGACGCACGCGCATTACGGCGCAGCGGATCGCGAGCCCCTGGGCCTTCGGGACCGGCGCGACGCCGAACCGCCTGGCGTCGCATGCTCAGAGGGCCAGGCCGGCCGGCGGCTGCTTGCCGAGCTTGCGGTACTCGGACGCGAGCGCCATGAGAATGGGCTGCATGCCGATGCGATCGCGACCCGCGATCGCCTGGGCCGCGAGCGTGATGTTGCGGATGTGGCCGCCGGCGAGATCGCTGGCGACGGACAGCCGGTTCAGCTCCGCGGGGCTGAGCCGGTGTGCGGCGCCGAGATGCGCCAGCCACAGCGCGCGCCGCTCCTCCGGCCCCGGCGCGGTGAATTCGAGGATGACGTCGAGGCGGCGCGTGAAGGCCGAATCGAAGCGTGAGCGGCCGTTGCTGGTGAGCAGGGCGATGCCTTCGAAGGACTCGATGCGCTGCAGTAGATAGTTGGTCTGCTGATTGGCGAAGCGGTCGTTCGAGTCCTTGACTTCGGTACGCTTGCCGAACAGCGCGTCGGCTTCATCGAACAGCAGGATCACGTCGGCGTGCTCGGCGCGCGCGAACAGCTCGCCGAGATTCTTTTCCGTCTCGCCGATGTACTTGCTGCTCACCGAAGCCATGTCGACGCGGTACAGCGGCAGCCCGAGCTGTGTCGCGAGCCATCCGCAGGCGAGCGTCTTGCCGGTGCCGGAGGCGCCGGTGAACAGTGAGCGGACGCCGGCGCGATAACGCGCCCGCGTTGCGGGGCCGAGGCCGACGGCGAGCGCATCGCGCGCGCGGCAGCGTGCGAGCAGGGCTTCGAGCTCCCGCCGCAGCGCCGGCGGCAGCACCAGTGCATCGTCCGCGATGTCTTCCGGCAGCAGCTCGGCGAGGCTGCCGAGCCCGCCGCTGCCGGCCGCACGCGCGGCGCGTGACACGTGCGCGGCCTCGGGCGGCGCGAGACCGCTGAAGGTGCGCGCGGCCAGCGCGAGCTGGGCGATGCGTGCGCTCGCATGGCGATGCGCGTGGCCCAGGGCCTGCGCGGCCCCGGCGGGGAAATCGTGCGCGGTCCACAGGCCGACGCGTTCCGCGGCGTCGGGCATAGGCACGTGCCACGACTGCGGAGATTCGCCGTGACGATCCCAGCTTCCTTCCGGTCCGCACGCGACGAGCAGCGCGCCGGGAAAGCCCGGCGTTTCCGGTAGTTTGCGCCGCTCGCCCGGACCGAGCTCGACACACAGCACCGGCTGCGCATCGTGCAGAGTGAGCCAGGGACCGAGCCCCGCCGGCAGGGCGGTGGCCGCGTCGAGGTCGATGAACACCGCGCGGCGATTGCGCGCGCGCGCGATCGCGGCGCAGGCGGCGCGCGCCTCGAGCGGATGACCGCTGCGCACGACGAGCGCGTCGAGCCCGGTGGCGCGTCGCGCGGCTTCGTCGATGAGCGACGGGGCGAGCAGCGGCAGATCCTCGGCGGCGAAACGCACTCCGGGCCAGTGGCCCCGGCCGCCTGCGAGTGCGGCCAGCAAAGGCTGCGGCAGACGAATGCGGCCATCGGGCAGCGCGCGTCCCTGCACGTCGATCTGCAGCAGACCGGTGCGGACGGCGGCGCCGTCGAGCAAGGTCGCCAGGGTCTTTGCGACGGAAATGCCACGCTGCTCTTCGAGACAGGCGATCAATCCGAGGGTGGGATGCGGCTCGCGCGGCGGCGATTGCAGCCATGCGAGCGCGCGGCTCGCGACGAGGTCACTGTCCGCCGCGGCGGCAAGCACCAGCGCGAAAATCTCCACCGGCGCGAGCGCGAGCGCCTGGCTGAGCGCATGCAGGCGCGCGTCTTCAGGCGGCGGTGACCGCTGCCACTCGCTCAGCGCCTGCATGAGATTGCGCGCGGGGTGGGCCGCGGCGTGCGCGGCCAGCCAATGCGCTTCGGCGGCGGCTTCGGGGTCCACCTGCGCCGGCGCGAGCAGCGCGAACAACCGGCTGGCGAGCGCGGGCGGCGCATTCGCGGGCAGCGCGGCACTCACGGGTAGCGGGGCGAGTTGCGCGTTCATGGTTCGAGTCCCGGCTGATAGTGAAAGCCCACGACTCGCCCCAGCCACGGCAGCCAACCCGGGTCGATGTCGAGGCCATTGCGGCGCACGCGCAGATCGGTGCCGGTGAGATCGAAGTGCGCGTCGAGATGGGTGAGACTCCATGCGAGCGCGCCGGGTCGCAGCACGAGTGAGGCGAGCCCGATGCGCGCGGCGCGCCGCAGGCTCCGCCGGCAGGCGATGAGCCAGAGCGCGGCGAGCGCGGCGCTGTCGGCCGCGCCTGGCATCTGCAATGCGATGCGCGGGTCGCGCCACAGCGCGGGAGTGTCGGTGCGGTCACAGGCAACGGTGGTCGCGGGCCAGGTCGCGAGCAGCGCGTGCACCGGGTCGTCGCTGGTCACGCGCAGGCGATGCACCGCCTGACGCAGCACGCCGACCGCGACGCTCTGTGCCTGCAGTGGTGTGAGCGCGGCACTCCAGGCATCGAAGCCGAGACGCGTCAGCAACGGCAGGAGGAACAGCAGGCCGGCGGCTTGGCTGGCGTGCCGCTCATCGAGGTGCATCGTCGGCGGCGCTCCGACGATGGCGTCCGCGGGCGCCACGAGGTCCTCGCGCGGCGCCGGCGGAGTTTCTTCGCGCCGCGCGGCCGGGTGATCCGGCGATTGCACGCTCGAGAGTGCGGGAGCGGCACTCTCTGGCGCGCGTTCCTGGAACGCCGGAGTGCCAGCCGCCGCCGGCAGCGACGCTCGAACATCCGATGCATTGTGTTCGCCGCCGGTGCCGGTGCCGGTGCCGGTGCCGCCATCCCCGCGCGCGCTCGCCACAGCCTGTACCGGCGTCGTCTGCGTCCATCGTGCCGCGCCGAGCAGGATGGGCAGCCACGGCGCGAGCATCTGCACGGCGGGCGACAGGCGCGCGACATCGCCCTGCGGACTGCACCAGATTCTCGCGGCGTCCTGCGCGGAACCGTTCTCGATCACCGCGCGCATGCCGAGTTGCCGCGCGGTGAGATGGAGCTCGCGCTGCGCCGCCGGCGTGAACAGGGTCGGCAATGCTTCGGCCCCGAGCATGCGCGCGAGTGCGGCGACCAGCTCGGCGAGCGCCACACGGCCGGTCGATTGCGCGGCGAGGTGGGCCACGATCATCTCGAGGGTCTGCGCCGGCGCCAGCCCGGACGAATAGTCAGGCAGTGCCGCGCTCCAGAACCATGCGGCAACCTGCGGCGTGCGCCGCACGGCGTGTGCGGCGAGGGTGATCAGCGCATCGGCGGTGTCGCGAAACCACACCGTGTTCGACTGCGCGGCCTCGGGCGTCGCGCCATGCACCCAGGTGTAGCCGCATTCGCGGACGCGCCGCTCGACGAGCAGCGCCAGGCTCTGCGAGGAGATGTCCGCGGGCAGGCGGCCGAGATCGAGACGGCGTACGAGCAGCAACCGGCCGCCGTGGTCGGGCAGGCTGGCGCAGCGCAGCGCGTCTTCGAGCCGGCGCGCGCCGCTGCGCACGTCGGCTTCATCGTGCGCGCGCAGGTGAAGATGACGAACCGTGCGGTCAGGCGCGTTCATGACTGCTGCGTCATCATGGCCTCAGAGCTTGAACGTGCCGCCGATGCGGGCGGCCGGCGCACTGACCACGCCGGCGTGATCGAAATGCACCTTCACGTCGAGGTCGAGATCCACCGTCGCCGCACTCGTGTGCAGCACGCGCGCGGAGACTTCGCCGCTGCCGACGTCTTCGACCAGTGCACGCGCTTTTACCTGGTTCCCTTGATACAGGATCGCCTGCATGCCGATGCGCAGCTTCGCGGGCTCGAGCGCCACGAGCGGGATGCGGATGCCGGGGCGTACACCGGTGATGGGCCGTGGCAGCCGACCTCCGATGATGCGGCCCACCGGGGCATGGCTCGCGAGCAGCAGGCACATGCGGATCACGTCGTTGATGAGCGGCTCGCCCTGCGCCTGCCGCGCCTCGAGCGTCGCAAACAGGAAATCCACGTACGCCTGCATCTGCCGGCGGTCGGTCGAGTCGATCTCGGCCCAGCGCGGCAGGTTGCCGAGGTTGCGCAAGTTCGGCGCCTCGTCGAACTGACTGAACAGCTCCGCCCAGTCGAGACGAATCGATGCGGATACTCCGCAGAACTCCGCGTGCAGGCAACTGCACACCGCGGCGATGCGATCGAACTCCGCCGCGGCATCGCGCGCCACCGCGCCCTTGCCGTGCTCGCCGTCGATGAGGTCGCCGAGCGAGACGATCTCCTGCGCCTGTGCGCGCAGGTTCTGCCAGGTGCCGGCGGCGAGGACGTCGAAGTTGACGCGGTTCAGCGTCTGCAGCCGGTTGACGATGTGCACGTTCTGTCGCGCGAGCACCTGCGTGACCGCGATGCCGAGCTTCCCTGCGACGGGCGCCGCGATCAGCGGCCGCGCGACCATCTGCGGCAGTCGCAGCTGCGCGCTCTTCATCGCGCGCAGCAGGATGTCGGGTCGATCGAGCCGGTCGAGGAGCTTGGGCACCTGGACGAACCAGGCGGCCGGTGCCTCGCGCACTACGCGCAGCATGTCTTCGAGCTCATCGGGCACGTCGTGGTGGTCGCGCAGGCACGCGGGCACGGGTGCTTCGGCGAGCGCGGGGTCGATGACACGACGCGGCGCCGCGGTGACGTTGCTGGTTTCGCGCGGACGTACATAGGCGAGGAACTTCACCTCTTCTTCGAGGATCTTCCTGCGCCGGGCATTCACGTCGTCGATGCGCGCCTGCTCTTCGGCAATCAGCGCGCGCGCGACTCCGACGTCGTGCCGCGCCTCGGCGAGCACGTCGGCGAATTGCGTGAGGCGCCCATCCACCGCGGCGACGCTGCTCAGCAGATCGGCGAGCGCGGACTCGCAGCGGCTGAGGGCGGTACGGTAGAGCGCGATGCGGCCTTCGAACGCCCGCAGCATGGCGATGGTGTTGTCCGAGAGCGCCACGGTTTGTGTGAACAGCGTCGCTTCATCGATGGCGCCCGGGGGCGCCGGCGGCGTGATCAGCTTTTCGATGAGTGTGACGTCGTTTACGAAGTCGATCAGCTTGCGGCGCGGCGGCGTGACGTTCGCTGCGACCAGGAACGGGTCGCCGGCGAGGCCGATCACCTCGAAGTCGACGAACAGCGCCGGTATCTCGCTGCTGTCCTCGGCGCGCAGCGCTTTCAACAGCTCGAGCATCGAGCGGACCGTGCGTTGCCGGTTCGCGAGCGCATAGTCGCGCGCCTCGGTGGAGGGAGGATTGCGCAGACGTTCCGCGATCGCCGTGGTGCGGATTTCGGATAGACCGACGACGGGTGTCGCGAAAACGATGTTGAGCGGCGCGGCGGGCGCCTTGATCAAACCCGCGGCGGCCTTGAACTGGATGTTCTGAACCGTCGTCTGCGTTTTGAGCAGGCCGAAACTCATGCTCTGCGCCGCGCTCGGGGCGGCGCTTGCGGCGGCGCTCGGGGCGACGCTCGCGGCAATCGCGCTGGTTCCGGCGCCGGCCAACGCCGCGGATACGGAGAAGGTGATCGGCGGATGTGCGGCGGCGGCGGCCTTCACCGTCGTCAGGTAGTCCTTGATCTGCGATTGCACGGTGAACGCGCTGTCGGATTTCGCGATCGCGGCGAGCGCGGGCGAGATGGCGAGGCGGCTGATGTCGGAAGTGCTCAACGTCAGTTGGCGCACGCGGTGCATGTCGACCTGCATGTGCGCGAAACCGAAGTCGGTGATGTCATCGGCGCGATCGATGCGCGTACGCAGGTAGTCGGCGAATCCCTCCACACCGCGCAGCAGCACCTGCGATTGCTCGTGCCCCGACAGCTTCCGGATGCTGGGGTCGCGCATGAGCTCGGTGTAGACACGCACCGTGCCAATGCGGGCCGACTGCGTCGGGGTGAGTACGTCCGGGCCGGTCTGAAGCTCCGGTTTCGAATTCCGCAGCGGAGCAACCTCGGGTTGCGGTTGACCGTCCTTGATGCTGACTGGCCAGGCGACCTCGGGCACATCGGGGGCAGTGCCGCGACGTACCACCAGATCGCTGAAGGCAATGGTGCCGTCGAAGGCCGCGTGTTTGATCAAAGACAGGCGTACATTTTCGGTGGCGATCTTGCTCAGGTCCGGTAGTGGGAGGTTGAGCTCCACCCAGACCCCGGACTGTGGTAACGCGCCGGCACGCTTGAACGAGCTGTCGTCCGCCTCGAAATGAAGCCCAACCTTGTTGAGCTCGGTGCGTCTATCTTCTCCGAAGAACCAGGACCCGATCACGGTTTTGCCGCTCGGGAACTGCTCGTTCGAAGGGGTGAGGTACAGCTCGAACCACAGCGACCGCGGCGGCGTGAGCTCATCGGAATACACCCACACCGACAGCGTGTCGCTGCCGTCCTTGGCGAGCAGTGGTCCGTTTGCGACACGGAAACCGCCGCTGAAATCCAGGAAGATCATCTGGTGGCCGCGCCAGCCGGATGCCCGCGGATAGAGAACATTGAGCCCGCTGGTCGGCAGCGGCAGGCGCGCCGTTGGGCTGCCGGTTGGTTCGGTCGGGTCCGGGATGTTGCCAGCCGCGCCTGAAATCAGCGGCTCCGGCAGGCTGGGCACCACGCCGTTGTCGTTCTCGAACGGCGCCCACAAATCGTTGTGCGTGAGCAGGTCCCAGCTTTCGTTCCCTTGGGCGCTCGCACCCAGCGGTATGAAGTTGGAGAACCATTTGCGCGTGAGCTTTTTCTGGTCCGTCGCGCCGGTCTGCCCGTATGCGGCGCGCCCGTCGAAGAGCGTGAAGGCCATGCCGTTCACTTCGGTGTCCGCGATGCCGACCTTCTCGGCTGAGACTTCGATCTTGACCCACGCGCCCGCCGTCGGCAGGTCATCGCTGACGTGGTAGCGGCCCGGCGAACCCGCCGTGCCCCACGGAATGAGGTCTTCGCCCAAAAAGGCGCGATGCTCCCAACTACCTTTGACGTTCCACTGCAGCATCACGGTGCGCGGCGGATTCTCGGGGTCGAGAAAAATCCATGCGTAGAGCATGTCGTTCTTGCCGATCGCGAATGTTGGCGCCAGCTCGAAGAAGTGCTGGTGGATTCCCGGCATGAGCGCGCTGCGATGGCCGCCATCGGATGGCGGCGGACCCCACGGCGTCAGCGTCTCGGGCTCGATCGCGAGATCATCCTTGTCGAACGGGATCACTTCGTGCAGCGCGCCGTCGACCGCGTGGGCGAGCAATGCTCTCTTGCTCCGCAGACCCTGGCGCCCGCCGAGCGCGCGGGCGCGGTCGAGCAGGAAGCGCTTCAGCGTCAGGTCGAATTCCGAATCGATATTTTCGTGGTGGAGCAGGCGCGGCTCCCAGGAGGCCTGCGTGACCGGAACCAATACGCGCACGCGTTCGGGCACGCCGACATCGAGCGACGCCATCGGCGCGGCTTCGCGGATCGCGAGGTCGAGCTGCTCGAGCGGCACCGGCGTGGCATCGAGCGTGAACAGGGGCGGGAAGAAATCGGTCTGGAAGGTTTCGAGGTTGAGTGCGATCTTCGGCAGCAACCCGCAGGGCGGCAGATGCAGGAAGGGATCGGCGAGCGCTTGCGGAGCGGGTGTGGGCTCGCCCATCGAGGTGACCTGCTCCGCGAATTGCTCGATGCGAGCCTGCCACAGCGCCGGCAGTCGGCTGTTGGCGGCGAGCGCAGCCGTGGTGCCGTTGAAGAGCTGCAGTCGCGCTTCGCGGGCGCGGCCGCCTTGGCGCACGACGGCGCCCCGGTCGACGAACTCGATTCGCAACGGCTCGGAGATGCGCGCGATGGCAATAGGCACTCCGTACTTTTCCCACGGCAGGCTCTCCCCGTGCGGCAGCAAGGCCTCCGCCTCGAAGATGGTGTGAGCGATTTCATTGCGCGCGCGGGTCGGCGTGAATGGCAGTGCGCGCCACTCCTCGGGCCACGGATACCACAACACGCGCACGCCGTCGGCAATGCGCCAGTCTTCGAGGGCCGCGACGTTGTCGTCTTCGCGGCAGGCGCAGCGGTCGCATGGATCATTCGGATCGAAATTCGAGACATCGACCGTCACCGGCTGCAGGACCAGCACGCCGAACCCCGACATGCGCGTGCCGGCGGTGCCGATGACGTCCGCGAGGCGACCGCCGATCATGCGCGCCTGCAGCGCGCCGGCCGGCAGCACCGAGTCGTCATCCTGCTCGGCGGGCGGCACATCGATGGGGCCTGGCTCTTCATCGTCAGGCGTCTGCGCCACGAACCAGCCCTGCGGCGCGACCACCGGGAGTTCGGACAGCAGGAACTCCACGCGTCGCGGCACGGCGATGGTCTCACCGGTCACGGTGAGTCCCTGGCCGGGTTCGATGAGGACGCGGGTGTGCTGCACGTTGTTCGCATCGACTGGTTCCAGGACGTGCGACACCTCGAATCCCTCGACCACGCCCGGCGTGAAGGCCTGGCCACGTTCGGTGACGCGCCCAGCCTGCCAACGCTGCCAGTGCTCGAGTGTCGGTGCGGTCAGCGCGCGCCCCGGGAAGAGATTGGGCCGGCGCAGCCAGTCGGTGGCCGCCGCGCCGGCATCTTCCGGAGACAGAGCGACGACACGCTCGCCGGCCAGGGCCTGCTTGATCTCGTTGATGCTCACGTCATCGCTCCGGTTTCTTCGGTGTGCGCTTCGGCGTCACCTTGGGGCTCGTCTTCACGGGCGTCTTCTTCCCGGCAGTCGCCACCTTCAGGCTTTCGAGCGGACTGACCTTGCGCTCGATGGGCGCCACCTCTTCGCCCGGCTTCGTGTCGGCGATGGATCGGCCGAGGATCGTCGCCGGCTTCGTCGGCGCGGCAGTGAGGCGCTGCTTCAGGCCGAGCTTGTCGCTCGCGAGCTCGATCACTTCGGTGCGCGTCGCCACTTTCGCGGCCGCGTCCACTTCCTTCCAGTCGTCGTTGGCGGCGATCTTCTGCAGGCTCTCCTTCGACACCTGCTCCGTGCCGACGGCCTGTTCCACCTTCTTGAGGCCATCGCCGGCGCGCGGTTCGTTGAGCTGCGACGCCACCTTCAGCACGCGCACCTGGTCGAGCGCCTCGTCGTTCGCGTCGGCCTTGAGCTCGCTGCTCAATGAGCCGAGGGCGGCGGCGGTGAGCGTCGGCGACTCGGAGAATTTTTTCGACGCGAGCAGACTGGTGATCGTGCTGGCCGCCGCCGGTGTGGCCTTCGCCAGCATGGCGTCGAAATTGTCCCGCAGGCCGAGCTCATCGAGCCGGTTGCGCAGGTCGATCGACGTCTTGCGCTCATCGGAGCTGCCGAGCTGCTTCCAGGCGCCCGTGTAGTCATCGCGATAGGCGAGATGGCGGCGGCGCACGAACCACAGCGTGGGCAGGCGCGCGAGCCTTTGCCATTCGGCGTCGGAAGGATTGGCCGGGTTGAGTACCCCGAGCGCGGGGAATGGCACGCGCAGGCGCTGCAGCACTTCGAAGGGCTTGCGCTGCGCGAGTAGATTGGGCGCCGCGGGTTTCACTTCGCGAGTAACCGTGTTGAGTTGCGCCATCACCGCGCGCCACTGGTATCGCGGCACGGGCGCGAGCATCATCACGGCGGTGGAGTCGAGCGCTTCGCCCGGTACCGTGAGATCGATCGGTTGCAGCGCGAGCGCTTCTTCGATCACCGCGGGCAGCTCGTCTTCCGGCACGATGGTGAAATCGACGTCGACCTGTGGCGGGAAGAAGTTCTGTGTGAAGTCCTGAACGTTGATCACCCCGGCGGGCAACGGTCCGGCGCTCGGCAGAGCGGGGAAATGCGCGTTCGCCGGAAACGGGCGGCCGTTCGATTTCGCGACCACGTCGTGCAGGTGATCCTGGTATTGCATCAGGTGCGCCATGTGCAGCGCGCGCGGGGCGAAGCCCAAGCCGGGCAGGTCGCCGCGATTGGCGCCGAGCTCGCGACGCACCATCGCTTCGTCGATCCAGACGATGGTGTTGTTCTGCAGCGCGAGCATGGCGAGCGGCAATACATTGGCCGACACGCCATCGCTGCGGCCGGTCACGAAGACGTTGCGCGCCACGCGGCCGCGGCGCGCGTCGAGCGCGTCGGCGGCGCCGTCGTCCTGCCACGGCACCAGCACCACTGCCGTCGCCTCGATGATGTCGCCGTCTTCGACGGTGCGCTGCCCGGTGATCGACGTCGGATACGCGCCGATCGGATTCGCGGTGAATTCCACCGGGCGCAGCGCGAGCACGAACAGGCCGGTGCGGCTGCGCAGCGGCGGCGCGGGCAGGCGTGACAGGCCGAACCGTGCCGAGAGCTGCTCGGCCATCGGAATGTTCGCGAGCTGCACGTCGAGCGTGCGGGGCAACAGCACGAGCTCGCCCGCCGGAGTGATGCCGTGTCCGGCCTGCACCCGCAGGGTCTGCGCCGCCGCGCCTTCGCTCACGAACAATCCGCTCGCGACACCGCTGCCGGCGGCGCGGCCGAGATCCGCTTCGCGCGTGAGGAAGTACTGCTGGTCGCGGATGAGGTCGCGGGCCGCGAGGAAGCGGCCGTCGAAGTAGCGCGGCCGCTCGCGCCGCGCGTCTTCGATCAGCACGCCGGTGCTGCGCAGATGCGCCACCTCGGCGCTGGCGATCGGTTCGCGGGCCTGGCCCTGGGTGAGATTCATGATGCGCTCCGTGTAGGGTCAGTGGCTGTCAGTAACCCGACCAGCGCGCGAGCAACGCGACACCGGGCAGAAATCGGCGGCTGTAGTTGTCGACCAGCACTGCGTCGCCCGCGCGGATCGGCGGGTTGCCGGTTGCGATCGGGATCAGCACGCGGGCCAGGAAGATCGCGCTGGTATCCATTTCCCGGTCCTTGTCGAGGATGACAGCGTGCTCATCGAGTGGCGCGAGCGCGGTGGACCCGTCGCTTTTGATGGTGACCGGGTAGCCGTAGAGCGTGGAGTCCTGCAACGCCGCGCGGCGCGTGTCCGGATCCGCCGTCACGTCACCGAGGGCCGCTTCGCGGGCGGCGGCATCGGCCGGTGCTTCGCCGGGGATGTGCACGCTGCCGGCCGCGAGCGGCAGGCCACTGAAGCTCGCGGTGAGCCCGGGACGCGGGAGCAGCAACAGCTCGTACGCATCGCGCACCCGCGACGTGGCGACGGCATTCAACGCGTCGAACGGACCGCCCGCGAACGCCGGGGTGAGGCCGCGGGGACAGGCGGCGAACCGTAGATAGACGTCGGCCACGACGCCGCGCGCCGGGAGCGTCACGTCGTCGCGCGTCCGTTCGGAAAGCAGGTTGGTGAAGGACGTGTACGCCGCCTGCTGCAGCGAGTCCGCCGCGGTCGCTTCCCACCAGGGCACGACGCGCAGGCAGCACGGCCGCGCGACTTCGACCAGCCGGCCGAGGCGGTCGACGGCGAGGCCGGGCTCGACGCGGATTTCCTCGGGTTTCTCCGGCTGCCCGGGCGTGCTGGCCGTGGGCGGCACTGCCGCCACGGCCGCCTGGTGCGTGACGCGCAACCCGGCCAGCGTGCCGCCGCCGGCGACCAGCATCAGCGCGCGCGCGAGGCGACCGCGGTGGTAGGTCTGCTCGTCCGTGAAATCCTGCGCGTCGAGCAGCATGCCGGTGGCGAAGGCCGGGCGATCGGCCGGCGGCAGTCCGTACAGCGGGTCGGCTTTCGGCGAGCGTGCGAGAGTGGTCATGCCTGGCTCCATCGTTTTACTAGTTAGGCCGCCGTGTTCAGGTCACGACGGACGGCGCGGCTGCGCCGCGCAGCCGCGGGTCGAGCGAGCTCGGGCCGAGCACGTAGTCGCCGACGCCGACGCTCGAGTGCTGCACGCGCACCGGCTGGGGCTGCGGCGGACGCGCGAGGTAACTGTCCACGCCGACCAGGCTGGCGACGCCCACCATGAACGGCCACGTCGCCGCGACCACGCGCGCCTCGACGTGCGCGGGCGATTCGAGCCGGACGATGCGGCGGATGAGCGCGAAGTCCTGCGGCTCGACCTCGCGGTGCACGAGGACGGTGGCGCGGTGCGCGAGCCGTCCGTAGAAATTCGCGATGGCGCGGTCTTCGGCGGCGCTCGTGACCTCCTCGCGGAACAGCGCCAACAACTCGGTGCGTTCGACGTCACCCACCATCAGCGTGTCGCCGACGATCGAATTGCCGCTCTGTTGCAGGCCCGGCAGCAGCGGATCGTTCTCATCGGCGAGGTCCACGCCCAGCAGGGTGGCGAGCACGCGGCGCAGCCGGAAGTCTTCGATGATGACGATCTCGCCGCCGGACACCGCGTGGCCGGTTGCGATGTCGAGCGCCAGCGCGAGGCCGCGGCGCGTTCCGTGCCAGCGCGCGAGGTTGGCGGCGTTCGCGAGCCACTCGCGCCGGCGCGGTTCGGGAAACGCGGGGTCGAAGATGACGCCCGTCCAGGCCGCGAGCCAGTCGAGATGCTCTTCGGGCGTCGCCTGTGGATCGGAGTGCAGGTGGGCGCTCGCGATGCGATCTTCGAGCTGCGTCAGCAGGCCTTCGAACGTCGCGAGCGAGCGCTGCAGGAAATCCGCGCGCGAGGACTGCGGGCGGTACACCGCGACGCGCCAGTCCTCGCGCCGCAGGCGCCATTGCCGGCCGCCGGCGCCGTCGACCACCCGCCAGCTGCTGCCGGTGCGTTCGACGACGATCTGCGTCGCCGCGCTCAACTCGAGCCCCGCTTCGGCGAGGCGCGTCGCGAGCGCGCCGGTCACCGCGCCGCCGGCATCGAGCGCCGCGGCATGCGACTCGTCGATGGTGTCGATGAGCTCGCCGGGCTGACTCGCCGCATCGCCGAACAGGCTCTCGCGATACACGCGCGGAAGATATTTGTCGGCGTACGAGAAGCGGTCCGCCCAGGCGCGCACCGCCGCGATTTCCGGCGAGGCACGGCCATCGCCGTGCAGCACCACGCGCACCCACAAGTAGCGGCCGGTGAGCGTGCGCACGCGCGCGCGCGGCTTCTGGATGAGCACGGAGAACAGGCCGCGCACCCCGGGCAGGGACGACCACGGCGCGAGCCCCGGATGTGCCGGCAGCTCCGAGGGCATGCGCTCCCAGACCGCGTGGGGCACGTGCGGCGCGTTGGCCGCGGCATCGAGCGCGCGGATGTCGCGGCCGAATGCGTGCGCGTGCCACGCTTCGAGGTCTTCGACCGGCGGCGGTTCGAGATCGTTGCTGGTCGCGAGCCACAGGATGAACCCGCAATGCGGCGGAATGTTCGCTTCGGCGTAGACGCGATGCCACACCGTGGCGGGCGTGCCGGAATCGATGAGCCGCGCGCGCAGCGCGCCGGCATCGATGACGTAGTTGGCCGCGTCGCCCTGGCGCGCGAGATTGGGCAGCGACAGCGGCAGCAGCGGCTCCGCGGCATCGCTGCGCACGGGGTACTGCGCCAGTCCGCTCACCCGATGCAGGAACGGAGCGGCCGCGACGTCCGCCGCCAGCGGGAATATCTCGCCGAGCGGCAGGCATTGGCCGGCGGTGAACTCGGGCGCGAAGGCGGGCGCGTCGGTCAGCGAGGGCAGGCGGATCGCGATGCGTTTCGAGTCGAGCCAGGTCACGGCATAAGCGAAGCCCGCGCCGTCGAGTGTCACCGCAGGCCCGAGCGTCTCCTGCGCGGTGAGCAGGCGCACGCGCGTCGTGCCCGCGCCGTCCCAGGACATCAGCAGCAGCCCGGACTGCGCCTCGCAGGCCAGCGCGACCGGCCGCTCGGCGCCCGTCCAGCCGGGCGCGTCGAGCACGCGCAACACCGGGATGCGGCAGTTCTCCGGATCGGGACGAAAGACGCCCGGCGCGTACTGATCGCGTTCCGGCGTCTGACTCGAGAGTGGATAGCCCGTGAGGCGCGCCAATCGTCCACTGTCGCGCTCGAGGACCCAGGCGCCGCCGGCCGGGTCGCAGCACAGGCGCCACGGCAGGAAACCACTCGTGGTCACCTCGACGTCGGCCCAGCGGCCGCGCACGTCGTGCATGAGCACGCGCCCGGGCAGCGCCACGTACAGCACGCCATCGGCTCCGATCGCCAGGTCCGTCGGCGCCTGCGGGAGCAGCAGCGCGCGCGCGGCGTCCGGCAGGTGACTGCGCACGACGATGCCGTTCGCCGGGCCCCACCAGGTGCACACGACGCCTTCGGCATCGAGCGCGCGCGGCACGACGTCGAGCGCGGCACGCGCCGCGGCTTCGTGCGCCGTCGGGTTCGCGGGCGGCGTCAGCACGCGCTCGGACACGAGCGAGATCGAACGGCAACCCGCATCCCACTGCACGTGACTGCGGTGCTGCCAGTGCGCACCGTCCGCGAGCAGGAAATGTCGGGCGCCGTTGACGTCCATCAGCACAGCTCCGGCACGACGGGTACGGCGACCGCGTTGTTGGCCGCGAACGGATTCGGCACCGATGCCAGGTCGCCGGGGACGCGGCCTTCCATCACCACGACCGACAGCAACTCGGGCAATTGCCACGCGGACAGGGCCAGTGTCTGCGTGGTGTCCGACGCGTTCCTCGGCAGGACGCGCCAGTTGGTGCCGTTGCGTTCGAATAGATTGATGCCGGAGACCTCGCTCACGCCGGCGATGCGCGACACCTCCACTTCGAGCTCGCGCTCGCGCACCGAGCGGCCGAGCGCCCAGCCGCCGCCGTCGGTGCCGCCCGGCGTGAGCGGCCACAGCAGGCGGCGCAGTGCCTGCTGGACTTCGAAGAGCGTCTTGTCGTGGGCGGCGCCTTCGCGGATCGACACACCGACCGCGACTCCGAGCGGGACGTACTCGCAGCCGATCACGTACAGCTCCGTCGACAGCGGCGCGCGCGCCGACAGGTGCGCATGCACGCGTTCGATGAAGGGACGGTCGGGGCGCGGATTCGGCGCGGGCCCGAGCGCCTGTGCCGGCAGCGCGAGCACGCTCACCACGCCTGGAACCTCGAAGCGGCGATCGCGCGGCTTGAAGCGCGGCAGCACTTCGACGCGGCCGACGTCCACCGCCGGAGTGGCGAGCGCCAGCGCACGGTAATCCTCTTCGGTGACGGCGCGCTCGCGATGGCGCAGCGTCGCGGGGATGCGGCGCTCGGCCTGCGCAATCGTTTCGGCATTCTCGCCGCCGCTCATCGGCAACGACTGCGACACCTTGAGCGGCGGGCAGGGGCGCCCATCTACCAGCGTGGCGGAGATTTCGGTGAGGCTGCCGGCCGCGAGATTGCCGTCGCGCCCGCCGCCGAAGCGGCCGCGTTGCAGGCGCACGCGCATGCCGCGCTCGGGCAGGCGTCCGCGGACTCCGTCGCCGAAGCGCAGCGTCGCGGCTTCGGCGTCGAGCTCGAACGCGGTCGCCTCGCGCGCGACATTGGCGTCGCGCGAGATCGCCGCGAGATCGTCGACGCGCGTCCAGGGTTGATAGTCGCGCCCGGGTTCCTCCACCTCGATGACGAGCGTGCCGGCATCCACCGACGGCGCCGGCAACGCAAACACCTGGTCGGCGGCGCCGTTGGAAGTGCCGAGCACCTGGCCGCTGAGCGTGATGCGCGCTTCGGCTTCCACCGCGTTGATGCCGAGCCAGGTGAGCGGCAGCCGCTCGACCTGCGAGTCGGGACGCGGCCGCACGCGCAGCCACGCGATGAGGCGTGCCGCCTTGGCGGCATCGTCCATGCGCGGCGGCGCATCTCCCACGCCGGCGCGCGGGTTCGCCAGTACGTCGTTCGACGGCACCGCGATGAGCGATTCGGCGGGCAGAGGCAGCCGCAAGGTGCCGGGCTGGGTGAGCCCGAGCGTCGTGTCACTGCCGGCGAGCGGCGTGAGCGTCAGATAGTCCGTGTCGTTGACCGAGCGCCCCTGCGTGGCGATTTCCCAGATGACCGGGATTTCGGCGGCCTTGCCGACGGGATCGAACGGGGCGGGGCGCTTCATCGCCGGGACGATGCCCACCGACAGCAGACTCGGTGTGCCGGTGCCGCCGCCACCCAGGGCCGCGCGCGCGGCCGTGTTCACGCCCGGCTGTTCGGCGGCGCTCGGTGCGAGCGGTGCGAGCAGCGCGATCCACAATGCGCGGTCGAGCGAGCGCGCGAAGACGTCGGTGCCATCCGGCTCCGCGCGTCCATCGGAGAACACGGCGGTGGTTTCATAGGCCGTGACCGCGCCGTTGATCCGA
>JBIOZI010000056.1:0-5112 GCA_044871085.1 Steroidobacteraceae bacterium | reverse complement strand
AGAAGTAGCCGATGTCGTGCGCCTTGAACACCTCGATGAGGCGCTCGTACTTGGCGCGATCCTGATCGAGACCCTTGAGCTTGTAACGCGCCGATCCGAACGCGCCCGCGGGCGTGTATCGGAGCCCTTTGATGGTGGCGCGGGATTCCTTGCTGACGTCGATGAGGTCTTCGGTGAGCGCGCCGACGATGCCGTGGCGCCCGGCGTACACCTTGCCGATCTGCTTCGCCTTCATCGCCGCCTCGATGACCCCGGCGGCGGACGCGTTGATGACGGCCGAAACACCGCCCGATTGAGCATAAAACGCGTTCATGGGCTTCGTTTTCCGGGCGGCGGCACGTTTCATAGGTCTCTCGTTTGTCTCGTGAATGTCCAGCCGGACGGCCGGCGGAGTGCCCGGTCAATGTTTGGTTGACCAGGTTTGATTGGCCATAGTGGTTTGGGTACTGTGACGCCCCGCGTTTCACGGTCGTCACAGGTCAAGAATCTAGCATGCGCATC
Source organism: Steroidobacteraceae bacterium (assembly GCA_044871085.1). Taxonomy (GTDB): domain Bacteria; phylum Pseudomonadota; class Gammaproteobacteria; order Steroidobacterales; family Steroidobacteraceae; genus CADEED01. The sequence continues at coordinate 4,611 of JBIOZI010000056.1, read as the reverse complement.
GTTCTCATGGGCGCGCCCGGATCGGGCAAGGGCACGCAGGCCCAGCGTCTGGTCGCCTCGTACCGCATACCCCACGTTTCCACCGGCGACATCCTGCGCAAGGAGCAGGAACAGGGCACACCGCTGGGTCTGCGCGCCAAGCAGATCATGGAAGCCGGCGGCTATGTCGACGACGAGACCATGCTCGCGATCATCCGCAATCGTCTGACGCAGCCCGATGCGGCGCGCGGCTTCATCCTCGACGGCTTTCCGCGCACGGTCGCACAGGCCGATGGCTTGGCGAAGCTGCTGGCGGAGATCGAGCAGCCGCTGGACGTCGTGGTGCTGTTCGAGGTGAACACGGAACAGCTCGTCAAGCGCCTGTCCGGGCGCCGCGTCTGCGAGTTCTGCAAGAAGGTTTTCAACGTCCACACCGCGCCGCCGTCGGTGCCGCCCGAGTGTGTGGCCGGGCGCGGCGAGCACCAGGTCGTGCAGCGCGCCGACGACGCCGAAGACACCGTGCGCGAGCGCCTGCGCAAGTACGAAGAGAAGACGCGCAAGCCCGTCTCCGGGTTCTATTCGTACACGGGGCTGGTCCGCACCGTCGATGCCGAAGGCGACATCGACGACGTCACGAAACGCCTGTTCGAAACCCTGAACGCCGGCCGCGCCGAGGAGAGTCCGGCACCGGCCGCGACCAAGCCGAAGGTGAAGTCGGCGCGGCGCACGGCGCCGGCGCGCAAGAAGGCAAAGTCGGCGGGCAGGGCAAAGGTCAAGGCCAAGGCTGGCGCGAAGTCCAAGCGCAAGGCGCGCGCGCGCGCAGTCACGCGCAAGCCGGCCAAGGCCGCCGCGCGCCGCGCGGCGGGCGCAAAGCGCAGGGTGGCACCCGGGGGCAGGCGCAAGGCGCGCCGCCGCTAGCCGCGCAGCGGCTGTGGTCAGCCCGGCAGGGCGGCTAACAACTTCCCGCCGATGACCTGCTGGCGCCAGCCGCGCAGCAGGCTCACGTCGCGTTTGCCGGCGGCGAGCTTTTCGAGCTCGCGCCGGGTCGCCAGGATCTCGGCGCTGATCTCGAGCTGCTGCGCGATGCCGCCCACCACGTCCGACAATTTCTTCACGAGCGCGAGCTGCGCCGGGTCGGGCCGCTCGCGGCGCGGCAGGGCCGGCGGCGGATCGCCGATGCCCGCTTCCCGTACCAGGGCGAGCAGCTCTTCGCCGCATTTGCGCACCACCGACTCCTGCATCTCCGGCAGGGCCGCGAGCGCCTCGGGCGTGCGCGGCAGCCGCAGCACGATTTCGCGCAGGCACAGGTCGTCGAGGATCCAGCCGCGCGGCCGGTTGCGCTCGGTGGCGCGACGCTCGCGCCATGCGGCGATGCGCTGCGCGAGCTCCTGGCGCTGCGGATCGAGCGCGGGCAGGCCCTTCACCTTGCGCCAGGCGTCGTCGGGAGCGACCCGCAGCGAATCTTCGTTGGCGAGCGCGGCCATGTCTTCCTCGAGCCAGGCGAGGCGCCCGAGCGTGCGCAGCGTATCTAACAAACTCGCGCGCAGCGCGGCGAGGTGACGCACGTCGTCGAGCGCATATTGCTGCTGGTCCGGGCTCAGCGGACGGCGCGACCAGTCGGTGCGGGTATGGGCTTTCGCCAGCTCCACGCCGAGCAGCCGGCGTGTGAGCTCGGCGTAACCGACCTGCGCCGGATGTCCGGCCAGTGCCGCGGCGATCTGCGTATCGAACACCGGGCGTACCAGGCCGACGGCCGGCAGCAGGACCTCGAGATCCTGTCGCGCGGCGTGCATGATCTTCACCGTCGGGCCGGTGAGCGCCGGAACGAGCGCCGTGAGGTCGGTCAGCGCGAGCGGATCGATGCACACGGGCTCGGCGCCATTCGCGATCTGCAGCAGGCACAGCTCGGCGCGATAGGTCTTTTCGCGCATGAACTCGGTGTCGAGCGCGATCTCGGTGGCGCCGGAGATGGCAGCGGCATAAGCCGTCAGCGCACCGGCAGAGTCGATCATCAAGTGAGCCGTTCTCCGGGTGACGTGTACAATCCAGCCGGCATTATGCTTGCACAGTCGCGCGCATTGCTCGGCGTCATCGTCGACATCGTACTCTTGCGGCGCGGGCCCGATAGCTTGCCGGCGTCGCCGGTGCTGCTCGCCTTTTTCGTCGGCGCGTACGCCGGCGTCACCGGGCTCGTCGCCTCGTGGTTCGCCACCGCGGAACAGAACTGGCCGCTCGAGCTCGCGGTGGGCATCGTGCTCACGCTCGTCTGGTACGCCGTTGCGCTCGTGCTCGTGGGCAAGCGCGAACGCTTCGTCCAGATGATGACCGCGATGTTCTCGGCCTGGCTGTTGATCAGGCCGCTGACCGTGCCGATGCTGAGCACACTGTACGCGCAGTCGCGGGCGGAGTCTCCGCAGCCGGCCTCGGCGCTCATGCTCATCGTGCTGCTGCTGCTCATCTGGCTGTTCGTCATCAACGTGCGCATCGTGCGCTCCACTTTCGAATGGCCGACCGCAGGTGCGATCATCATGGTGATTGCGCAGGAGCTCGCGGCGCTCACGGTGTTCGTGCTGCTGTTCTTCGACCCGGCGCGGGCGCCCTGAGGACCAACGGTTCATGCACGTTCACATTCTCGGAATCTGCGGCACATTCATGGGCGGCGTCGCCGCCATCGCGAAGGCCGCGGGCCATCGCGTCACGGGCTCGGACCGCAACGTCTATCCACCGATGAGCACGCAGCTCGAGGCGCTCGGCATCGAGCTGACCGCGGGTTTCGATGCCGCGCAGCTGACGCCGCGGCCGGATGTGGTCGTGGTCGGCAACGTCATGACCCGTGGCATACCGGTCATCGAAGCGCTGCTCGACAGCGGCATCCCCTATGCGTCCGGCCCCGAGTGGCTGGCGCGCGAGGTGCTGCGCGACGTACACGTGCTCGGCGTCGCCGGCACGCACGGCAAGACCACCACGTCCAGCATGCTGGCGTGGATCCTCGAGTCCGCCGGGCTCGACCCGGGCTTTCTCATCGGCGGCGTACCGGGCAATTTCGCGGTGAGCGCGCGGCTCGGCGGCCGGAAGTTCTTCGTCGTCGAGGCCGACGAATACGACACGGCGTTCTTCGACAAGCGCGCGAAGTTCGTGCACTACCGCGCGCGCACGGTGATCCTCAACAATCTCGAGTTCGATCACGCCGACATCTACGACGACCTGCGCGCCATCCACAAGCAGTTTCACCACCTGGTGCGCACGGTGCCGGCGTCGGGGCGCATTCTCTGGAACGCGGCCGACCCGAACCTGAAGGCCGTGCTCGACATGGGGTGCTGGACGCCGTGCGAGGGCTTTTCACGAGCGGACGCCGGCGCGGCGTGGTCGGTGCGGGTGGCGGACGGCGGCGACTATTCCGCGTTCGAGGTGTTCGAGTCCGGCCGGTCCGCGGGCACGGTTCGCTGGGGGTTGTTAGGCGCGCACAACGCCGAGAATGCCCTGGCCGCGATCGGCGCGGCGCGCCATGCGGGGGTCGGCGTGGCCCAGGCCATCGCCGCGCTCGGTGGATTCGCGGGCGTGAAGCGCCGCATGGAGCTGCGCGGCGAAGTGAAAGGGGTCGCGGTGTACGACGATTTCGCGCACCACCCGACCGCGATCGCCACGACGATCGACGGCCTGCGGCGCAAGGTCGGTGACAAGCGCATCGTCGCGGTGCTCGAGCCGCGCTCGGCCACCATGAAGATGGGCGTACACCGGGAGACGCTCGCGCCGTCGCTCGCGGCCGCGGATTCCGTGTGGATGTTCGCGCCGCCCGACCTGGGCTGGGACGCGGCCGCGGCCGTGCAGTCCCTCGGCGCCAAAGGCCGGGTCGCCCGCTCGCTGGAGGAACTGGTTGACGGTCTCGCGGGCGGGGCGCGGCCCGGCGACCAGGTGCTCATCATGAGCAACGGCGGGTTCGGCGGCCTGCACGGCAAACTACTCGAGGCGCTGGCGCGCTCCTGACGTCATGACGGCGGACAGCGTCATCCCGTTGTTCCCGCTGCACACCGTTCTATTTCCGGGTGGTCCGCTGCCATTGCGCATCTTCGAGACGCGTTACACCGACATGGTGCGGCGCTGCATGCGCGAACAGCTGCCGTTCGGCGTGCTGCTGATCCGCGAAGGCGACGAGGCCGGCGAGGTGGCGACCACCGCCACGGTGGGCTGCAGCGCGCGCATCGCGGACTTCAACACGCTGCCGGACGGCCTGCTGGGCATCTCGTGCGTCGGCGAGCGCAAGTTCAGCGTGCTGCGCGTGTGGCGCGCGCCGGACGGGCTCAACATGGCCGAGGTGGAGTGGCTGGCGCAGGAGGTTGCGTTGCCGTTGCCGGAAGGGTACGCCCGTCTCGGGCACACCGTGCGCCGTGCGCTCGACGAGTTGGCCGAGGTATATGCGTTGGTGGAAAAAAAATTCGGCGACGCCGCGTGGGTGGGCGCGCGGCTGGCGGAGCTGCTGCCCATCGATCTCGGCGACAAGCAGACGCTGCTCGAGATGGCGGATCCGATCGAGCGGCTCGATGAGCTGCTGCGCGTCGTGCCGGAGGGGTGAGGTGGGTGGTGCCTGGTCGGGATTCTCGGGATTAGGAAAATGGGGACATTCCCCATTTCCCC
>JBIOZI010000055.1:0-22213 GCA_044871085.1 Steroidobacteraceae bacterium | reverse complement strand
TCGACGCGGATGCGGGCACGCTGGCGGTTCGACCCGACGCGGCCGCGCTCGCGACCGCGCACAGCCGGGTCGCCGAGACGCGCGCGCGCCAGGCACGGGCGCGCGAGCGGGCCCGCGCCGACTGCCGGCTCGCCGGCGGCGAACGCATCGAAGTATTCGCGAACCTCACCGGTGCGCCCGCCGACGCGCAGCACGCGGTGGAGCAGGGCGCCGAAGGCTGCGGTCTGCTGCGCACGGAGTTCCTGTTTCTCGAGCGCGCGACGCCGCCCGAAGAGGGCGAGCAGCGCGACTGTTACCGCAGGGTCGCGGAGATCCTCGCAGATCGTCCGCTCGTGATCCGCACGCTCGACATCGGCGGCGACAAGCCGATTCCTTACTACCCGATGCCGCCGGAGGACAACCCCGCGCTCGGCTTGCGCGGCGTGCGCGCCACGCTGCGACGTCCCGACCTGCTCGAGACGCAGCTGCGCGCGCTGGCGGCGACGCCGGGAGACCTGCGCATCCTGCTGCCGATGATTTCTGATCTCGCAGAAATACGCGCAGTTCGCGCGATGTTGGATCGAATGACTTCCACGATGGCTGGCCGCAGGATTCCGCTGGGTGCGATGATCGAAACGCCGGCGGCGGCGCTGCTGGCGCGCGCGATCGCCGCCGAGGTCGATTTCCTGTCCATCGGCACCAACGATCTGTCGCAATACGCGCTGGCGATGGATCGCGGCCATCCCGAGCTCGCGGCGCGCATCGACGCGGTGCATCCCGCGGTGCTGCGCCTCATCGCACTCACCACGCAGGGGGCGCAGGCGGCGGGCAAACCCGTGGCGGTGTGCGGCGGTCTCGCCTCCGACCGCCAGGCGGTGCCTGTGTTGTTAGGTCTCGGCGTCACGGAGCTGTCGGCCGTGCCTGCCATGATTCCGCAGATCAAGGAGTTGGTGGGCCGGCTCACCCTCGACACCTGCCGCGCGGTGGCACAGCGTGCGCTGGCCGCGTCGAGCGCCGCCGAGGTGCGCGCGCTGCTCGCCGAGGAGTTCCGATGAGGAGCGCGTCGTGAAAACACTGCTCGGCGGAATGCAGAAACTCGGGCGTGCGCTGATGCTGCCCATCGCGGTGCTGCCGGTGGCGGCACTGCTGCTGCGCCTGGGGCAGCCCGACCTGCTGAACATCGCCGCCATTGCCGCTGCCGGCGAGGCGATTTTCGCGAACCTCGGCATCCTGTTCGCGATCGGCGTCGCGGTGGGCCTGGCGCGCGAGAACCACGGCGCCGCGGGGCTGGCCGGCATCGTGTGTTATCTGGTTGCCACCAAGGGCGCGGAAGTGCTCATCGTGGTGCCGGCCGAGGCGGTGGCGGCGTTCACCGGCGCCGCCGTCGATCTGGCGGCCAAGGCGTATCGCGCGAAAGAGCTCGCGAAGCTCAGCGTGCCGGCGGGGATCATTTCGGGGTTGATCGCGGGCGCGCTCTACAACCGCTTCAGCGACATCAGGCTGCCGGCGTATCTGGCGTTCTTCGCCGGGCGGCGCTTCGTGCCCATCGTCTCCGGACTCGCCGGCCTGCTGCTGGCGCTGGCATTTGGCTGGGGTTTCCCCGCGCTCGAGCGCGGCATGGATGGCATGAGCCGCGCCGTGCTGGCCTCCGGCGAAGTCGGCCTGTTTCTCTACGGCGCGCTGAACCGCGTGCTCATCGTCACCGGCCTGCACCACGTGCTCAACAATCTCGCCTGGTTCTTCGTCGGGGACTTCGGCGGCGTGACGGGCGATCTCAACCGCTTCTTCAAGGAAGATCCCACCGCGGGCGCGTTCATGAGCGGATTCTTCCCCGTGATGATGTTCGGCCTGCCGGCTGCATGCCTCGCGATGTACCGCGCCGCGCGGCCGGAGCGGCGCGCGGCCGTCGGCGGCCTGTTGTTCTCGATGGCGCTCACCTCGTTCCTCACCGGGGTCACCGAGCCCATCGAATTCGCATTCATGTTTCTCGCGCCGGTTCTCTATGTGGTGCATGCGGTGCTCACCGGGCTCGCGATGGTCGTCATGGATCTGCTCTCCGTGCACCTCGGGTTCGGGTTCTCGGCTGGATTGTTCGACTACGTGCTCAACTTCTCGCTGGCGACGCGCCCGCTGTGGCTGCTGCCGATCGGCGCGGCGTACTTCGCGCTGTACTACGTCGTATTCACCTTCGCGATCCGGCGTTTCAACCTCGCCACGCCCGGACGCGAGCCCGATGAGGACGCGCAGCCCGCGCAGCCGCGCAACGTGGGCGCGCGGGCCGGCGAGGGCGCGGCCGACTGGGTGCGCGCGCTCGGTGGCGCGCGCAATCTCATCGGCATCGACGCGTGTACGACGCGGCTGCGGCTCGTGGTCGCAGACAACCACGCGATCGACGAGCGCATGCTCAAGCGCCTCGGCGCACGCGGCTTCGTGCGTCCCGCCGCCGGGACGTTGCAGGTGGTTGTGGGTCCGGTCGCCGACCAGCTCGCGGGCGACATGCGCACGGCGCTGCGCGACGAGTCGGCACCGTCTTCGGCCGAACCGGTGCGCATCGCGGAGGTGCGCACGCCGGCGGCCGCGCTCGTGTCCGCGATGGGCGGCCGTTCAAACCTCCGCTCTGTGGGCGTGCATTCCACGCGGCTCGTCATCGAGGCCGAAGACTCGGGGAAGGTGGATGCGGCGGCGCTCGAGGCGGCCGGCTTTCGAGGGGTGGTGCGGGTGGCCCCGGCCACCTGGCACGTCATCGTAGGTCCGGACGCGCCACAAGCCGCACGGGCCATGGCCATCCGGACGGTGGAAGTGCTCTAAAACGCGCCGGAGCGTTGTTCAGTTTCGGTATTCCAACTTCCATTGAGAACAGGCGCTTACTAAACTCTCGGCCCCTGCGCCGGGCACCCATGCGCCGGGTTGAATACCGCAACCCCCGCCGCCGGGCCGTCCGCCCACCGCCGGCATGACATTTATCAATGGAAACACTCTTTTAGAGAGTTCAACCTGCAACCCGAGGGGCTGTTCGAACGTCAGATGTCGGATCGCCACAGGAAGACCCCGTGCCAAAAAAGTACCCCACCATCTGCCTTTCCCTGATCTTCATTGGAGTCGCCGGCCTCACTGCTTGCGGCAAGGGCGTTGGCAAGCCGAGCGCAGACGCGGCGGCGCCGCCCGCGCTGCTGCTCTCGAGCGAGGACATCCTGACCCTGCGCAACAGCGCGATGACCTCGGGACCGTCCATCACGGGCTCGGTCGAACCCGAGCGCCGTGCCGACCTGCGCGCCGAGGTGCCCGCCGTGGTGCTCGCGGTCATGAAGGAAAACGGCGATCCGGTGCGGCGCGGCGATCTGCTCGTGCGCCTCGATCAAACGTCCATCCGTGACAGCCTCAATTCCGCGCAGGCTTCCGAGCGCGCGGCGGCACAGGCGTACGAACAGTCGGAGCGCCAGTTCCAGCGCATGACGAAGCTGCGCGAGACCGGCGTCGTGTCCGCGCAGCAGGTCGAGGACGTCGAGATCCAGCGCAATTCCGCGCAGAGCGAGCGTGAGGCCGCGCGCACGCGCGTCGTCACCGCGCGCCAGCAGCTCGAGCGCACCGAAGTGCGCGCGCCGTTCGACGGCATCGTCAGCGACCGCAAGGTGTCGGCGGGCGACACCGCGCAGATCGGCAAGGAACTGCTGAAAGTCATCGATCCGGCGTCGCTGCGATTCGAAGGCCTGGTGTCGGCCGAGAGCGTCGGCGAGATCGAAGCCGGGCAGCACGTGTGGTTTCGCATTCACGGCTTCAGTGAGCGCGACTTCACGGGCACGGTCACGCGCGTGAATCCGGCGGCGAACGTCACGACGCGGCAGGTGGAGGTGCTGGTGAAGTTCGACAGCGCGCAGACGCTGCCCAACGTCGCCGGGCTCTACGCCGAAGGGCGCGTCGAGACTCGCAGTAACGCGACCATCTCTCTGCCGAGCGCATCCGTGGTGCGCGAAGGCGACAACGCATTCGCCTGGCGCGTGAACGGTGCCAAGCTCCAGAAAGTACCCGTGGCGCTGGGCGATCGCGACGTGCGCACCGGCGCATTCGCGCTCAAGAGCGGCCTCGCCGAAGGCGACAAGGTGCTGCGTTTCCCCAATGTCACTTTGAAAGAAGGACAGGAAGTGCAGACCGGCACCGCAGCCAAGCCCGCCATGGTGGTCGAGAAATAGGAGAGCGCGGATGTTCCTTTCCAATTTCAGCATCAAGCAGCCGGTCACCACGGTCGCCATCATCATCGTGCTCATGTGTCTGGGCCTGCTCGCGCTGAAGAATCTGCGCGTCAACCAGATACCCGATGTCGAGAACCCGGTGATCTCGGTGAATTTCCCGTATCCGGGCGCGTCGCCGGAGACGGTCGAGCGCGAGATCATCAACCGGGTCGAGAAGCCGCTGCAGAGCATCCCGCAGGTCTACGAGATGTGGTCGAACGCCTCGGAGAGCAACGCCAACTTCACCATCATCTTCGACTTCAAGAAGGACATGTCGCAGGCGGGCGATGAGATCCGCAACGCGATCGCCTCGGTCCGCTACAAGCTGCCGATCGAAATGCGCGAGCCGGTGCTGTACCGGCGCGACCCTTCCGCCGAGCCCATCATGAATCTCGGGCTGTCATCGACCAAGCAGACGCACGCCGAGATCTCGCGCCTCGCCGAAGACGTGCTGGCGGACCAGCTGCGCGGCGTCAACGGCGTCGCGATGATCAATGTCGACGGCTCGTTGCATCGCGAGCTGTCCGTGCTGCTGCACGCGCAGAAGCTGCGCGAGTACAACGTGTCGGCGGGCGAGGTGGTGAGCGCGCTGCGTGCGCAGAACACCAACGCGCCCGTCGGCCGGGTGAAAGGCGAGCTCGACGAGCAGAACATCCGCCTGGTCGGGCGCATCGAGACGCCGGTCGAATTCAACAACATCGTCGTCAAGCGCCAGGGCAGCGAGGTGGTACGGCTCGGCCAGGTGGCCACCGTGGAGGATGGATTCGCCGAGCCAGGCAGTTATTCACTGCGCAGCGGCCAGCCCAATGTCGGCCTGTCGGTGATCCGCTCGCGCGAGGCGAGCACGGTGTCGGTGGCGAAGAGCGTGCGCGACGAGGTCGAGAAGATCAACAAGACGCTGCCCCAGGGCACCAAGCTCGAGGTCACCTACGACGGCGGCGAAGAGGCGGAGCAGAACCTCGACAACGTCATCCACGCGCTGATCTTTGGCGCCGGCCTCACCATCTTCGTGGTGTATGCGTTCCTGAATTCCTGGCGCTCGACGCTGATCACCGGCCTGTCGCTGCCCACTTCGGCGATCGCGGCGTTCATCGCCGTTTGGCTGTGCGGCTTCACGCTGAACTTCATGACCTTGTTGGGACTGTCGTTGGCCATCGGCGTGCTCATCGACGACGCCATCGTCGTGCGCGAGAACATAGTCCGGCACATGGAACGCGGCGAGGACCGCATCACGGCGGCGCGCAACGGCACCTCCGAGATCGGCCTGGCGGTCACCGCCACGACGTTCTCGATCGTCGCGGTGTTCGTGCCGGTGGCGTTCATGGGGGGCGGCGCCGGCGAATGGTTCCGGCCGTTCGCCGTCACGGTGGTGGCTTCGGTGCTGGTGAGTCTGTTCATCTCGTTCACGCTCGATCCGATGTTGTCGGCGTACTGGGGCGATCCGCCGGGTCACTCGACGGCCGAGCGGCGCGGCATCTCCAAAGTGCTGGCGCGGTTCAACCTCTGGTTCGATACCCAGGCGAACCGCTACGGCAAGGTCATCGAGTGGGCCCTGCATCACCGCATCTGGATGGCGTGCGGCGCATTCGTGATCCTGGTGCTGTCGCTGGTCTACCAGGTCGCGCTCGGCGGCAGTGAATTCCTGCCCAAGTCCGACTACGGGACGCTCGCGATCGAGGTGCGCTCTCCCTCGAGCACCAGCCTCGAGTATTCGCGCAGCAAGGTGGAGAAGGCCGCGGAGATCGCGCGCACCATGCCGGAGACCAAGGCCACCGACAGCCGCGTGAATTCCACCGGCGGCCGCGTGTGGGTCGACGTCGGCGACAAGGGCGACCGGTCGCGCTCGCTGGCGCAGATCGCCGCCGATCTGCGCGGAAAGCTCAAGCAGTTGGTGGGCGCCGAATACGTGGTGCTCGACGACCTCAACAACGGCCCGCGCAAGCCGGTCCAGATCCAGTTCTACGGCACCGACTCGCGCAAGCTCATGGAGCTCACGAATCAGTTCATGGCGAAGCTGCGGCAGATCCCCGGCGCCGTCGACGTGAGTCTGTCCGAGCAGGATCCCAAGGACGAGCTGCGCATCGAGCTCGATCGCGGGCTCGCGAACCAGCTCGGCATTTCGGTCAACGACGCCGCGCAGACGTTGCGCGTGGCGTTCGCGGGCGTCGAGGTGGGCGACTGGGTCGATCCCACCGGCGAGTCGCGCGACGTCGCCGTGCGGCTGCATCCCGAGGACCGGCTCGATGCCTCGAACATCGAGCATCTGCCGATCTCGGTGGCGGGAACGAACATGATGGTGCCGCTCGAACAGATCGCCACGATCACCATCGACAAGGGGCCGTCGCGCATTCAGCACTACAACGGCAACCGTACCGTCACCGTGTCCGCGAACGTGCAGGGCGTCGACGCCGGCACGGTCACCAAGAAGGCGCAGGAGCTCGCGAAGACGCTGGATTTCCCGCAGGGTTTCGGCACCGGCCTGGGCGGCGCATCGCGCGACCAGGCGGAGCTGTTCACCGAGATGATCATCGCGCTGGTCATGGGCATCGGCGTGATGTACCTGGTGTTGGTGATGCAGTTCGGCTCGTTCACCGCGCCCATCGCCATCATGCTGTCGCTGCCGCTGTCACTGATCGGCGTCGTGCTGGCGCTGAACTTGAGCGGCGGCACCATCAATCTCATGAGCCTCATCGGCGTCATCATGCTCATGGGCCTGGTGGCGAAGAACGCCATCCTGCTGCTCGACTGCGCGCGTGAGGAAGAGCGGCGCGGCATCGACCGCGAGGAGGCCCTGATGCACGCGGGCCGGGTGCGCCTGCGCCCCATTCTCATGACGACGTTCGCGCTGGTGGCCGGCATGATGCCGGTGGCCATCGGCATCGGCGAGGGTGGCGAGTTCTACTCGCCGATGGCAATCGCCATCATCGGGGGCACCATCGTGTCCACGATGCTCACGCTGCTCGTGGTGCCGAGTTTCTACGATAGCATCGAGATCAACACCGAGCGCGCCGCGCACAAATTCCATGCGCGCGCCGCGCTCTACAATCCGCTGCTGGCATTCCTGGTGACTTTCTTCGAAGCGCTGTTCACGCTGTTCCTGTGGCGCTTCACGTATCGCGTCGTGCGCTGGCTGTTCCTCGATCTCAACACGCCGGCGGAGCACCCGGTGGAGCGCGCCGCGCGCCGCGTCGGCTTCGCGGTTCCGGCCGGCTATGAGCCGCGGCCCAAGCGCTGGCAGAGCAGCCGCAGGTTTCCGGTACGGACGCCCACGAAAGCCGACCCGTACGGGCCGCGCGAGTCCGCCGATGGCGACGTGGACCTGACGCACGAAGTGCCGGCGGAATAAATGGGGACATTCCTCATTTCGTTGTCACACTTGCGCGCCGCGGTCGCCCGCGCGGCGCAATCGTCTGCTCCAGACCGCATTCCGCGGCGATTCGTGCGCGCCAACCTTCTTCGCCGTATGGCGCCTGGCGCTCGAAGGCCGAACGGATAGCCGCGACCTCCGCCGGTGACTGCGGCGCGTTGACGAAATCCGTCCACCCGCTGGGCAATGGCAGTGGAGACGGCGCCAGGCGAAGCGGCGACGTGCCGTGTTGCCGCCAGTGCAGGCTCCCCCACTCCCAATGCTCGGCGCGACGGACGAGGTTTGCGGCCAGCGCATTGCGTTCGACGTAGCGCAAGACGGTCAGCAGGTGCGCATCCTGCTGAATGAGCGAAGCCTTGTATCGCCCCTGCCAGACACTGCCGCTCGTGTCGTACTTCTTGTGATATCGGCGGACGTGGGTCGTGAACAGCCAGTGCGTCCATCGTGCGAGGTCGCAGTTCTCACGCGGCTGCATGACGAGGTGAACGTGGTTGGGCATGACACACACCGCGAGCACCGGAACGTCGACTTCATCGCAGGCTTCCGCCAGCAGCCATTGAAACGCAATGTAGTCCGCGCGCTCGTGAAACAACCGCATGCGGTTGTTGCCTCGATTGAACAGGTGATAGCAGTAGCCTCCGACGACGGCCCGTGATGTGCGCGGCATGCGCACAGACTAATGTTCGCCGGGCCGCTGCCGGCGATGCGAAAGGCGCGCGAATCGCCAGAAAAGGCTTGGCGCCGGCGGGAAGACCGCGGACTCGCGAACGAGTCCGCGCGACCTCATCAATCCATTGCGAAGATCGATTGTTACAGCGAAATGAGGAATGTCCCCATTAATGCTCCGCGTACAGCTCGGCGATGTTCTCCTGCGGGATGGCCTCGTCGTAGATCTTCAGCTCATCGATCAGCCCGTTGTACGGCACGTCCCAGAAGTTCACGCCCAGCGTGAACTGTGTCGCCGCCGCCGGCGTGAATACATCCGGGAAGTTGGTCATGGTGTTCACCAGCTGGCCGTTGAGGTACAGCGTCAGCGTGCCATTGTTCACGGCCATCACGAGATGCGACCACTCGCCCACCGGGATCTGCGAGTTGAACGTGCCGTCGAAAAACTGCGAGCCCGACCACAGCATGGTGTGCTGCAACCCACCGGGCCCGCGCGGCACCACGCTGATCCAGCTCGAGTCGGTCGCCCAGCCGAAGAACGCGGTGGTGAACTGCGTCGCGGCGCTGGGGTTGAGCCACATCGAGATGGAATACGTGCGGTCACGCACCAGGTTGTCCGGCAGGCGCACGCCCGAGGCGCCGTTGAGCACCAGCGCGCGATGCACGGCGCCGTTCGCGTACGACACGCTGCCGCCGGCGTTGAAGATGCGATCACCGATTACGACCCCGGGCGCGACCCTGCCTGCGGCCTCGTCGAGATTGTCCTCGAATAGATAGGCCGCCACCGGCACCGGCGGCGCCAGCGACTTCACGCGCACGGTGAAGCTCTTGGCGGTCACCTGGCCGTTGAGCGAGATGGTCGCGGTGAGGGTGACGTCCACGTCGGGCTGGTCGCGGCCCGGCCGGGTGACCTTGCCGCGCGTCGACAGCACCGCCGGGTTCGACGACTGCCAGCTCACCGCCGACGCGTACGCGCCGGTGCGCGGCAGCTTGAGGTCGGCGCGCACCGCCGTGGTATCCCCGAGGCTGAGCTGCGCCGCGGCCGAGACGATGAGCTGCTCGTTCGACAGGTGATCGATGTCGAGCGCGCGGATCTCCGCGGCCGAGAGGCTGGCCTCGTAGACCTTGAGCTCGTCGATCATGCCGTTGAAGGGCAGATCCCAGTAGTTCACGCCCAGCGCGAAGATGCCGGGACGCGTCGAGAAGAAGTCGGTGAGAGTGCCGGCGTTGAAGCGCCGCACGCCATCGAGGTACACCGACACCACGCCGCGGTTCACCGAGAACGCCATGTGGCTCCACGTCCCCACCGGGATGCGCCGGCCGGCGCTGCCGTCGAAGAAGCGGTCGCTGCCGCTCCACAGCATGGTGTTGCCGTCCCAGCTCTGCGGCAGGAAGGACAGCCACTGCGTCGAGAAGCGGAAGCCGTTGTTCGGGTCCACCTGCTCGTTCACCGCGCCGAAGAAGCCGGTGGTGAACGGCGTGATGGCGGTCGGGTTGATCCAGAACGAGACCGTGTATTCGTAGTTGGAGATCAGGTTGGACGGCAGGCGCACGCCGTTCGTGCCGTTGAGACGCAGCGCCTGTCCCTCCCGGCCCGCGTCGAAGCCGACACTGCCGAGGTTCCACACGCGGTCGCCCGTGGCCGTGCCGGCCGCGAGCCGGCCGAGCGCGTCGGTCAGGCCGTTCTCGAACGAATACTGCGCCGCGCGGTTGAACGGCAGGCGCTGCGGCACGTTCACGGTGAAGGTGCGCGAAGTGGTTTGTCCGCCGAGCGACAGGCTGGCGGTGAGCATGACCACCTGGTCGCCCTCGCCGACGTTCGGCCGGGTGACGGTGCCGTCGGTGGCGACGACGTCCTCGTTGCTAGACGTCCAGGTGATGGCGGTGCCGCGCGCGCCGCGCGTGGGCAGCGTCAGCGCATTGTCCTTGGCGGCGCCCGGCAGGCTGAGCGCGGCCGCGACGTCGGCGAGCACCTCATGCTTCGCGCGCGTCTCCATGCGCGAGCCCCACAGCGACACGCCCTTCGACGACACCGCCGTGAAGATGGGCGTGATGCGCCCGGCGGCCTCGTTCCACTGCCATTGCAGGATGCCCTCGAACGGCTCCGCGATGCCGTCGAGCAGCAGCACGATGCGGTTCGGATCGGACACGTCACGCTTGTACCGGCCCGTGGCCTCGCCGCTGATGGTGTAGTCCCAGTTGAGCGTCACGTAGAGGGACTGCTTCGCCGCGCGATTGATGTCCTTGCCGAGATTGATGAGCTTGTAGTCGCCGAGGATGTCGGTGGTGTCGACCACGTTCTTGCCCTTGATGGGCACGTAACGATGCGGCGAGGCCACCAGCCAGCCGTCCTTGTTCACGTACATCTCGTGCACGCGGATCGAGTGCTCCTCGCCGCGGTTCGGAAAGCGCGTGTGCGTGATCAGCAGATGCTGCCGGGTCTTGGGGTCGTAGTAGGCCGAGTTGTGGCCCGGCGACAGATAGCCGCGCTCGCGCTCCGTATCGCCCACCGCCGAGGCGAAGTTGAAGCCGCCCATGAGCTTGACGCCAAATGGCGCGATGTTCGACTGGGGGCCGCGCGCGCCCACCATGTCCCGGCCCTCGGCGTCGAGGAAGGGGCCGTTCGGATTCTTGGAACGCGCAATGCGGATGTTGTAGCCGTCGTTGGCCGCGAGCCCGCCGAACGACATGAATAGATAGTAGTAGCGCGACTCGGGGCTGTAGAGCATGTAGCCGCCCTCGATCTGCGCGTGGTCGCCGCCGGCCAGGTGCTTGCCGTAGCCCTGGCCGGGCGTGGGCCTGCCGGTGGCCTCGTCCATCTCGAGGATGAATATGCCGCCCGAATACGAGCCGTAGACCATCCACAGCTTGCCCTTGGCGTCGTAGAACACGTCCGGGTCGATGGTGTTGGGCATCACGAACGCGTTGTAGCTGGTGACGCCTTCGGGACCCATGCCGGCGGCGATTTCCGCCGCGCTCATGCCCGACCGCAGGAAGATGCCCTGGTCGACATAGGGGCCGTCGATGCGATCGGATACCGCGCTGCCAAGATACGCGCGCGGGCCGGTGCACTGACCGCCGGGCGGAATGCCGCAGAAGCTGTAATAGAAGTGGTACTTGCCGTCCTTGAGCTTGATGACGTCCGCGGCCCAGGAGCCGGGGATGCCGGTCCACTGGTTGCCCGCGAGCGGGATCGTGCTCCACAGCGGGTTCGCGGCGTCCAGGCCGTTGGCGATGTAGTCCCACTGCATGAGGTCGGTGGACTTCGCGGCCGCCAGGTGCGAGCCGAACACGTAGAAGGTGCCGTCGGAATCGCGGATGACGGAGGGGTCGTGCACCGCGCGGTCGTTGAGCGTGACGGTGGCCGGATCGACGGTCGGGTCCGGGAAGTCGAAAAAGCAGCCGGTGACGGTGACGGCGATGGCCGCGCCGAGCGCGATCTTCTTGAAGCTCATGAAATCCCCCTAACTACCGGCGGACTGTCGGGTATTCCCGTGCCGGTGCGGAGATCATAACGCGGACAAACCGGCGGGGAATGCCGGTCTTGGCATCCCGCCAGGGGGTTTAGGAATCGGAGAAATCGGCGCCGGGTGGGGGACGAGCGCCCCACCCGGCGACCGTCTTCAGTTGGTGACGTTGAGCCACTGGCCCGTCGTGAGCCCGATCTTTCCGGCGCCTGCGCCCTGCGGCCCGCTGAGCAAGGGGCCCAGCGTTTCCACCGGGTCCATCGAGTACAGGTACGTCAATCCACCGTTGTGCCACGCAAACGGAATCTGCGGCGCCTGCCGCGGACCGAGCGAGCTCAGCGGGTCGTCGCTGTTGCCCTGCCACGACGCCCACACGAAGCCGCGGTCAGAGAACGTCATCTGCTGCGATGCCGCCGGCATGAAAGAGGTATCGCTGGCAAACAGGATGTGGAGGATGTCCGAGCCCTGAATCGCACCCGTGTAGGCCGGGTTGTTCACGTCGGTCTGGTTGTTGCGGAACGGCGTAAGCACGCCCCAGAACACGCTCGACTCGATCTGCACCGCTCCGCCTTCCGTCGAGATCGACCCCTGCGACGTGACGCTGAAGCTGTACTGCGAGGACAGCGCGGTCGCGAGCGGCGGATTCGCCGCGACGATGCCGTCACGCATGTCCTTCACGATGCGCGCATTCGAGCTGTCGACGAACAGGTTGTAGCCGTGCACGTCGCCGCCGCGCAGGCGCGGCATGCGGTCCTGCAGATCCTTGTAGAGATTGTGGTGCAGGGTCACCGTGTAGCTCGTGATGCCTTCCAGATCTGTGGAGCCGATCAGGTGGCCCTTCTTCTGCGGCAGCGCGATCGCGACGACCTGCTCCTGCGAGAAGTACGTGCGCAGCAGGTTGTACATGGTGTTGGTCGCGCGGTTCGTCTCGAGCTCGTCGAACTGGCGCTGCACGAAGCTGCCGGGCCCGGTGGCTGCCGGTGTGACTTCAGTCCACGAGATCGTGATGGCGCTGGCGCCCTTCTTGATGTCGAGCACGCCGTCGTAGGCCTTCGTGAACGTGCAGTGATCGACCCAGATGCCCGACGTGACGCCGCCGCCGTCGCCGATGGTCACGAAGTCCCAGTCATTCGCGTCGTACTGGCCGCGGGTGCCTTCATCCCATTCCCACAGCTCGTCGAACTTGAGGTTGCGCAGGATGAGGTTCGTGCCGTTCTTGATGTTGAACTCGGCGTGCCGGATGGTCGCGCCGTTCTTCGAGTAGATAGTGAGGCCGTTGAAGTTCTGGATGTCGAGCAGCGTCACGCCGCTCGCGATCAGCGCGGGATGCTTCTTCGGCGCGATGTTCTGGCGCAGCGGGTTGCTGGGCTGCGCCTGCAGCAGCGTGCCGACCTCGTTCCAGCCCATGTTGAGATCGTTCATGATCTCGATGACCTTCACCGGGTTCGCGCCCGACGCCTTCGCGTCGTTGATCGCGGCCACGAGCTCGGTGGCCGTGGTCACCTTGCGATAGCGCGCGTCGCTCTCCGGCACGTTGCCGCCGCCGGTCACCGCGCCGGCCGCGAAGCCTTCGAGGTTGTAGCGGAACACGTCACCAACCAGCGCCGGTTCCGGCGGCGTCGCACCCTGCGAGAGGTCCTCGGGGTGCGAGGGGCCGGTCGGAGGCGTCGTCGGACCGCCGCCACCGGGCCCGCCCGGGGTGGGTGAGCCGATGTCACCCGTGAACTCGTTCGGCCCGATGATCTGGTTGCCGGCCGCGTCGCGGATGTGCACGTCGCTGAAGGTCGCGGCCGCGTTGATGTTGGTGTTGTTACTGGAGCTGACCGCGAAGCCGACGTACAGCGATTGCGGGAGGCCCGCCGTAAACGTGCGTACGGCCGAAGAGACATAGGTGGTGCCACCGTCCATCGAAATGGCGGCCTGGTAGGTGTTGCCGGTGCGCGTGAGCTTGAGGTAGCGCGCGCCGGTGCCCGTCACGGTGATGTTGCTCGTGGCCGAATTGCCGACCGCGATGCGATCGGTGCGCCGCTGCGTGCCGTCGCCCACCACCATCGTGCCGCCGTAGATGAGGTTGGTAGCCGTCTGCGTGAAGTCCGGCGTGAGCAACAGGCCGACGCGCGCCTGGCTGCTGGCGAGACCCGCGAAATCGACCCCGTCGAGACGCGCGGTGAACACGAAGTCGCCGCTGACGCTGGCATACACGAAGCGGAATACCTGGGCGGCGCTCTCGAACTTGCCGCGGCCCGAGATGTTCACGGCGTCGCCGTTCTCGTTCGTCGACGTCGAGCCGCCGGCGAAGATCGGCGGATTGACGGCGAGATTGTCGATGTCGACGCTGTGCCAGACGGACGGCGGCGGCGGAATCGTGATGTCGTAGCCGCCGCTCGTGACCGGGCTGTCGGAGTAGCCCGTCGCGCAGGCAACGGCCTTCAACGTCAGCGAATTGCCGATCGTGATCGGGCCACCATAGCTGGTGCCGACGGCGCAGCTCGGGCTCGTGCCATCCGTGGTGTAGCGGAACGAAGCGCCCGGCGTGGCGGACGTGAGCGTCACGTGCTGCTCGCCCGTGTACGCGCCCGGAGCGGGATCGAACACCGGCGCCGCGGCCGGCGGTGTGATCACGTATTCCGCGCTCGCGACCGCGCTGTCGAGCTTGCCGGTGGCGCAGCCGACGGCGCTGAGCGTCGTGTTGACGGCCACCTCGACCGGGCCAGAGTAGATAGTGCCGCTGGCGCAGGTGGGTGCGCTGCCGTCGCTGGTGTAGCGGATGGTCGCATCGGCCGTCGCGGTGGCGATGGCGACCGACTGCGTGCTGATGTACGTCCCCGCGGCCGGGCTGAAGGTCGGGGTCGCCACCGTCTCCGGCGGCTTGATGGTGTAAGTGCCGCTCGTGATCGGGCTCTCGGCGCGCAGCAGCGCGCAGGCCATGGCCTTGAGCGTCGTGGTCTCCGTGAGGGTGATGGGGGCGTTATAGATGGTGCCGTGCTCTTTCTCGCAGCTCGGCTTCGATCCATCGGTGGTGTACACGATGATCGCGCCGTAGGTCGCGCTGGTCATCGTCACCGTCACTGAAGCGGTGTAGGTTCCCGGCGCCGGGCTGAAGACGGGCGCATCGGCCTTCTTGCAACCCGTGAGCGCGAACGCGGCCATCATGACGAGCGCAGAAATACGCGCCGCCGAAGCAAAGCTCTTCATTGAGATCCCCCTACCCGAAAGTATTTTTCGTCGTGCTTCGCGGTCTGGGCCGCAAATGCTACCGGTGTCATGCTAGGGAACAGCGCCCGTCCGCGCAACTCGATAGTTTTACGTAATGCGCTTGCCGGGAACGAAGTGAGAGAAAAAGCGCTCGGGAACGCGCCTGCGATACGGCTCGTCCGCGCTCATTCGCGCGGCACGAGCCGCAGCGCAATCGTTCCGCTCAGCGTTCCGGCGAAGGTTGCGGGCTGCGATTGCGGGCCGAGCACATCGGCCAGCGCGAACTTCGTGCCGATGGGAGGCACGGCGTGCAGGAACGACCAGCCGAGGTCCGGCAGGTCGAGCACCGGCTGTGCGACGGGCGAGGGCCGGTACAGACCGAAGTAGGGCACGTCACCGGTGTTGCGAAACAGCACCTTGCCCCCGCGTGTACGCATTTCGAGCCAGCTCCACGCTCCGAAGAAACCCTCGAACTCGGGGTAGTGATACGTCTCTCCCGGGATCGAGCGCGAATAGTCCGTGGCATGAAGCCCGAAGACCGTTCCCGCCTCGCGGTTTTTCCAGATGCGATACGGGCCTTCGCCCACCCAGCGTTTGCCGGTCACGTCGCCTTCCGGAAAATCGAATTGCACCCCGAGGATGTCGGCGGCGCCTTCGTAGGCAATGGCGTACTGCACGACGATCTCGTCGTCGTGCCGCTGCCAGGTGACTTCGCGCAGCGCGCCGTCGTAGCGCGCACGCGCGAGGAGCTCGCCGCCCGCGGGCAGCAGCTCGAGGCTCGTGAGACCTGGTGTTCCCGCGGCGGCGCTGAACGTGCGTTTCCCCGGCTCGCGCTGCCATGCCGCGAGCCGTGGCCCGCGCAGGTCGAACGTGTGGCCGTCTTTCGTGACGTGGGCGAGCGCGCCGGTCGCGGCATCGAACTCCAGCGAATAGGCGCCACTCACCACCACGTTGCCGGCGCGACTGGGTGGCCGGGAGAGAACCAGGTCGGCGGCGCGCGGCGGCTGCGCACTGCCACGCAGGGTCCAGCTCGCGATCGGCTCGCGGCCCGGTCCGATTGCGGTCAGCTCGACGACATCGTCGGTCGTCAGGCTCGCGACCGGCAGCCGGATCTCCCAATCGCGCGTCTCTCGCGCTGCGACCCTCGGCGCGCGGACAACGCCCGCGCCCAGCTGCTTCGCGCCGCCCGGGGCATCGGGGCGCGGCATGCGCAGCATCCGCCATTCGAAGGTGAGGTCCGCGAGATCGATGAAGTCGTATTCGTTCGCGATGCGCAGGCTCAGTTTGCCGGGCGCGAACGACAGGCCGCTGACCTGGACCGGCGACCAGATCTGCCTGACCGCGAAGTAGCTGCCTTCCTTCTCGTGGTGCGCGCCCACGATGCCATCGGGTGCGGCATTGCCGACGTTGTCGATGCGGCGGTCCCGGTCGGTGCGCTCGATGCCCTCGTCGGCGAAGGCCCAGAAAAAGCCTCCCGCCACTGTCGGGCTGCGGCCCATGACGTCCCAGTAGTCGCGCAGACCCGCGCCGATGCCGCCGTCGTAGAGTCCATGCAGGAACTCGGTGGGCATGAAGATCTCGGGGCCGGCGGACAGCTTCACTGTGCTGTCGTAATTCTCGTAGTGATCCGTGTTGATGCCGCTGTGAATGGCCCAGGGATGCAGCACCGGGCGGCGCTGCACGTCCCAGCGATCGAATTCGGAGTCGTTCTCGCGGTTCCAGCCGCCTTCGTTGCCGTTGTCCCAGAAGAGAATGCTCGGATGATTCTCGTCGCGCCGGACGATCTGGCCGATGAGCCGTGCGCCCGTGGGCGTGTCGTAGTAGCCCTGCCAGCCGGCGAGCTCGTCGAGCACGTAGAGCCCGAGCTCGTCGGCGGCCTCGAGAAACGCCGGATCGGGCGGGTAGTGAGACATGCGCACCGCGTTCATGTTCGCGCCACGGATCAGCCGCGCGTCGGCGTAGTTCTCGGAGCGCGTCAGCGTGCGCCCGGTGGCGGGCCGGAAGCTGTGGCGGTTGATGCCCTTGAGCACGATCCTGCGGCCGTTGAGATACACGCCGTCGTTGGGCCGCACCTCGATCGTGCGGAAGCCGATGCGCTCGCTGCGCCGGTGCAGCTCCCGGCCATTCGCGAGTAGTGAGACGCGCGCCGTGTACAGGCGCGGCGTTTCGGCGCTCCAGGTCGCCGGCGATTCGAACCTGCCGGTGACGGCGACCTCCCTGCCGGTGGCCGGCGACTCGAGCGGCGTGCCGAATGGCTTGCCGGCGGCATCGAGTAGTTGGATGCGCACGCTCGCGCCCGGGGCGGTGCTTCCAGGCGCGCCATCCAAATACACGCGCGCCAACAGCGAACCATCCGCCCGCGCGTCGATGGCCACGCGCTCGATGTGCCACGCGGGCCGCGCCTCCAGCCACACCGGCCGGAAAATGCCGCCGAACGTCCAGTAGTCACCGCGCCGCTCGGCGTGATTCACGCTGGCGTTCGCGGATTCCTTCGAAACACTCACCTCGATGTCGTTGCGGCCGGGCTTCACGAGCGCCGTGATGTCATAGCTGAAACGGTAGAAGCCGCCCTGGTGCGTCGGGCCCGCCGACCGGCCGTTGATGGTGACGCTGGTGTCGGTCATCGCGCCCTCGAACACGAGGTGGATCGCGCGGTCTTTCCAGCTCGCGGGTACCTCGAACGTGCGGCGATACGTGCCGGTTTCCTTCGGGATCACGGGATCGGTGTCCGGTTTGCCGCGCCCCTGTGTGCCGTAGTAGTAAGACCCGAAACCCTGCTGCTCCCAGCACGAGGGCACGACGATGCGCGTCCACTTCTGCGCGATCTGCCCACGCCCGGCATCGAGCCTGAAGTCCCAGTAGACCGGCTTCTCACCGTCCGCACCGGTGCCGGACAGCGGCAGAGTCAGAGTGTCCGCCGCCTGCGTGGCCGCGCAGGCCGACAGCAGTACACCGCAGAAAACAGCGGTGCGCACGTCAGCTCACCTCGGATCCGCGCCTGGCCTCAGGCCAGCCCTTTGGTATAGGCGAGGGTGACGATGCCGGCGAGTCCCCACTGCGCGGACGAGTTCGTCGAGATGCCCGGGCCTTCGTCCACCGGATTGATCACCGCCGGCGCCTCGATGCGTTTCGACGTGAATTCCTGGCGCCGGCCATAGCCGGCGCGGCCGTCGCTGAACTCCGTCCAGGCGCGCGTCGCGAGCTTCGCGTCCTTCTTCCGATACGCCGCGAACGCGGTGAGGCGCGCGTGACCCTGCTGCAGGTTGGTGCCGCCCAGCGCCTCGCCGAGCGCGGCCTTCTGCTCCTCGGGCGGCGCGTTGTAGAGCTCGCAGTACTGCAGCCAGGCGCGCTCGAACTCGGGTACGCCGAACAGCTCGATCAACTCCGCGCAGACCTCGGGCAGGCCGAACGCGGCCGACAGGTGCGAGACGCTGACCTTGTCGTCCTTCGAGATGTCGAAGGCGCCGGTAGTGAGGTTGAACCGCTCGCTGCCGGTGAAGAACCCGCGCGGCTGCGCGCCGATGGTCTTCATGCTCGCGATGAGGCGGTCGCGGATTTTCGGATCGCGGGTGCGCTCCCACTCGGTGAGCCAGGCGCTGGCGAGCGAGCCCCAGTCGGTGCCGAAGCCGAGGTAGGCGAAGTTGCCGTTCGGATCTTCGAGGTGCCGCTCCGCCGCGTTGGCGAGCTTGCGTCCCGGCGCGATCGTGCGCAGCGTGCGCGCGGCCTCTATCTGCTCGCGCATGAGATCGCCGACGCGCTCGTCGCCGGTCAGGAAATAATAGAAGCGCCGGTTCAAGGCAGTGCTGATTCTCAGTTGTTTGGCCGAGCATCCCCAGTGCTGCACGTTGTGACGCGAGCCGAGCGGCGCGAACCTGCCGAGGTGATGCACGTCCACCTCGCCGGTATGGCGCGTCATGGCCTCGGCGAAGCGGAACGTGTCGGCGCGGCCCGTGCGCAGGAAGTACATCCACAGCCACACGTCGGTCGCGAGCTCGGAGTTGTCCCAGGCGAAGCCGCCGACGTCGTAGCGCCACGTGTGACGATCGAAATCGTACGTGTGCATGACGTCGCCGTAATTCCAGAAGCCGTACCAGCGCCGCTGATCCTGCTGGCCGCGATAGAAATCGAACATCCAGTCGAGCTGTTTCTCGAGTCCGGCGTGCGCCGCGGGGGTCTGCGCCGGCAGCGACAGCGCGTGACCGAATACGCCGGAATCCACGGTGGTTTGCGGCGTGGCGACGATCATGGAAGGTTCGCGCAGCGCGGCAGCCATCTCGGCGATGCGCGCGCGCGGCGGCGTGGCGGGCAAGATCCACAACGACAGCTCGCTGGTGCGCGCGACGCCCAGCGGCGTGCCGAAGCCGGGCTCGTAGTCCTCGTAAGTGATTGCGAGGCCGCCGTCGTATTGTTTCTCGTACGTGTCCTGGCCGAGACCGTCGTGGTAGAAGCGCAGGTCCATGGGCGACGCCTCGGGCGCCCACACCCACATCGTCACGGTGGCGGAATCCTTATCCGCGCCGCGGACGTCGAGTTGCGCCGGATGGCTCTGCCAGAAATTGCGGATGCCGAAGGCGACGCCACCCGCGGGCCCGCCGACGTAGCCGAGGCCGCCCGACCGCGATCCGGCGGAGGAATCCAGCCACGCGTGGCCGTCGGCCGTGCGCTTGCGGATGGTGAATGAGTCCGCGTTCGGCTGCAGCAGTGTCCAATCGCCGAATGCCGGGATGTACTGCAGCAGGTTGTTGACCGCCGGGGCGATCTTGTCGGCCGCGCGGCCCTCCACCTGCGCCTCGCGCGCCGCCTTGCCGGCATCGCGGCGCAGGCCCGTGAGCCCGCGCACTGCTTCGCCGAACACTCCGTCGCCGGTGCCCACGAAGCGCACGTGGCGGTCGTGGAGGGGATCCGACAGAGGCGTCGAGAAGCGCAAGCCTATGCCGCGAATGAAATCCTTGTTCTCGTCGCCGTCGAAGACGATGGTGTGCAGCACGCGCAGGGCGTCGCTGCCGGCATAGAAATAGAAGCGCAGGGTGAACGGCAGCCACGCGCGGCCGCCGCCCGCGTGCTTGCCTTCCACCTTGACCACCGCGCGCGCGGGGCCGGATTGCTCGACGGTGATTTTCTCGATGGCGCTCTCGAACGTGCTGGTGGTCACCGCGCCGTCGCTGGAGGAGGCGCGATCCTGACGCAGCAGCACCAGTTTGCCGTCGCGCAGTTGCTCGCGCCCGCCGCGCTGTATGGATGCGATGAGCGCGGCACCGCTGCGCGGCATGCGGCAGACGAACGAACCGGTGTCGATCTCGATGTGCGCATCGCTCTCACGCACCGCGACCGTGGCCGAGCTCTTCGGGCCGCGTTGCGCGACGACTTCGAACGGGCCATTGCCGACGTCGGCATCGGGCGCGAGCGCGTGCCCGCTCCACTTGAGTGAGCCGTCGGGCCAATAACCGAGCGGCCAGCTCTGGAGCGCGGTGAGTTTGCCGCCGCTGTCGCGCAGCGCGAAGTCGCGGGCGCCGTTTTTGACCTTGCCGCGCGGCCATGGCGTGCCCCAGGTGACGCCTTGCGCCACGTTGGGTGCATGGTCGTCGAGCCATCGCACCCAGCTGCCCGGGCCCGGGTTGGCGGTAGTCACGATGGAAGAGGGTGCGGCGGTGCTGGCGACACCGATGGCGACGGGTGCTGCAGCGCTCGCGGACAAGAAAGCCCGGCGCGAAATCCGATTTTTCATGTGGGTCCTCGTGAGACGTGAGCGAATATGCACGAGGCTGATCGAATCTGCAAAATGATGCTGTGCCGAGTGGTCGACGATCTTCGCCATCGTGGACGCGTGCGTGGGGAGCAATGGTGGCGTGCGTCGGGCCGCCGCCGGCAATTCGACATATTGCAGGGCGATTTAACGTTTCGACAGGATCGCGAGCCGCGTCACGTTCACTGCAACGTGGTTCTGTAACGCTGCCGATCGGGAGTTTCGCCGGGAAAATCAGGGATAAATGGACTCGCGTCCTACATTGGCCTCCTCTTCATCGGAGACGGGCCAGACCACTATTCGTGCGTCTGTGCTCAACGAGCAGGTCATCGAAGTGGCTCCGGGCTGGGTCGCCTCGCTCGAACAGGCGCTGCCGCACGCGCGTTATCGCGCCCTCGCGCTCTACGACGCGCGCGGCGAAGTGCTCCACTGCACGTCGACGGACTTCGGCATCGAATTTCGCCAGGCGCTGAACGATGCGCTGGATGCGTTCGTGCTCGGCGCGGCGCGCGAGTCGCGCTTCCTGCGCGGCGAGGGCACCCGCACCGCCATCATGCTCGCGCTGCGCGATCTGCACTCCGCGCTGCAGGGCGTATGCCTGCTGGTGGTGGAGGACACGCCGCCCGAGGACGAGGATCCGGCGGCACGCTTTCTCACTCCGGCAGTGACCACGATCCTCGCCGACATCGCCTCAGAAGTGGCGCAGACGCTGCATGCCATGCCGCGTCAGAAACCGCCGAAGCCGCGCGCGCCCGTGCCGCTGCCGCTCGAGGCGGTGTATGCACAGATTCGCGAGCAGGAGGTCGTGCTGCGTGTCCAGCAGCTGGTGCGCCTGCGCAAGGCCGAGGGCGTGCGGCGCTTCGAAGTGCTGCTGAGGCACATGGTCGACGGCGAGGAGCAATCGCCGGAGCGTGTGATGCAGACGGCGCAGAACCATGGGCTCGCATCGATGATCGACCGGCGCGTCGTCGGTGAGCTCATCGGCTGGCTGCATCGCAACCCCACGGTGTGGAAGCGCGACCCGCCGTCGTTCTCGATCAATCTCTCGGATGCAGCGGTCATCGAGCCGCACTTCATCAGTTTCGTCGAGAGCTGCCTGCAGAAGTCGGGCCTGCCGCCGGGCGTCATCGGCGTGGAATTCTCCGAGCGCGTGTGTCTCACGCACCCGAACGAAGTCGTCGCGGCCCTCGACGTGTTCGCGCGCATCGGCGTGCCCGTCGCCATCGATGACTTCAACATCGTCGGGGCCGGCATGCCGATCCTCGATCACGCGGCGGTACGGCTGCTCAAGATCGACTCGGAGCTCACCACCCATGCGCTCGAGCACCGCCTCACGCAGGCGCGCGTCGTCGGCCTGGTGCAGACGGCCAAGGTGATGGGCTTGCAGACCGTGGCGAAGCGCGTGATGGGCGGCGATCACAGCAACTGGCTCACCGCGCTGGGCGTGGATTTCGTGCAGAGCTTCGAGGCGTCACCGCCGGTGGCGCTCGATTCGCTGCTGAGCGCCCCCGCCGCCCAGGCGGGATAATGGGGACATTCCTCGTTTCCTAGCAAACGGGGACAGAGCTGA
>JBIOZI010000054.1:0-17324 GCA_044871085.1 Steroidobacteraceae bacterium | reverse complement strand
GAGCGGCGCCGACGTCGGCGCCTACGACATCAGCCGGCTCGAGCAGGTGTCGACGCCGCGCGTGACCTACGTGTACGACACGTACAAGGTCAAACTACCGTGGCCCATAGGCGTGGTCGAGGCGATGATCGTCAATCTCTACTCGCAGGACCCGCAGACCAGGCAGGTCAGGATCAGCATCTACGCCGCGCCGAACAAGAAGCCGCGCGACGGCCGGGTGACGCGCGTGGTCCACCTCAGCAACAACTGGACCATCACGCCGGTCGCCACCGGCGGCGTGGACGTGGAGTCCGTGTCCGAGATGGACCTCGGCGTTCCCTATCTGCTCGCGAACCTGGCGATGCCCGGCGTGCTCGAGCAGGAAGTGGACAAGATGCGCGCGGTCATCAAGACGGACCGCTACCGCAACGGCCGGCCGGCGTACATCACCGACCTCGACGACACGACGCAGGTCGCCGCGACGGGCCAGTCGCCCGCGGTGCTCACGGCGGAAGTCGGACACTGAGAGGGCCGGCGCGTGACGGACCAGCTATTCGTACTTTCCGCGGCCAACCACGAGCGCCTGCAGGCCTATGCCCGCAGGGTGCTCGACTGGCTGGCGACTCCCGCCGCCGAGGCGCGCTGGGCCGACGCCATCTACACCTGGCAGGTCGGACGCACCGCCCTGAAACGCCGCCTGGCCATGAAGGCCGGCTCGCGCGCGGAGCTCGCCACCAGGCTCGGTGACTGGCTGCGCAGCGACGTGCTGCCTGCCGATGCGTGGCTGGCGGACGCCGCGCCGCGCGATGCCCGGCAGGTCGAGACGCCCGCGCCCTCGCCGCAGCTCGAGGAGGCGCTGACCCGCGGGGACCTCGCCCGCATCGGCGCGGACTGGACGGCCGGAGCGGAAGTAGATTGGCGCCGCCTGCACACCGGGGAGGATTCCGGACCACGCCGGCGCATCAGCGTGCCGACGTACCCGTTCGCGCGGGAAAGACATTGGATCGAGCTCGGCGGGCCGGCGATGCAGCCCGTGGCATCCCGTGCCGCCCCGGGTGCGCCCGCGAGTGCGAGCGTCTCCGCGCCGCTCGCGCTTCCGGTCGAAGCGCCCGTCGGTGAGCTGTTCGTCACGCCCGTGTGGCGGACGACGGCCGCCGGCGCGGCGGCCGCCGGTACTGCGGCCGCCGCAGAAGCGGTCGCGCGTCACCACGTATTCCTGTGCGAGATGGCCGGACTCGACGCCGATGCGCTCGAAGCGGAGCTCAGCACCGGCGAGTGCTGCGACCTGAGCCACCCGGCGCAGTCCGACATCGGCGAGCGCTACGTGGGTTACGCCCTGAGCTGCTTCCAGAAGCTGCGCGAGATCCTGGCGGCCAAGCCGCGCGGCCGCGTGCTCTGCCAGCTCGTGATCCCGGATCAGCCCGATTCGGAATTGCTGGTGGGTTTGTCCGGCATGCTGCGCACCGCCGGCCAGGAGAATCCGCAGCTCGTCGGTCAGGTCATCGTCGTGAACCCGGCCTCGGCGCGCGCGCTCGCGAACCTGCTGCGCGCGGAGAAGGAACGACTCGAAGACGGCATCGTCCGCCACTCGGCGGGCGCACGGCAGGTGCTGCAGTGGCGCGACGTGGCGCAGCTGCGCGACGCGGCGCGCGCCCCGGCCGTGCATGCCGACATCCGCGATGACGGGGTCTATCTGGTGACCGGCGGGTCGGGCGGCCTCGGCGTGCTGTTCGTGCGCGAGCTGCTGCAGCGGGCCGCGCGTCCGAAGATCATCGTGACGGGTCGCGGGGCCACGCGGCCCGCGGTGCTGGATGCACTGACGCGCGAGGCGCTGGCGCGCGGCGCGGGCCCGATCGAATACCGCGAGCTCGATCTCGCGAGCCGCGACGCCGTGCGCGACTGCCTGGCCGGAGTCGAGCGCGATTTCGGCCGGCTCAACGGCATCATCCACTGCGCCGGCATGGTCGCGGACGCGTTCATGCTGAACAAGAGCGGCGACGAGATCCGCCGCGTGCTCGCGCCGAAAGTGCTCGGCACCGTCCACCTCGACGATGCCAGCCGCGCGCTCGAGCTGGATTTCCTCGTGCTGTTCTCCTCCGCGGTCAGCGTGACCGGCCACGCGGGCCAGGCCGACTATGCGGCGGCCAACGGATTCATGGATCACTTCGCGGGCTGGCGCAACCGCCTGGTCGCGCTCGGCGAGCGCCACGGACACACCCTGACCATCAACTGGCCGCTGTGGCTCGAGGGCGGCATGGTGATGGACGCCGCCACCCAGGACACGCTGCGGCAGGACGTCGGCGCGGTGCCGATGCGCACCGTGACCGGCATGCGCGTGTTTCACGACAGCCTCGCGTTGCGCTGCGACCGCACGCTGGTCATCGAGGGCGAGCTGCCGAAGCTGCGCGCGCTGCTGGCGCGCGCCACCACGAGCTCGCCGGCATTGGCAGCGGCCCCGCGGCCGGAAGCCGCCGCAGGCGTCGCTGCACCCGCCGCCCTGGACGACGCGATCCTGAACGCCGCGACGCGCGAGCAGCTCAAACTACTGCTGGCCGAGGTGATCAAGCGGCCGGCGTCGCAGATCGATGCGCGCGACGAGCTGTCCGCCTACGGCATCGACTCGATCATCATCAACACGATGAACTTCAGGCTCACCAGGATATTCGGTGAGATCTCGAAGACGCTGTTCTTCGAATACAAGACACTCGAGGAGCTGGCGGCGCATCTGGCCGCCACGTATCCGAGCGAGTGCACCACCTGGGCGGGAGTCGCGCCGCGGCGGTCAACGCCGCCCACGCAGCCGGTTCTCGCGCCGCGGCCGGCACCGGTCGCCGCCGCCAGCGCCGCCAGCGCCGCCAGCGCCGCCGGCGCGCGCGACGCGGACCCCATCGCCATCGTCGGCATCAGCGGCATCTACCCGCGCGCGGCCACGCTCGAGCAGTTCTGGGCGAACCTGGCCGCCGGCGAAAACTGCATCGGCGAAATCCCGCGCGAGCGCTGGGCGCTCGAAGATTTCTACACGCCCGATGTCGACCAGGCCGTCGAGCAGGGCAAGAGCTACAGCAAGTGGGGCGGGTTCATCGACCAGTTCGCGGAATTCGACCCGCTGTTCTTCAACATCTCGCCGCGCGAGGCCATGAACATGGACCCGCAGGAACGGCTGTTCCTGCAGGAATGCTGGCGCGCGCTCGAGGACGCGGGCTATACGCGCGCCGATCTCAAGCGCCGCTTCCGGCAGCGCGTCGGCGTGTTCGCCGGCATCACCAAGTCCGGTTTCAACCTGCACGCGGCGCCCGACGCGGGCGAGCCGTTCCTGCCGTACACCTCGTTCGGCTCGACCGCCAACCGCGTGTCCTATCTACTGGACGTCACCGGCCCGAGCATGCCCATCGACACGATGTGCTCCTCGTCGCTCACCGCGATCCACGAGGCCTGCGAGTACCTGCGGCGCGGCGATTGCGAGATGGCCTTCGCCGGCGGCGTCAATCTCTACCTGCATCCATACACCTACCAGTGGCTGTCCCAGCAGCGCATGCTGTCGCGCGACGGCCTGTGCCGCAGCTTCGGCGCCGGCGGCAGCGGCTACGTGCCCGGCGAGGGCGTCGGTGTCGTGCTGCTGAAGCCCCTGTCCGCGGCCATCCGCGACAACGACCACATCCACGGCGTCATCCTCGCCACGCACGTGAACCACAGCGGCCGCACCAGCGGCTACACCGTGCCGAACCCGGTTGCTCAGGCGGAGCTCATTCGCGGCGCCATGGAGAAGGCCGGAATCGAGCCGCGTGACGTCAGCTACATCGAGGCGCACGGCACCGGCACCGAGCTCGGCGATCCCATCGAGATGACCGGGCTCACGCAGGCGTTCGGCAAGGACGCGCGCGACACGGGTCACTGCAGCATCGGCTCGGCGAAATCCAACATCGGCCATCTCGAGGCGGCCGCGGGCGTCGCGGGCCTCACCAAGGTGCTGCTGCAGATGAAGCACCGGCAGCTCGCACCCAGCCTGCATGCGGAGCGGCTCAACCCGAACATCGCCTTCGAGAAGACGGCCTTTCGCGTGAACACCGCGTTGTCGCCCTGGCAGCCACGCTCGGCGCAGGGCGAGATCCCGCGCATCGCCGGCATTTCCTCCTTCGGCGCCGGCGGCGCCAACTGCCACGTGATCGTGCAGGAGTATCCGCAGCGCGACGCGGCCGTCCCGGCCGCGGAGGGCAACCATCCGGCGGAGAAGGTGCTCATCCCGCTGTCGGCCCGCACGCCGGAGCAACTGGTGCAGCGGGCGCGCGACCTCGAGCGTTTCATCCATTCGGCCGCCACCCACACCGACCTCGTGACCCTGGCCTGCACGCTGCAGGTGGGCCGCGAAGCGATGGACGAGCGCGTCGGCATGCTCGTGGCCTCCGTCGGGGAGCTCGGGCAGAAGCTGCGTGCATTCCTCGCCGGCGAAACGGTCGAGGACCTGTGGCGCGGGCAGGCGCGCAGCAATCGCGCCACGCTCAGTCTGCTGGGCGGAGACGAGGACTTCGCCGAGACCGTCGATCGCTGGATCGCGCGCCGCAAGCTCGCCAAGCTGGCCGAGTGGTGGAGCCGCGGTGCGGACCTCGACTGGAACAAGCTGTACGGCCCCGAACGGCCGGCCCGCATGCCGCTGCCCACCTATCCATTCGCGGCCGAGAAATACTGGGTCGATGCCGTGCTCCGCGCCGCGCGTCCCGGGCACGGCGCGTCGCCGCCGTCGCGGCTCCACCCGCTGCTGCACCGGAATGTGTCGGTGCTCAACCGGCAGCGGTTCTCCACCGAGCTGCAGGGCAGCGAGCCCTTCCTGCGCGATCATCGCGTGCAGGGCCAGAAGATTCTGCCCGCGGTGGCGTATCTCGAGATGGCGCGCGCGGCTGTGGAGCTGGCGGCGCCGCGTACGGACGCCGCGCGCGGCATCGAGCTGCGCGACACCGTCTGGGCGCAGCCCGTGGTCGTCGCCGCGCCGAAGGAGATCACCATCTCGCTGCGTGAAGCCGCCGCGGCGCGCATCGAATTCGACGTGTCCTGCGGGGAGACGCTGCATTGCCAGGGCCACGCGGTCTTCACCGACGGCGCCCCGGCGCCGACGCTCGATCTCGCGCGGCTCGAGGGCGAGATGCGCGGCGCGGCCGAGGTCTCCGCCCTGTACGCGCGCTACGCCGCGGCCGGCGTCGACTACGGCGCGGCGCATCGCGCCATGGACACCGTGTGGGTGGGCGAGCGGCAGCTGCTCGCGCGCCTGCGCCTGCCGGACGCGGCCGACGCCGGCGCCGCGGACTATCTACTGCACCCGAGCCTCCTCGACGGTGCGCTGCAGTGCTGCATCGCGCTGGCCGGCGAGGCCGAGCGCCTCGTGCGGCCGATGCTGCCATTTGCCCTGGACACGCTGCGCATATTCTCCGGCTGCAGCGCCGAGATGTTCGCCTGGGTGCGCCCGGCCGGCGATGCCGGCGAGGGCGCCCGCAGGTTCGACGTGGACCTGTGCGATACGCAGGGCCGGGTGTGCGTGCAGCTCCACGGCTTCGTTTCCCGCGAGGTCGCGCCGGCGGCCGAACCCGCCGCGCCGCAGTTGCACTCGCTGATGCCGGTGTGGAACCGGATCTCGCCGCCCGCGGCGGAGGTCGAAAATGCCGCGCGGCTGCTGGTCGTGGGCGGCGAGCAGTCCGCGTGGATCGCCGAATCGTGTCCAGCGGCGCAGTTCCTGGCGCTGCCGCCGGACGCCGGCATCGACGACCTGCGGCGGGCGCTCGCCGCGCAGGCATTCGATCACCTGCTGTGGATCGCGCCGGAAGAGGGCGGATGTTCTCTCATCGAGAGCCAGGAGCAGGGCGTTCTCGCCGTCTTCCGGCTCGCGAAGGCGCTGCTGAACCTGGGTTACGCGGAGCGCCCGCTGCGCTGGACGCTGGTGACCCGCAACACGCAGGCGGTGCGGGACTCGGCGGCGATCGCGCCGGCCCACGCCGCGATCGTCGGCTTCGCGGGGAGCCTGGCGCGCGAGTACCCCGAGTGGAACATCCATGTGACCGACGTGGACGACCTGCACCGCGTGTCCGCGCGCGACTGCCTCGCGTGGCGCGGCGCGCAGCTGCTGCTGGCGGCGCGCGAGGGCGAATGGTTCTCGCAGGGCCTGGCGCGCCTGTCGCACCGGCCCGAGACCTTGCCGGCGTATCGCCAGCAGGGTGTCTACGTCGTGATCGGCGGCGCGGGCGGCATCGGCAGCGCGTGGAGCCGGTTCATGATCGAGCGCTACGACGCGCGCATCGTCTGGATCGGCCGGCGTCCGCTCGACGCCGGCATCGAAGCGGGCATCCGCGAGCTGGGCCGGCTCGGCACGCCGCCCATCTACCTGAGCGCGGACGCGACGCGGCTCGATTCCCTGCAGCGCGCCCACGAGCGGATCCGCGCGCTTCATCCGCGCATCCACGGCGTGGTCCACTCCGTCATCGACCTCAAGGACCAGGGCGTCGCGCTCATGGAAGAGGCGACCTTCCGCGCCGGCCTGCGCGCCAAGGTGGACACCAGCGTGCACCTGGATGCGGTGTTCGGCGCCGAAGACCTGGATTTCGCGCTGTTCTTCTCCTCGCTCATCTCCTTCACCCGCGCCGCCGGGCAGTCCAACTACTCCGCCGGCTGCACTTTCTCGGACAGCTTCGCGCGCAGCCTGTCGCGGCAGCGTCGCTACCCGGTCAAGATCATGAACTGGGGCTACTGGGGCAACGTCGGCGTCGTGCGCGGCGAGTTCTACAACCAGCGCATGCAGCAGAAGGGTGTGGGCTCCATCGAGGCCGGAGAGGCCATGGAACGCCTGCAGACCCTGGTGAGCGCGGATTTCCCGCAGCTCGGCCTGTTGAAGACGCTCGACGAGCGCGCCCTCGAAGGCGTGGTGTCCGGCGAGACCGTTACCTATCTACCGCGCTGCGGCGCGGGCCCGCTGCCGCGCGCGCTGGCGGCGGGCGGCGCCGTCGAGCCGCCGGCCGACCTCGCCCACAGCCGTCTGCCCGCCGAGTCCGTCGAGCTGGCGGGCCGGATCCTGGCGGCGACACTGGCCTCGCTGCGGATCGTCACCGCCGATGATCTGCCGCGCGACACGCAGGCCACGGCGCCGTGGCTGCGGCGCTGGCTCGCGACCAGCCTCGACTATCTGTCATCCGGCGGCGCATCCGAAACTCCCGCGCAGGCGTGGGCGCGCTGGGATGCCGGCAAGAACGCCTGGCTGGCCGGGCGCAGCGTCGCGGCGCAGATCGCGCTGCTGGAAACCTGCCTGCGCGCGCTGCCGGACATTCTCTGCGGCCGCCTGGCGGCGACCGATGTGATGTTCCCGGATTCCTCGCTGCGGCTGGTCGAGGGTGTGTACAAGGGCCATGCGCTCGCGGACTACGCCAACGACGTGCTCGGCGCCACGCTGTGCGCCTGCATCGCGCAGCTGCCGGACGCGGACGCGCAGCCGGTGCGCATCCTGGAGATCGGCGCGGGCACGGGCGGCACCACGGCGCGCATCCTGCCGCTGCTGCGCGCGCATTCCGCCCGCATCGCGGAGTACTGCTACACCGATCTGTCGAAGGCCTTCCTGAGCCATGCCGAAGAACACTACCGGCCCGGATTCCCCGCGCTCACCACCGCGATCTTCGATGTGACGCAGCCGGTTCGGGCGCCGCTCGAGCCGCATCGCTACGACTTCGTGATCGCGACCAACGTGCTGCATGCCACGCCCGACATCCGGCAGACCCTGCGCAATGCCAAGGCGCTGCTGAAGAGCGGCGGCGTGCTGCTGCTCAACGA
Organism: Steroidobacteraceae bacterium; assembly: GCA_044871085.1. Taxonomy (GTDB): domain Bacteria; phylum Pseudomonadota; class Gammaproteobacteria; order Steroidobacterales; family Steroidobacteraceae; genus CADEED01. The sequence goes on along the minus strand of JBIOZI010000054.1, from coordinate 9,548 downwards.
GATGAGCACCTGGACGCTGTTCAGCCACCTGACCTTCGGCCTGCTCGAGGGCTGGTGGCTGTACGAGGACGCGCCGCTGCGCCTGCCGGGAAGTCCCGGTCTCGCGCCGCAGACCTGGCAGAGAGTGCTGGCCGACGAAGGCTTCGAATCCGTCGCTTTCCCGGCGACGCCGGGGCACGAGCTCGGCCAGCAGGTCATCGCGGCGGCCAGCGACGGGCGCACGCGCCAATGCGCGGCGCCTGCGCCTGCGCCGGCGCCCATGCCGCTGCCCGCGGCCCGGCCACCGGCCGCGGCGCTGCCGGTGCCGTCCGCCGTGCTGCCGGTGCCGTCCGCCACCGCTGCCGGCCCGCTGCGCACGCGCCTCGTCGCCTATCTACAGGAGATCGTGGCCAGGCACCTGCGGCTCACGCCGGCGCAGGTCGACGCAGGCCGCGTCCTGGCCGAGTACGGCCTCGACTCCATCATCGTCGTCGGCCTCACGAACCAGATCCGCAAGGCATTCCCGGCCATCAAGACCACGCTGTTCTTCGAAGTACGCACCGTGGACGGTCTCGCAGACCATCTACTGGAGCGGTACGCGGACCAGGCGGCGGCGTTGCTGCAGACTCGCGCGGAGGCATCCGCGCGGCCGGCTGCGACGCCGCCTGCCACCGCGAGCCCGCCCGGGCCGCCGCACGAAATCGCAACGCCCGCCGCGGTGGCCGCGAGCGTGCCGGTGAGCGCGGGCACGGGCGAGAGCGCGCGGTCCGCCGTCTTCGACGTGGCCATCGTCGGCCTGAGCGGGCGCTATCCGCAGGCCGCGAACCCGGCCGAGTTCTGGCGCAATCTCGCCTCGGGCCGCAATTGCATCACGGAGATTCCGCCGGAGCGCTGGGACTGGCGCGAGCACTTCGACCCCGAGAAGGGCAAGGCGGGCAAGAGCTACACCCGCTGGGGCGGCTTTCTCGAACGTATCGACCGGTTCGACCCGCTGTTCTTCCGCATCTCGCCGAAGGAAGCCAAGGCGATGGACCCGCAGGAGCGCCTGTTCCTCGAGGCCAGCTACCACGCCATCGAGGATGCGGGCTACACGCCCGAGAATCTCGGCAGCCGGGAGAAGATAGGCGTGTTCGTCGGCGTGATGAACGCGCGCTACGCGCCGCAGCCGCTCTACTATTCCATCGCGAACCGCGTGTCCTTCCTGTTCGACTTCCAGGGGCCGTCCATGGCGGTGGACACGGCCTGTTCCGCCTCGCTGACCGCCATCCACCTGGCGCTGGAGAGCCTGTACAGCGGGCTGTCCGAGTGCGCGATCGCGGGCGGGGTGAATCTCATCATCGACGCCGGCCACTACGAGGCGCTGTCCTCGCTGACCATGCTGTCGTCTGGCAACCAGTGCCGGTCGTTCGGCAACGACGCCGACGGATTCGTCGATGCCGAGGGCGTCGGCGCCATCGTGCTCAAGCCGCTGTCCAAAGCGGAGCGGGACGGTGACCACATCTATGGCGTGATCAAGGCCAGCGCCATCAACGCCGGCGGCCGGACCAACGGGTACACGGTGCCGAACCCGCTGGCGCAGTCCGCGGTGGTCGCCAAGGCGCTGGAACGCGCCGGGCTCGACCCGGCCGACATCAGCTACATCGAGGCGCACGGCACCGGCACCGCGCTCGGCGATCCGGTGGAGATCGCGGGCCTGGCGCGCGTGTTCGGCGCGGCGCGCGCGGACGGATCGGTGTGCGCGGTCGGATCGCTGAAATCCAACATCGGGCACTGCGAGGCGGCGGCCGGCATCGCGGCTCTCACGAAGGTGCTGCTGCAGCTCGAGCACGGCCAGCTCGTGCCGTCGCTGCACGCGGAGCAGCCGAATCCCGAGATCGACTTCGGCCAGACGCCGTTCCGCATCCAGAGCGCGCTCGCGCCCTGGGCGCGCCCGCGCCGCGCGGTGGCCGGCGTCGTGCGTGAGCTGCCGCGCATCGCGGGCATCTCCTCGTTCGGTGCCGGCGGCGCCAACGCCCACGTCATCGTGCAGGAATACGCGGCGGCGCCCGGCGGCGCCGCGGTAGATAGCCCGGCGGCCATCCCGCTGTCGGCGCGCACCGCCGACGAGCTCAGGCGCAAGGCGCGGGCGCTGTCGGAAGCACTCGCGGGCTCGTGCCTGGCGCTGCGTGACGTGGCGTACACCCTGCAGGTGGGTCGCGAGTCGATGGAAGAGCGGCTCGGATTCATGGCGGGCTCCCTCGCCGAGCTGCGGCAGAAGCTGGACGCATTCTGCGACGGCGGCACCGAAGGCCTGCATCTCGGACGCGTCAAGCGCCACCAGGAGATCGTCTCCTCGAGCGCCGACACGCCTGCCGCACGCGACCTGCCGCGGCTCATCGAGCTGTGGGTCAAGGGTTTCAGGATCGACTGGACCCGGCTGTACGATGCGCGCCCGCGGCGCGTGCGCCTGCCGGTCTATCCATTCGGCGGCGAGCGCTACTGGCACACGCCCGACAAGGCTGCGCCGGCGCCACAGCCGGCCAGGCCCGGCGCGCTCGCGATACTCCATCCGCTGCTGCACCGGAACGTCTCCGACATCCGCCAGCAGCGCTATCACTCCACGTTCACCGGCGAGGAGCGCTTCGTCACCGCGCAGCGGCGGATTCCCGCGGTGGCGTTGCTGGAGATGGCGCGCGCCGCCATCGAGAACGCCAGCGCGTCGCAGCTCGGCTCGAATGCCGGCCGCGAGAACCTGGAGCTCTTCAACATCGTGTGGGCCGACCCGGTGTCGGTCGCGTCGCCCCAGGAGATTTCCGTGGCGCTGTTCGCGCGCGACGAAGACCAGCTCGACTACGAGGTCTTCGGCAAGGGGCAGGGTGAGCACGACGTCGTGCACATGCAGGGCCAGGCCATCCTGCGGCGCGCGCCGGAGCCGGCACGCCTGGACCTCGATGATGTGCGCGCCCAGGCGCGGCAGGGCCAGTTGCTGGCGCGTCTCCAGGTGCCGGTGCCGCAGGTCGATGACTCCCTGCAAGCGGTGGTGCTCGATCCGCTGCTGCTGGACGGCGCGTTGCAGGCGGCCGCGCAGCTGCTCGGGCCCGTTCAACCGTCGTTTCTGCTGGCGCTGGAATCGCTGCGCATCCTGCGTCCCTGCGGCGGCGAGCTGCAGGTCTGGGTACGGCCGGCGCTGGACACTTCCGCCGATGCATCGAACCTGCAGCTGGATCTCGACATCGCCGACGCCGGCGGCAACGTCTGCGTGCAGCTGCGCGGGCTCACCTATGAACGTGCGGCGGCCCAGGGCGCCAACGGGCCCGCAGCCATCACGCTGAGCGCGCCGGAGTCGCCGGCACCGGCCGCCGGCGTGGCGCCGGCCGCCAGGCCGCGGATCACGCTCTGCGGCGCGGATCGACACGGTGGCTAACTATCGATCCGATTGGGCGCTGCCCATCGCGCTGGTGGCGCTCACCGTGGTACCGACCGGCGCCGGCATCGTGCGCCTGTTCGAGATCGGCGGCGGCGCGCCGCCGACGCCGGACAACGCGCGCTTTCTCGCCGGCGCCACGTCGGCCACCATCCACATCGTGAGCGCGATGGTGTTCGGCTTCTTCGGCGCCTTCCAGTTCGCGGCGCGGTTTCGCCGCCGCAATCCCGAGTGGCACCGGCGCGTGGGAAGAGTGGTGGCGGCCGCGGGCCTCACCGCCGGCGTTTCCGGCTTGTGGATGACGCTGTCGTACCCGTTCGCGCCCGGCGACGGCGAGCTGCTGTATTTCATCCGGCTCGTGTTCGGAGTGGCCATGGTCGCCTCGGTGGCGCTCGGCTTCCGCGCGATCCGCCGCCGGGACGTGGCCCGCCACCGCGCCTGGATGACGCGCGGGTATGCCATCGGAATGGGCGCGGGCACGCAGGTGGTCATCAACGTGCCGTGGCTGCTGTTCATCGAGACACAACCCGGCGAGACGGCGCGAGCGCTGCTGCTCGGCGCCGGATGGGCGATCAATCTCGCCATCGCAGAATGGATCATTCGCGCGCAACCGCGGCGTTCGCCGGCGGCCGCAGGAGTAACGACGTGAGCAACCCCGATCCGGCATTCTTTCACCAGCTGCACGGCGAGAAGCGCCCGCGGCTCGCATATCACAAGGACGATTTCCTCGACTACCTGCTGATGGTCGCGTCCTGCGTGCTGGTCGGCGGCGCCGCCTTCGGCTGGAGGCACCCGCTGTTTTTCATCGTGCTGGCGCTCGGGCTGTGGATGGTGGGCGCGTTCGTCCTGCGCCATGGCGCCCGGTTGAAATGGCCGCTGATCCTGCGCCGCCCGCAGGACGTGCTCTACCTGCTGGTCCACAAGGTGCGCAACCTGCGCGCGGGCTATTTCATCGCCATCGGCATCCTGCTGCTGGAAAACCTCGCGATCGCCTGGACACCGGGCCTGCCGCATCACTCCGACACCATGCGTGCCGTGGCCATCGGCCTGTTCTACGCGCACGTCATCGCGCTCACGGTGTATCGCACCGTCATCCTCGTCTCGCACCTGCGCCGCCGCGAGCACGTGCGCGAGTTCCTGCTGCAGACGACCTGGAAGAGCGCGCTCGAGCGCCAGCCGAGCGTGACCGTCGAGATCCTGCACGCCTATTGCACCGGCCTGCTGGCGCACGCGCTGCTGGTCGCGCCGTGGTACATCGTGCTGACCCACGTCAGCTACTCGGTGCTGTTCCTGCCGGCGACCATCGCCGCGAACCTGGTGGTGCACGCGCGCTTCATGAAGGTGGTCAATTCCTGGTTCTACCGCGACCACTGGCTGGGCCACAACTCCGAGCTCGAGTTCCTCTATCTACACGGCGCGCACCACGACGCCATTCCGAGCGGCCTCATCGGCGTGTCGGGCAACGGCTTCCTCGAAGGCTTCATGCGCTACACGCTCGGCGGCCCGGGCATCTTCTACAGCCCGGGCATCCTGTTCGTGGTCTACACGCTGGACGTGAAGTCGGACATCGACGGGCACCAGTTCATCCCCGGCGTCTATCCACACGTGCCGATGGAGATCCAGCGGATCAACCAGCACTCGACCCATCACTACGGGCGGCTCGAGCCCTACAGCCTCGCGCTCAACGTGGACCAGCCGCAGGTCTCCGCGGAGATCCTGAAGAAGGGCAGATTCATGCCCGAGGAGATGAAGAACTCCATCCGCCTCGACGAGCAGCTCACGGGTTTCGAGTGGGATACACCGCGGTATCGCCGCTTTCTCGAGCTGTACGAAAAATATCTGACACCGCGCGACCCGCGGCACGTGGACGACGTCCGCGAAAACCTCAACGAGAACATCTGAGCCATGAGCTACGCCCGCCTGCACGACCATGGCAACGGTGTCTTCGCGATCCAGATCGCAGGATCGGACGGCCGCAATGTGCTGACCCGCGAGTTGAGCGCGCAACTGCGTCGCGCGCTCGACGAGGCGCGGCGCACGCCGGCGCTCAAAGTGTTGATCCTCCAGGGTCCGGCGGGCACGTTCCTGTCGGGCGGCCGGGCGCAGTGCAACGACGCGCTCGAGCAAGATCTGCCGCGTTCCATTGCCGCGTTTCCGTATCCGGTGATCGCCGCGCTGCGCGGCGACGCCACCGGCGTGGGGCTGCTGCTGGCCGCGGTCTGTGACTTTGCCGTGTGCAACGCGGGGGCGTCGTATCGCTTCTCGAACCCGGTGGCGGGGTTCTTTCCCACGCCGGCCGAACACCGCCTGTTCACGCAGCGCTTCGGGCGCGCGCAGGCCATGGAGTTTCTCTATCTATCCGCACTGTCGACGGGCGCGCAGCTGCGCGACAAGGGCTGGACCCTGCCGGTGGTTTCGGCCGGGCAGGTGGAGGCGCAGGCGCTGCGACTGGCGACGACGTTCGCGCAGAAATCCCAGGACGCTCTGCGACTGCTCAAGGAGCACCTGACGCGTCGCAATCTCGAGCTGGTGCGCAGTCTCGCCTGGGCGTCGCCGGACGTGGCCGACGCGCGGGCGCGCGTCGCGCAGCCCCTCGTCAGCCACTCGGAGAATCTGCAGCTCGAGAGCACGAGCGACGGAATCCTCGTGGTCCGCATCGCCGCGCAGGGCGAGGATTCGCGCGCTGCCGCGCAGGAGCTCATCGCGTTGATCGAGCGGCCGCACGCGGTGGCCGGCGCGCCGCATCGCGCGCTGGTGCTGGTGTGCGAACACGACGGCTTCCTGCGCGATACCACTCGTTCTGCCGATGTGATCCAGCGTCTATGCCGCGCGCTCGAGCGCCGCGCCCTGCCGGTGGTCACCGCGTTGGGAGCGCAGGCTTCGGCCGGCGCGTGGCTGGCCGCGCTGTGCGGCGATGTCCCGGTGCATGCGCGGGCGGGCCGCTTCGGTGCGGCGGAGCTGCTCGATCATCCCGAGCTCGCCGAGCTGGTGGCGCGCGCGCTGCCGGCGCGCTGCGGCATCCGCGCGGCGCGCGACCTGGTGCTGGCGCGCACGCGCCTCACGGGAGATACGCTGCGACGGCACCTCGGACCCTGGCCGGTCGTGGAAGAGAGCGCGCTCGAGGCCGAAGGCCTGCGCGTGGCGCGCTGCCTGGCCAGACTGCCCATCGACACGCGCGCCGCGCTGCGTGAGGACGAGATCGGCGAAGAGTCGGCGCGCGCGCATCCGGATACCGGCGCGGACGCCAGCTCGGGCGGCGCGGGCTTCATCCAGGCTTCCGGCGCCGTCACCGCCACGGTCGATGCGGCGGGCGTCGTGCTCGTGCGCATGGAAGACCGCGAGTCGAAGAACCTGTTCTCCGAGGGGATCGTGCGCGGCCTGCGCGAAGTGTTCGAGCAGGCGGAAGCGCGCCCGGACTGCAAGGTGATCGTGCTCGAAGGTTACGAGAGCTACTTCGCCTGCGGCGGCACGAAGGAGGCGCTGCTGGCCATCCAGGAGGGCCGCGCGCGCTTCACCGACGACCGCACCTGGCAGCGTCCCCTGGCCTGCAAGCTACCCGTGGTCGCGTCCATGCAGGGGCATGGCATCGGCGGCGGATTGTCGCTGGGGTTGTTCGCCGACTTCGCGCTGCTCAGCGACGAGAGCAAGTACCTGAGCCCCTACCTGGGCTACGGCTTCACTCCCGGCGCCGGCGCGACGTTCATCGTGCCCGAGATCTTCGGCCGCGATCTCGGCTGGGAGACTCTGCTCTCGGCGCAGGAATATTCGGGCGCCGAGCTCGCGGCGCGCGGCTTGGCGCTGCGCGTCCACTCCCGCAAGGAGATCCACGCGGCCGCGCTGGAGCTGGCCGGGCGCATCGCGCGGCATACGCGCGCCAGCCTCATCTTTTTCAAGCATTGCCTCAACCGCGCCATTCATGCGCGGCTCGAGCACATCATTCGACAGGAAATAGTCATGCATGAGCGAACCTTCGTCGGCCAGGCCGAGGCTCTCGACCAGATTCAAAACAACTTCAGCGCGATGGAGGGCGGGCCGGCGCAGGACGGTGCGCAGGAAAACGCGCAGCCACCCGACGACGTGCTGCCCGAGATCAGGCGTCTGTTCGCCGAAGAGCTGCACATGCGCGTGGCGGACGTCGACGAGGAGACACAGTTCATCGATCTCGGGCTCGACTCCATCACCGGCGTCACGTGGATGCGCAAGATCAACGAGCGCTACGGTACGTCGATCCTCGCGACCAAGGTGTACAGCTATCCCACGCTGACGAAGCTTGCGGCATACGTGCGCGAGGAGATCGGCAGGCGCGCGTCGAAGGAAACTTCGCCGGCACCGGTGGCCGCGCCCGCGCCCGTTTCAGAGCTGGCGGTGTCGACGCCGGTCGTAAAGCAGCGCGTCGAGCTGCCACCCGCACCGCAGTCCGGCGCTGCGGCTGCCGGACTTCGCCCGCGCGGCAAACTACCTTCGTGGCGCGACCAGAAACCATCGCGGCTGCGCGATGCGGCGCCGCTGGCGCCGCAGACGCTCGAGACGCCGCCTCCCGCCGCGCCGGCCGCCGCCGCGCCGGCCACTACCGCGCAGCCGGCTCCCATCCAGCCGGCCGACGCACGCCGCGCCGAATACGAGCCCATCGCCATCATCGGCATGGCCGGACAATTCCCCAAGTCGCGCACGCTCGAGGAGTACTGGGACAACATCGCGAACGGCCGCAACTGCATCAGCGAGATACCGTCCACCCGCTGGGACGTGGACTCTTATTTCGAGGAACGCACCACCGCGGTCGGCAAGACCAACAGCAAGTGGATGGGCCTGCTCGACGAGTTCGACCGGTTCGATCCGCTGTTCTTCGAGATCTCGCCCAAGGAAGCGCTCAGCATGGACCCGCAGCAGCGCGTGTTCCTGCAGTCGTGCTGGCACGCCATCGAGAGCGCGGGCTACAACCCCAAGTCGCTCTCGGCCAGCAAGTGCGGCGTGTTCGTCGGTTGCGGGCCGGGCGACTACCACCTGCTGTCGCGCGACCTGCAGACCAGCGCACTCGGTTTCACCGGCACGGATACGTCGATCCTCGCCGCGCGCGTGTCCTATTTCCTCGATCTGCACGGGCCCTGCCTGTCGATCGAGACGGCGTGCTCCTCGTCGCTGGTGGCGATCGCGACCGCATGCGACAGCCTCATCGCGCGCAACAGCGACCTGGCGCTCGCCGGCGGCGTGTACGTCATGAGCGGGCCCGATCTGCACCTGAAGACCACGCAGATGGGCATGCTCTCGGACGACGGCCGCTGCTTCACCTTCGACCAGCGCGCCAACGGCTTCGTGCCGGGCGAGGGTGTGGGCACGATGCTGCTCAAGCGCCTGTCGGACGCGCAGCGCGACGGCGATACCATCCTCGCGGTGGTCGCAGGTTGGGGCGTCAACCAGGACGGCAAGACCAATGGCATCACGGCGCCGAATCCGGAATCGCAGGCGCGGCTGCAGCAGGAGGTCTACGACCGGCACGGCATCGATCCGGCCGGCATCCAGCTCGTCGAGGCGCATGGCACGGGCACCAAGCTCGGCGATCCGATCGAGGTGGACGCGCTCAAGCAGTCCTTCGGCCGCTACACGCGGCAGTCCAACTACTGCGCGCTGGGCTCGGTCAAGAGCAACATCGGGCATTGCTTCACGGCCGCCGGTGTCGCGAGCACCATCAAGGTGGTGCAGGCGCTGCGGCATCGCCAGCTGCCGCCCACCATCAACTTCGAGCAACTGAACGAGCACATCCGCCTCGACGGCAGCCCGTTCTACGTCAACGACACCTTGCGCGAATGGGAGCTGCACGGCGCGCCCCGCCGGCAGGGCGCGATCAGCGGCTTCGGCTTCGGCGGCACCAACGCGCACCTGGTCGTGGCCGAGTACACGCCGGCGGAAACGCCGCGGCGCGCCGAGACGGCGCGCGAGAACGGCCGGGTCATCATCCCGCTGTCGGCGCGCACCGAGGAACGGCTGCGCGCCAAGGCGGCCGAGCTGCTCGCGCTCGCGCGCTCCGAGCGCACGATCGATTTCGCGGGCCTGGCCTACACGCTGCAGGCCGGCCGCGAGGCCATGGACGCGCGCCTGGCGTTCCTGGCCGGCTCCGTCGACGAGCTGGCCGCGAAGCTCGAAGCCTATCTACACGGGGACCCGTCCGGCA
>JBIOZI010000053.1:0-4875 GCA_044871085.1 Steroidobacteraceae bacterium | reverse complement strand
GGGAGCCGCCCGGCGCTATCCGTCATCGATGCCAGGAAGTCGATCATGACCTCCAGGCGCCGCCAGTACATCGGCGAGAAATCCTCGCCGCGCGCGCGGGCGGCGAGCCCCGAGATCAGCAGGAAGTCGATCACGAAGGTCTGGTACGCGAAGGCCTGCTCGCGGTTGCCGCCATCGGGTGCGTTCTGCTTGTGGCATTCCTGCTCGAGGATGCCGCGGCACCGCTCGCCCCACTCGCGCATGTCCGGCCACATGGGCCAGGTGGAAGCGGCGACGTACACGCCCGCGGCCTCACCGATGAGGTGATTGTTAGCGGAGGAGAAGCGCGACAGGTTGCCCGCGACCATGCGCGCCTGCTCGTAGATGGACCGCAGCCAGCGCTCACGGAAGGCCGCGCCTTCGGGCAGCGCGAACAGGCGTGCCCGCCCGCCGCCGATGAGCTGCCAGGTGAGGCTCCAGTTGATGAGGCGGATGCCGAGCTCGAGCGCGCTCACCCAGTTGGCGCCACGCCCCACGGGGCACTGCGCGATCCACGAATCGATCTGCTGCTGCACGCCGAACGCATAGCGCATGTCGCCGGTGAGCGCGTACGCCTGCCCGAGGGTCGGCAGGTGCAGGTGGCGGTTCGCCTCCCACAGGTACTTGATGTTGCCGACGATGCGCTCGTCGCGATAATCGATGGACGAAGCGCGCCGCGTATCGGCCACGCGGTGCGTGAGCGGATCGCGATTCCATTGCGGCGGATCGCCGAGCTCGCAGTCCTCGAGATCGAAGAACGAGAACCGGCCGGCGAGCACGCGATCGGCCGCGGCGATCAGCGCGTCCGGCGCCAGCGCCACGAACGGCGGCAGGAAGCGCAGGTCGGTGGCGAAGGTGTCTCGCGCCGGTACTTCGTGCGCGGAGAACTGGCTGGTCACCAGGCGCACCGTGCGCGCCAGGCGATACGCCACCTCTGCGCCCGACATGCGCCGAAGGCGCTTCAAATACCAGCCAGGCTGCTGCATGCGGCTAACGGGTGAACAGCGGCTCGACGCCCTGGCGCCGCAGCGCGTCGTGAACCGGCGGACGGTGCACGATGAGCGGAGTCTTGCCGCGTGGCGTGCGCTCGAGGCGGGTCGCGATCTCCACGGTGACGGCGACGTCCTCGGGAATGCGCGCCCGCGCGTTGGCGAGCAGGTTCTCCGCGTCTTCGCGGCAGAATTCATCGGTGGGCAGCACGAAGATGCGCACCTCGTCTTCGGCTTCCTGCACCACCTGCACGCGGATGACGTTGGCAACCTCGCGGGGCATGCAGCCGATGCCGGTCATGCGGATGCTCTGCGGACAGACGACCAGCTCCTGCTGCCGCCCGAGCACGCCGTCGAATGTGCGCAGCCCGAGGGAGAGCTCTTCGAGCTCCTTGGCGCCCCAGCTCGAGGGCAGGCGGATCAGGTCGCCGGTGCGATAGCGCACGATCGGCAGCAAGTTGTTCCAGTACGACGTGCCGACGATCTCGTAGAGCCGGTACTCCGACTCGCGGCGCATGATCTGGCCGTCGTAGGGGATGAACTCCACGTACGAGTACGCGCAGGAGAAGCGGTATTCGCGCGGCGCCGTCGCGTGGGCGAACGCGATGCGCTCGGCCTGCCCGTAGTAGTCCACCAGGCGCGCGCCCAGTGTCTGCTCGATGAGCCGCCAGGCTTCGGGCCGAACCACCTCGGAGGACGTGACGACGGACTTGATGGGGATGCGCCGGCCCGAGTCGCGCAGGAAGCGGCACAGGGTTTCCAGCGCGCTCGGATACGCGCACAGGAGTTGCGGACCGAACTTCTCGATCTGGTTCGCGACGTTCTCGACGCTGACGTGCGTGACGGCGTTGGCGCTCATCGTCATCATGCGCCCGCCGTTGATGATCTCGATGTCCGGGTTCGGCGAAACGACGATGTCGCGGGGATTGTCGCCGCGCAGGATGGTGGTGCGCGCCGTGCGCGCGTCGGAGCCGGCGATCTCGATGACGCGGTCGATGCTCGCCTGCTCGAACACGATGGCCTGCAGCGAGCGCACCACTTTGAGCGGCACGCCGCTGGTGCCGCCCGTGGTTGCCGGGGCCGACAGCCAGTCGTAGCCCGACGTGAAGGATTGCAGCCCGTGCCGCAGCGATTCCTTCTCGAGCAGCGGCCAGGTGCCGATCGTCGTATCGCCGCGCACGCTGCGGCCGTAGTCGGTGCCGCGCGCCACGTCGAGGACGCGCGCAAGCTGCCCCTTGACCCAGCCGCGGCGCCCGTCGGCATCGAGTGCCTCGACCTCGGCGAACACTTCGCCGGCGCGCTCGTAGTAGAAAGGATTGCGCCGGATCAGGTTCTGACCGAGGACATTCTTCTTGAGGAATCCGGCGAAAGAAGTCACAGCGCTCATGCAAACTCCCTGATTTCGGCAACCGGCGCGATGCGCTGGTAGATATCCGCGAGACGGCGGGCGTACACGTGCACGTCGAGCGCACGCGTGCGCGTATGCGCGCGCGAGCCGCAGGCCAGCCGCTCCGCATCGTCGATGATGAGGCGCCGCATGGCGGCGGTGAGCTCGTCCACGCGGCCGGGCTGGATCAACAATCCTTCGACGCCGTTCGCGAACACGTCGGGAATGCCGCCGACCGGCGTGGTGATGGCCGGCAGACCGGCGGCCATGGCCTCGAGCAGCGCCATCGGCAGGCCCTCGGCATGCGACGGCAGCGCGAACACGTCACTCTCGGCGAGCAGGCGGTCGCGCTCGGCGGGCCCGATCCACGTCAGCACGCGCACGGCATCTCCGAAGGGTGCGGCGAGCTTGCGCACGCCATCGACATCGCCATCGCCCGCCAGCACCAGCCGCGCGCGGGCGCGCAGCTCCGGCGGCAGCGCCGCGAATGCGTTCACGAGGTCGTACGAGCCCTTGCGGCCCGACAGCCGCCCGAGCGATACGAATTGCACGTGCGAGCGGCCGGCGCGGTTGGGCACTTCGGCCTGCCAGCGCACCGGGTTCGGCAGCACGGCGACCTGCGAGGGCGACAGCTCGCACTCATTGACGAAGAACTCGCGCCACTGCTGCGACAGCGCCAGCACCAGGTTCGCGCGCTGCAGCGTCGCGTTGACGCGCCGGCGCAGGATCTTCGGCAGTCCGCGGTGGAACGAATCGAAGCGCGCGCCGTGCCCGTGCATGATCAGCGGCCGGCCCGCGTTGGCGATCATCTCGGCGAGGATCATCTTGCGCAGCGTGCTGCCGCGCGAGGCGAAGTGGACGTGGAAGATGGACTGGTCCGGCGAATCGAGCGCGCGCCGCAGCGTCTGCACCGCGCGCGCGAACACCGCGGCCTTGGAGAGCACTGAGCCCTCCTCCATCGTCGCCACGTGCCGCACGGACACGTACGGCGATAGATAGTCGCAGATGATCTGCTCGACCGACGTGACGCCGCCGCGCACCTCGAGGCTCGGGCCGAGCTGCACCACGCGGGCGCGGCCTTCCTGCGCCGGGCGCGCCGGCGGATGCAGTGCCTGTGCGATCAACTGGACGCTGGCGTTCATGACAGGTCTCCGCCGTGGTGCTGGCCGCCGAGCAGGCCGCGATACCCGGCCACCATCGCGCCCACCGAAAAGCAGGTCACGGCTCGGTTGCGCGCGGCGATGCCCATCTGCTGGCGCTTGCGCTTGTCGGCGTACAGCGCAGCGATGATCGCCGGCATGCGCGCCTCGAGCTCCGTGGGCGCCACCACGTAACCTTCCACGCCGTCGTGAATCATCTCGCGCGCGCCGCCGATGTCGGAGAGGATGACGGGCCGGCCCATGGACATGGCCTCGAGCGCGGCGTTCGAGAACGACTCGACGGCGCTCGACGGCAGCACGAAGATGTCGAGCGCGCCGAGCAGCGGCCGCACGTCGTCGAGCGCGCCGAGGAAATGCACGCGGTCGGCGATTTCGAGCGCCACCGCGCGGCGCTTCAGGTGCTCCTTGAGCGGTCCGTCGCCCGCGATGGCCAGGTGCGCATCGACGCGCGCCACGCGCAGCCGCCGCAGCGTCGTCAGCAATACTTCCTGGTTCTTCTCGGGCCGACACATGCCGACGGTGCCGAGCAGCAGCGAGTCGGGCTTCAAGCCGAGCTGCGCGCGCAGCCGCTTCGAGGCCTCGAAGCTCTGCGTGGCCTCGAAGTGCGTGGAGTCGACGCCGTTGTAGATGACGTTCGAGCTCGCCCAGGCCTTGCAATTGGCTTTGAACCAGAACCCGCGCTGGGCCTCGGAGCCATGCACCGTGTGGTCGAAGCGCCCGAGCACGCGCTGGTACATGCGCTTCCAGAACGGATGGCCGCGGAAAGTCGAGGTGTTCACCAGCGCCACGGTGCGCGGCCGGTACGGCAACGCGAAACTCGCGAGCGCGATGTACAGCGCCGCGTACAGGTTCACGGCGATGAGCGTGGCCGGGCGCTGCCGCAGGATGGTCTGGCGCAGGCGCCACACTGCGCCCAGCGAAAATTTGCCGCTGCGCTCGAGCCTGGTCAAGGGCACGTCGCGGCGGATCTTCGGCTCGATCGTGAACGGACCGTTGAGGCAGGCCAGCGTGACGTGCACGCCGTCTTCCTTGAGGCGATTCGCGAGCCGCACGATCTTGCGCTCCGACCCGCCGATGCCGAGGTTGTTGAGCAGGAACAGCACGTCGGGGCGCGTGGTCGCGACCGCGGTGCTGTCCGTGCCCGTAGTCACATTGGCGGGCGCAATCGAGCCCATGCCGGCATCCGCGTACGCGGGAGTGTTCATGGAACGGTTCCTCCGTTGACAGCGCCGAACCGTTCGCGCTGCCGGTTTTCAAGTGAATCGATGTAGCGTGCCGCCACGGCCGTGGTGAATTCGCGCGCCGCGAAATCGCGCGCGCG
>JBIOZI010000052.1:0-8511 GCA_044871085.1 Steroidobacteraceae bacterium | reverse complement strand
CGTCGCGCAGTTGAAGATCGCGCCGCCGGCGCGCGCCAGGCGCAGCTTTTGGATGCCGGCCGCGCTCGCCGCCTCGCTGATCTGCGCGGTGCTGCTCGGCCAGCAGATGGCGCAGCAGCGCGAACTGCAGGCCGAGCTGCGCGCCGGCCGGCTCGCCGAACAACAGGGACGCGAAGCCAGCCGGCAGCTCATGCAGGCGCTGCGCGTCACCAGTCAGAAACTCGATATCGCCTACCAGGCGGTGAACAAGCCGCGCGAATACAGCGCGGAGGAGAATCGCTCATGAACACGCGCATCGCGCTCTGCATCGTCGCGCTGCTCGTCGCGGCGCCTGCGCTCTCGCAGACGCGTGGCAAGCTCACGCTGCCCGAGTTCGCCTCGCTGTCCGACAAGGCCAGCGAGGTGGTCACGGTGACGCTCGACCCGAACCTGCTCGGTCTCGCGGCGCGCTTTCTCGACTCGGCCGACCCCGACCAGGCGAAGGCCAAGAAGCTCGTGGGCGCGCTCACGGGCATCTACGTGCGCAGCTACACCTTCGACAGCGATTTCGCCTATCCAAAGGCGGACATCGACCGGGTGCGCCAGCAGCTCAACGCGCCGGGCTGGAGCCGCATGGTCGAGGTGCACAGCAACAAGGAGAACACCGCGGTCGACGTCTTCATGCTCGTCGATGGCGGCCGCGCGCACGGTCTCGCCATCATTGCGAGCGAGCCGCGCGAGTTCACCATCGTGAACATCGTCGGCAACATCGACCTCGAGCAGCTCCACGACCTCGAAGGCAACTTCGGAGTGCCGAAGCTCGACATCGAGCAGGCGGACAAGGAACCGAAGAAGAAGCCCAAGTGAGTCACAGCTTCCAGCGCAGCAGCAGCGCCGCGACCGCCGGCACGCCGTACAGCAGCAGGAAGATCGGCAGCTCTTCCATGAACGAATAGCCGGCGCGCGCCACGCCCACGTACAGGTTGACGGCGGTGGCGGCCAGCCACAGCCCCACGAACACCAGCATCGCCAGCTTCATCTTCGCCGGGCCGCCCGCCAGCCAGCCGGTGCCGAGGCAGACGCCTAACAAACAGAACCCGATGCCGAGTATGACCGCGGTGCGCATGGGCGCAGCCTACACGCCCTCGGGCATGGCCGAAATGGCGCCCAATACTCCCACCGCGAACAGCAACACGGTGACGCCGTCGGCGATCAGCTCGACGATGTGGATGGTCTGCGGCCTGTGCGCCGCGGGGACGATGCGCCGCACGACGACCACGGCGATCTGCACGGCGGCGCCGATGAGCAGCGCCACGGCCAGCGACCCGCCGGATTGCTTGAAGATCCACGAGTACAGCGCGATCAAGACCGTGATGATGATGCCGCGCACCGTGGTGCTGAGGCGCATCTGGCGTGGGGTCTCCTCCATGGTTCAGAGCCTCCGGGCCGCGGCGGAATGTTCGATGAGCTTCGCCAGCCGCGCGCGCCGCGTCTCGGGCTTGCGGGCGGTGGTCACCCAGTGCAAGACCTTCTTGCGGTACCAAGGCGCCGCGGCCTCGAAGAACTTCCACGCGGCCGCATTGCGCCGCAACAGCGCACGCTCGCGCGGCGCGAGCTTCGCATGCTGCGGCTGCTCGTACGCGTAGATGGCTGACTTCCTGGCGGTGCGCCTGGCGAAGGCCGCGAGACCGGCCGGCTTCATGCGGCCGAGCTCGCCGAGCACCTGCACCCGGCGGATGTTGATCGCGCTCCAGGTGCTGCCGGGCTTGCGCGGCGTGAAGCGGATGCAATAGCTCGCCTCCCCCAGCGAGCGGCGCACGCCGTCTATCCACCCGAAGCACAGGGCCTCGTCCACCGACTGCGGCCAGTCCATGCTCGGCCTGCCGCTGCCCTTCTTGTAATAGCCGACCAGCAGCTCGCGCGCCCGCGCGTGGTTTTTCGCGAGCCAGGCGCGGAATTTCTCCGCGTTCGCGAAGAAGCGCGGCTTCACGCCGGGCAGCTGTCCTTGAACGAGAACGGCTCGCCCGCGGCCGCGGCATCCGGCGCGGAGAATGCTTCGCCGAACGTGAATACCTCGGGCGACGGCCCGTGCCGCCGCAGGTGCTCGAGCTTTGCCACCGCCTCGCTCACCGTCGGCACATGGCCCTTCGGAACCCACCACAGCGCCAGGTACGCATCGCCCATGCGCGTGAACCACTCGCGCCGCCGCCGCATGATCTCGACGTGCGCGCTCCTGTAGGCGAAGTCGCGCAGACTGGCGACGTCGTTCCAAACGGTGAGATTGATGACGACGTTTTCGCCGAGCGGCCGCAGCGAAGTGGCGTCGTTGCCGTCGCCGACGAGCCGCCACACGAAGCCGGGCGAGGATTCTCCGAGCGCATTGATGCGCTCGAGGTTGTCGACGAAATCCTTGAGCTCGGGGGAGTCGAGCGGGGCTTTGAGCGCGGCGACATTGAGCTGGGCGAGATGGTAGTTGGACTCGGACATCATGAGCTCCCTGGCGAAACCGGACGCGGACGCAAGCCGGCTCAGTATGGCCTCCGGCACCGCTTTGCAAGCTTCCACGCGATCAGCGGCAGCGGCAAGGGCTCGGCCTGCGAAAATCCGGGATCGCCGGAGGCTGAGGGAAATCCGCGTCACCCGTCGTTATTGATTACCACGGCATCCTCGGGGCACATCGTATTCACACCCAGAACTGTGGTTCCTCGTTGCCGAGTACCCTCCCGGATGCTGCCGGGAGTGGAGACGGTTCCGCTGCCTTGCGCATTCGGCTATGTTGAACGCCGGCTACGGGGAGGTGGATCCACTGGACGACGATGCCCAGTCGAGTGCGCTGGACGAGGCGCGGACCCATCAGTCGCTGCTGCGCGATCTGAAACGCGCCGTGCGGCGCGTTTGCCCCCGGTCGCTCGCGCAGGATGCGGACGATCTCGTCCAGGAATCGTTCATCCGGCTGATGCGCGCGCGCAAGCTCGACGGCCAGAGCAGTCTCTCGGCCGCGTATTTGAAGAAGGTGGCATACAGTGCGGTCATCGACGAGATTCGCCGCCGCCGGCGCGAGCCCGCCGCGGATCTCGCCTCCGACCGCGTGGACATCGAAGCCGCAACCGACCACATGCAGCAAGAGGCGCCGGATACGGCATTGGGCGATGCGATGGAAGTGTCACTACAACGTCTCCAGCCCGATCGACGACGCGCTTTGACCTTGCACCTGCTCGGCTACAGCGTTCCGGAAGTCGCGTGCATGCTCGAGTGCAATACCAAGCGCGCCGACAACCTGGTGCATCGCGGGCTCGCGCAGCTGCGGGCATTCCTCCACGAGATGGGGTTGCACTCGTGAGTGATGCGCAACGCGAATCCGAAACACTGGCGCGCGCCTTCGCCGCGCGCCAGCGGACGCGCGACCCGTCGTCCGCCTGTCCACCCGCGGAGCGGCTGTTCGAGGCGGCATCCGGCGGACTCGACCGCGAGCAGCGCTTGAAGATCGTCGATCACGTGTCGCAGTGCGCGCAATGCACGCAGGACTGGCGACTGGCCATGGAGCTCGGCGCGCGGCCCGCGAGCCACTCCGGAAAATCCGGTCGCGCCTGGATGTCCAGGCTCGCGGTGGCGGCGAGCGTTCTCCTCGCGGTGGGTCTGGGCACGTACTTCGTGAGGCCCGGGCACGAACAGACTCCGCAGTATCGGGACACCTCGCATCGGCTGGCACCGGTTTCACGGACCGGCGACACGCTGTCGCGCAACAGCGCCGTCCTGAGATGGTCGGCCGGGCCGGCGGGCTCCACCTATGCAGTCAGAGTGACCACCGCGGACCTGGTCCCCGTGCTCGAGAGGCAGGACATTACGGGCGAGGAACTGGCGGTACCCCCCGCGATGCTGGAGAAGGTCCCCGCGGGCGAGCAGTTGCTGTGGCAGGTCGAGGTTCGCCTGCCCGATGGCCAGCGCATCGCATCGCAGACCTACGTCGTGACGCTGGATTGATTCACATCCGCCCGCGCGACGCGCGGCGCTTCGAATACCACACCTGCGCCCACCAGCCGGCGAGCGTCAGCAGCAGGATGATCGCGGCGCCGGCGAGCACGCGGTGTCGTGCAGCGCGCGCGACCTCGCTGGCGCTGACCACCGTTACGTGTGCATCACCCATGAGAATGAACCCCGCCCACGCCTGGGGCGGCAACCCCCGATCGATGAGACGGAGTTGCGCTTCGTGAAAGGCGGCGCCGACGGTTCGGCCCTCTCCCAATGCCGCATAGAACGGATCGAAGAACGCGCGCGCATGATCGTCCCGAACCGGCCACAGACTGCCGACCACCACGCGTGCGCCGGCGGAGAAGAACGAGCGCGCCAGGCCCAGCACGCCCTCGCCCCGCAGTGGTGTGCCCGTGGCACTCTGGCAGGACGACAGCACGACGATGTGGCCGTCGAGCGAAAGATCGGCGATCTCGCGACTTTGCAGCAGCCCGTCCTGGGTGCTCGCGCCACTCGCCAGCAGAATCGCGGAACGATCGGCGTTTACGTCGATGACCGTGTGGGTGGCGAAATGCAGCACACCGTAGCGCGACAGGTCGGAGGCCTTGAGCGCCGCTTCGGAGGCCTGCGCTCCCGTCAGGAGCGTGCCACGACCGTGCAGTCTGTCGATGATCTCCAGCCCCTCCGTGCGAGCCTGCGGCAACCGGCCGAGCGACAGCTCCGCGTCCCCGGTCCACGATCGCCACTGCGAAGCCTGGTCCGCGGAAACATCGAGCTGTGGATCGGCGAGCACGAGCGCGGGGCGGGCATGGACTGAGTTCGCGCCAGCGCGCCAGCCATGCCAGAGCGTCGCGGACGGCACGAGCACGATTTCGTAGCGCCTGGCCAGCGGCTCGCCGTCGCGAGATCCATTGAGCGCCGAGATCGGAAACAGGTCGAGCGGCGAGTCTGGCACGACGATCAGCCGCGCGACGCCGCGCGGCATCTGGCCGAACGCGCGGCGCAGCAGTGCGTCGTGAATCGCCAGACCCGCACGGGCACGAGCGGGAGAGCCATCCTTCAATCCCTTGTAGAGCGCCAGGGATCGGCGCAGCTCGTGACGGTCCGGCAGCTCGAAAGCCGCGGCCCGATCGCGCGTGATCGTGATCAGCCACGCACCCGTCGCGTCGCGGCCCGCCTGCGGATCGCGCACGCCGAGCTGGAAGGAGAGCAGCATTTCATCCGTCGCGAGCCGCTGCTGAATCTGCGCCAGCGAGGCGGGCTGCATGGCGACGCGCGGCTGCTGAGTTGCCTCGCGGGCGTCGGCTTCCTCACGCTCGAGTGCGTCGAGCGCGCGTCTCAACTCGGCGCCCGGCTGCCCTTTCGATCTCAGCAACTGCCGATTGGTGTCGACGATCGTTTTCGAGAGGCTCTCCCGGCGCAATCGCATCGCGGCGTCGATGTCCGTCGGCGGACGCTCGGGGGCATTCAAGCGTTCGAGCAGCGACCGGGCGCGCATCCGTTCGCCGATCTGAAATCCCTCGTCGAGGAGGACGCGCGCACGTTTCGCGCCCGCCACATCGCTCGAAAGTGCCGGATCCATTGCCCGCCGCAACACCTGTCCCGACAGCCAGTAGTAGTCCTGCGTCCAGCTCGAGAACGCCGCGGCCCGGCCCTGCAAGCCCGGCTGCAGGTCGCGCAAGCGTTCGATGGCGCTGAGCGCCTGCTTTCCGGTGGCGATTGCCGCGTCCACGGATTGCGTCTGCCAGGCAATCCGCATGGCGTGGCGCCAGGCATACGGCAGGGACGCGTCGTCACTGCCTTCTTCGTGATGCAGCAGGTCGATGGCCGCGGTGATCGCGCGCTGCGCGCCGATGGGATCTTTTTCCGCCAGCAGCCGTGCGCGAATCCACAGGCACTGACTCAAGACTTGTGAGCGCCGCTGTGACTCGGCCCGTTCGATGCACGAGTCCACATGGATGCGGGAGCGTTCGGGCTGCTCGATCATCAACGCCTCCCCCAGCATCTGGAGCGCCTCGAGCTCCCGATCGACGTCCTGCGCGCGCTGCGCGGCTGCCAGCGCCTCCTCTGCATCCGCGAACACCTGACTCGCATCGACGGCTTCCGGTTCCTCGGCGCGCTTCTCGAGCAGGACGCTGAGGAGTTCGAGTCGTGCCAGCGCCACGGTGCTCAGGTCCTGCTGTTCGCCCGCCTCGACGAGCAACCGGCGGAAATACACCGCCGCCAGGTCGTACTGCCCGGTCAGAAGGTAGACGCTGCCCAGGCCGTGCAACACGTGATGACGCAGCCAGTACGTCGGCATGCGCTCGAGATCCGCCTCCGCCTGCTGCAAGGCACGCTGGGCGCGCCCCAGGTTCGTCCCGGTGTTGATGAAAAATTGCGATTCGACGACGCGCGCTCGAATACGGATCTCCGGATCCTGGGCGCGCTCGGCGAGCGCGGTGATGCGCTCGACTTCGCGCACGGCGCTGCCGATGCGGCCGGACTGGTACAGCAGCGTGTAGAGATTCGCGCGCGCCAGCACTTCGCCGCGCACGTTTCCATTGGCCTCGAAGCGCCGCGCCGCTTCGAGGTACAGCCGTTCGGCAGCCGCCTTGTCGAGCGGCCAGGTGACCAGCCCGCGGACGAAGACGATCCAGTCGATCTGCGGCCGCGCGGCCTGCAACTTTTTCAGGTGCCTTTCGGCCGCGAGCCACTCGCCGCTGCTGCCCGCCACCTCGAAATAGCAGCGGTACGGCTCGTAGATAGTCGGCTCGGCGGCGACCCGCCCGGCGCAGGCGTCGAATGTACCCGCGGCCCGCGCGCCGTGGCCCCATGCACCGAAGATCAACGCGACCGCGATCGCGCCGGGGCGCCACAAGGCGACGCCCCGGCCGAGTCTCGCCGTACGCCGCTTCACATCGTGAACGCCAACGCAGTGCAGTTCGCGTGCTGGCCCTGCGTGTGCGGCGGAGAGCAGGTGGGGCAACCGCAATCGCCGCCGGGCCACGCGGCTTCCCAGCGGCCGCTGCCGTCCTCCGCGATCGGCTGCAGGGAGATGACGATCGGGTATCGGACCAGGCGCTTCCCGGGCAGCAGGTGATAGACCTCGGCGCGCACGAGGACATCCGGGCGATTGCCCACATCCGCGCGCGTGAGCTCGGCGACGACGGGCAC
Source organism: Steroidobacteraceae bacterium (assembly GCA_044871085.1). Taxonomy (GTDB): domain Bacteria; phylum Pseudomonadota; class Gammaproteobacteria; order Steroidobacterales; family Steroidobacteraceae; genus CADEED01. The sequence goes on along the minus strand of JBIOZI010000052.1, from coordinate 1,407 downwards.
GCCGAAGCTCAGGTTGCCGCGCTTCTCCTTGAGGACATTGCCTCTCGCGTCGACGAACCTGACCAAAGTGTCGACCGTGGCGTCATCCTGGTCGACGAACACGATGGCCACCCGGATCGCGCGGTCCCGGTCCGAGAACGTGAGGAGCGCGGAGGAGGTTTTCTCGGGCACCAGCGCGGTCTGCGCGTGGGCAATCGTGGCTGGGATCGAGACGAGTGGCAGGACGGCAAGCCATGCCACGGAGAACATTCGGGAAATTCGCATCATGGTCGCTTCCCTCCGGTGAGACGTCTGTTGACGATTGTCCTGCCGCGCCCGAGCCAAGTACATACGGCCCGAAGGCCGGGACCTGCGCTGCGCACATTGCCAGGACATTCACCCATAGAAACGTCGGAAGCGCGGCGACTCCCTCACCCCCATGAAACTTTGACTTTCGCCAGGTCCTGCCTCACTTCGAGCCGCACGCTGCGCGCGATCAGCGGCAGCGGAGAGGGCACATCGTGCGGAAATCCGAGGTTGCCGTTGGGGCCCGCGTAACGTGCCACGGCTCTCTCGAGCGCGGCGGCGCCGAGCACCGGTGGCTAGAGGCCGATGTGCCGCTCGGAGCCCGCGAAATACACCGGCCTGCGGCGCTGTTTGAACGCCGGCATGCCGTGCTTCGCGCGCATGTCAGCCTGCCGTTCTGCGCACGGTCACGTGCATCGCGCGCTCGCCCTGTCCGAACGCCGCGGCCTCGTACCCGAGCGCGCGCAGGTCGAGGTCGCGCAGCAGGTGCTCGCCCGAGCCCAGCAGCACCGGCCGCACCGCGAGGTGCATCTCGTCGATGAGCCGCGCACGCAGGTACTGGCGGATCGTGGCCGCGCCGCCGCCGAGGCGCACGTCCTTGCCGCCGGCAGCAGCCCTGGCCCGCGCGAGGGCTGCTTCGATTCCATCGCTGACGAAGTGGAACGTGGTACCGCCTTTCATCTCGAGTGGCGCGCGCGCGTGGTGCGTGAGCACGAACACCGGGCAGTGATACACCGGCTCCTCGCCCCACCAGCCCCGCCAGCTTTCATCGGGCCATGGGCCGCGCACCGGCCCGAACATGTTGCGCCCGATAATCCACGCGCCGATGTTCTCGAAGCCGAGCTCGGCCATGCGGTTGTCGACGCCGGTCTCGCCGGCGCCGGCGCCGCTCGAGCCGTGCGTGTCGTTCCACATGCGCGTGTGGAACAGCCAGTCCATCATCTCCACGCCGCCGGCGCCGAGCGGGTTCTGCAGGCCCTGGTCGGGGCCGGCGCCGAAGCCGTCGAGGGAAATCGTGAAACAGTGCACGCGTAGTTTGGCCATCGCCGCGTCCTCAGCCGTAGATGCCGGCCTCGATGTTGTTGCCATCGAAGTCGACGAGATACGCGCAGTAGTATCGCC
>JBIOZI010000051.1:0-10975 GCA_044871085.1 Steroidobacteraceae bacterium | reverse complement strand
AAATGGGGACATTCCTCATTTCGTTGTAACAATCGAAGCGTTTGCGGAGCGACCGCGCCGGCGCGCGCGATTGTTACAGCGAAATGAGGAATGTCCCCATTTCCAAAATAGATCTGTCCCCTTTTTCTAGCGGTCCGGAGTGAGCCGCACCACCAGCACATCGTGCCCCGGCACCTGCGCGGCGAGCGGCTTGCGCGTCGTGCCGATGGCGCGTCCCTTCCACAGGTCGCGCAGGTCGAAATGGGCGCGCTCGACGGACAGCTCGCGCCCGGTGAGCTCGTCGGTGACGCGCTCGGACTTCCAGTCGAATCGCACCTCGCGCGCCTCGGCATTGCGGTTCAACACCATCATGGCCCACTCGCCGAGCGCCAGTGGCTTGAACCAATACTCCACGCCCTCGTGCGCGGAATGGCGGAACGCCTGCGCGCCGAGTGAATCCTGGTTGACCGCGATCACCGCCTTGTTGGTCAGGATCGCCGTCGTCTCCTTCGACATGCTGCGCAGGTCGTTCCCCGCGATCAGCGGCGACGCCAGCATCGCCCAGATGGAAAAGTGCGCGCGATCCTCGTTCACCGACATGCCATTGCCGATCTCGAGCATGTCCATGTCGTTCCAATGATCCGGTCCCGCGAATTTCCGCAGCCCCTCCTGCTTGTCCAGGATGAGCGTGACGCCCAGCGACTTCCACGTGCCGTGATCCTCGACGCAGTCGAAGCAGGGATGGATGTCGCCCGTCGTGCGCCAGGAGTGCCCGACGTCCCTGGCCCAGTCCCAGGGCTGGTTGTCGCCCCACTCGCAGATGGAAAACAGCACCGGCCGGCCCGCCTTGCGCAGCGCCTGCCGCATGGTCAGATAGGCACCCTCGGCCTTGAGCCCGTTGGTCTCGCACCAGTCGTACTTGAGATAGTCGATGCCCCACTCCGCGTACGTGAGCGCGTCCTGGTACTCGTAGCCGCGGCTGCCGGGCCTGCCGCCGCAGGTCTTCCAGCCGGCGTCGGAATAGATGCCGAGCTTGAGGCCCTTGGAGTGCACGTAATCCGCCAGCGCCTTCATGCCGGACGGAAAGTGCTGCGCATTGGGCTGGATGAAGCCGCGCGCATCGCGCTCGCCGTGCCAGCAGTCGTCGATGTTCACGTAGGTGTAGCCGGCGTCTTTCATGCCGCTGGCCACCATCGCGTCGGCGGTCTCGCGGATGAGCTTCTCGCTCACCTCGCAGCCGAATTTGTTCCAGCTGTTCCAGCCGAGCTGCGGCGTGTTCGCCAGCCCTTCGAACTTCTGCGCCTGCGCGGCACCCGCGGCGAGCGCGCACAGCGCGGCGATGAGGAAAGCGGCTTTGTTCATGGGCTGGCACCGGAGGCATGGGACAGGCGCGCGAGGATAGCGCGAGTTGGCCGCGCCGGCTCGAAAGCCGGCAAACCCCTTCCCGGTACCACCCTCGAGCTCACCAGCCGAAGGTCTGACGCAGCACTTTCACGGAGTCGTCCGTCGCACCGGTCTGCCCCTTGAGTGTCTCGACCGCGGTGTCGGCGATGGACATGCCGAGCTCGCGGTAGGCCTCGAGCTGTTCTTCGTCGAAGAACTGGTCGGCGGTGGTCTGGTTGGGGAATTCCACGTTGCGGCGCCAGTACGACATGGTATCGGCGTTCATGCCGTTCACGGGCGACGCCTGTAGATAGAGGATGACGCCCTGCCCCTGCGCGCCGGGATAGCGGATGGTGCCCACCGCCCAGCCGCGCTTGACCACCGCGCCGAGCTGCTCCGGGCGCAGCACGTCGAGTGGATAGGTCTCGCTCTTGAAGCGGATGTGCGCCCCGAAATCCACGCGCACGCGCTGGATGGTGTTAGCCAGGTCCTCCATCGCGTACGCGGTGTCCTGGCTGGCCTGCGACAGTACGATCACCTTCACGCGCCGGCGCACGAGCTCGTACAGGCCGGTGTTGTCGAAGTGGCCGCCGTCCGTCAGCTCGATGAAGAACGCGTTCTCCGTCGTGCCGCTGCCGAACAGGCCCTGGCGGATGCCGGGCGCCAGCAGGTTGGGCGGAAACCAGCGGTGCCAGGCTTTCGGCTTGCGCGAGGCGCGCGGATTGCGCACCCAGTACCCCAGGCGCACGTTGGTCAGCGACAGCAGCAGCGAGACCAGGGGATTGCGCGTGATGCCGCGTCCGGCGACGCCCGCGTGGGGGCTGGCCGCCGCGCCGGAGGCCGCCACCGCGGTGGCCAGCGTGAAGTGCCCGTCGCCGAGGTAGCGCGTGTCGATCCAGCCCGTGGCGCTCGAGCCGCAGTACATCTGCGAGAGCATGAAGCTGTCGCCGCCGCGACCGCGGAAACGGTCCTGCCGCGCGCCGACCATGACCACGTTGCAGTTCACCAGGTGCATCGGCCGCTGCGGATTGCCCTTGTCGTTCACCAGCTTGACCAGGTCGAACTGGTCCGCATGCCCGGCCTGGCGCCATTGATTGTCGCGGATGGCCTCGGGGTCCGGCATGAACAGCTCCATCAGCCGGTCGCGATACATGCGGCCGATGCCGATGTAATTGGCGTTGACGATGAAGCCGCCGAGCACGCCCAGCACGCTGACCACCGCGAGACGCGGGATTTCGAGCGAGCCGACCGGTACGTACCGGCCCTCGAACGCCTGCACCACCGAATACGCCACCAGCAGGATGCCGTAGACCAGCAGCACCGCCGTCAGCAGGATGCGCACCGTCGAGAACGCGGAGGAGCTCGACTTCTTGTCGCGGCCCACGACGAACTGGTACACCGCACCGAGCACGCCGAGCACCGAGCTCGAAAGGCCCGCGCTCAGGCCGCCGACCTCCTTCTCGATCAATAGATAGATCGGCCGCACGCTCCAGATGGCCGCGAGCAGCACCAGCCCGGTGAGCAGCGGGCCCAGCACCTGCTGATAGACGATGCGCACGCGGTACTGCCACTTGTGCACCACGTGCGTACCGTCGCGCGAGGCGTCGAAATCCGCCTTCGACCACCACAGCAGCACCAGGCAGGCGATGGCCGCGACCAGGAAGCCCGCGCCGAGCGGCCAGCGCCAGTACAGGCCGTCCGGGTTGACGGCCACGCTGCCGTCGGGATGGCGCAGCAACCCCACGCCGGCCAGCGTGAACAGCACCGGCGGCAGCGCCCCGATGAAGAACGCCGCGCGCGTCGGGATACTGCCGAGCCAGCTCGCGACGCCGAACAGCAGGAATGCGCCGCTCACGATGAGCCCCAGGAACAGCAGCCACGATTCGATGCGCTGTGGATGCGCCGCCCAGGGCGAGTCCCCGCGCAGCGGCGGCAGCACGCCACCCACCTGCATGGCCCAGAGAATCCCCGCGAGGATGGCCGTATAGACGCACAGCGTGATGGCCGTGCCGCGCAGCGCGACACCGATCAGCGACATCGTCGACATGCTCGAGGGCTTGAGGTAATTCCCATGCTGGCGGAAATAGTCGAGCCACGTGAAGCGGCTGCCCTCGGCGCCGCGCGTGCGGCTGGCGCGGAACTCCGCGCTGCGCGCGCCGAGATTGGCGGCGCCGAGGAAGCGGCGCCAGGCGTTGTTCTGGCCGAAATGATGCTTGAGCCACGACACGGCGCTGCCGATGTAACCGCCGCCCGATACCGTCGACATGTAATCGAAGCGGTCGAAGCAGCACTCGTCGGACTTCTCGTCGACGTCGCCCGGCTTCTCGTTGAGGAAGGTCTGGATGACACCGAGCGCGAACGAGGCCGAGCGGATGCCACCGCCCGAGATCGCCAGCGCCGCGCCACAGGGCTCCGCGAGATCCGCATCCGCGCACGGCAGCTCGAGCGCCTGGCGCTCCCGCAGCAGGAAGTCGTCGAACACGCTGACCTGGTCGCCTTCGATGCGCGCGACTTCATCGACCTTGTTCGACTTCGACTTCGCCGCGGCCGCGCGCGCGCCGGCCGTAGGCTCGCTCATGCCGGCTTCCACATCTGCGGCTCGGTGAGCTCTGTCTCGCGATCGCAGGGGTCGGGCGGGTTCACGTGCTTGGCGCGCGTCAGCACCGTGTAGTGGTAGCGGTCGCCGGGCTTGGGCTCGCGCGAGCGGTTGTGGATGGGATCGAAGTTCTCGCCGATCTTGCCGTTGAGGTCCACGCGCCCGCAGCTCGTGCCGATGCAGTTGGTGGCCATGGGCAGCTTGCAGACGATCGCCTTGTTGAGCATCCAGCGCAGCGTGATGTCGTTGAGGGCGTGGTTGTTGTTGCCGCCGCCGACATCCGAGTGGACGCCGCGGAACCACACCTCGCAGCCGCCGAGCACGCGGGTGGGCCGAAAGGCCTGCCGCGCCTCGTCGAGCGCGATGGCGTGGTAGCAGGACTGCACCGCCTTCGCGAGCGTGAGCTTGTAGCCGAGGTTGATGCGGTTGAAATTGAACCCCGGCAGGTTGATGGGGATGCCGAACGCCGCGACGATGTCCCACACGCCGAGGAAGCGGATCGCGGGCTTTTCGACCTTGCCGTTGATCTTGACGCCGTCGCCGATGACGTTCGCGAAGTGCGTGGCGAGGGCCGCGCCGCGGCTGAAGCCGATGATGTCGATGTCCGTGTCGCCGGCGGCGTACTGCTTCGCCAGGTCGCGCGTCGCATCCTCGATGCGGTCGTGACCGCCCACACCGAACGCGCCGCCGAGGAACTTGCCGAGCGCGCCGTGCTTCGTGCCGACGCCTTTGTAGAAGAATTTGGGGCCGGTGTAGAGGTCCTTGAACCGCACCACATTGGTGTTCAAGTCGTACTTGCCGGCATCCTTTTCCTGGTTCCAGGTGCCATCGAACGCATAGAGCGCCATAGGAAACCGCCTCCCAACGGTGGGCGAACGATACACGACCCCCGGGGAACAGGTTTAGTGGATAGAGATGCGCCGCGAAACGCTTGTGCCATGCACATCGTCGCGAACTGAGAGGTTTTCCCGTTTGGGCCGGGGCTCAGGCACCAGGGTCTGGCTGATCGAATCGCTGCAGCGGCCGCTCGAAGTTCGCGTACTTCTTCGCCATCCCCTCGAGGTACTCGCGGAACTCGCGCGTCCGATCCTCGGGCTCGAGCATGAGCGCGGGGAGATATTCGGCATCATCGAGGATGTTGAAGAGCTCGGTGTCGCGGCAGCGCACCCGCGCGAGGACGAGTACCGCGTTGATGGCACGCAGCGCGTTCGATAGCTTGTCGTGCTGGATCATGCGGGTGGCTCCTTCACCCGGTAAACGCTGCCGCGTCTGCGGCAGGGTCATGACCGCTCTTCTATTGGGTGACGAGCATGTCGCAGAGCGTGGCCGGGTCCACGGGCTTGACCAGGTGCATGTCGAACCCCGCCTCGCGCGACCGGCGCCGATCCACTTCCTGCCCCCAGCCCGTGAGCGCCACCAGCACCGCGCCGCGCCCCCAGCTTTCGGCGCGAATCCGGCGTGCCACCTCGCAGCCGTCGAGCTTCGGCATGCCGACGTCGAGCACCACGATCTCGGGCTTGCGCTGCCCGGCGAGCAGCAGCGCCTCTTCTCCATCCGACGCGCAATGCACTTCGTGGCCTTCCATGCGCAGCATCAGCGCCAGGCTCTCGAGCGCGTCCTGGTTGTCGTCGGCGATCAGAATGTTGCGTCGAACTTGCATCGGCGGATCGGTCCTCGATTTGTGGGTGTCTGGATTGTCCGTCTCGGTCTTCTCGCCGAGCAGCGGCAGGCGCACGGTGAACTCGCTGCCCTGGTCGGCGCCGGCGCTCGTCGCGACGATCTCGCCGCCGTGCAGCTCCACCAGCGCGCGCACCAGCGCGAGACCGATGCCGAGCCCGCCGGCGCTGGCCGCGCGCTCGCTCGGAATCTGCGTGAACAGCTCGAAGATCTTCGGCATGGAGTCGGCGCTGATGCCGATGCCGCTGTCGCGGATCGTGATCTCCGCGCGCCCTTCGTGCGCGCGCGTGGACAGCCAGATCGACCCGCCGTCGCCCGTGTACTTGGCCGCGTTGTGCAGCAGGTTGCCGATCACCTGCGCCAGGCGTACCGGGTCGCCGCGCACCCGCAGCTTCGGGTCGACCGCTTCGATCTCGAGCGTCTGCTTCTTCTGCTCGAACAGCGGCTGCACGATCTCGACCGCCGCCGCGACCACGTCCGCGATCGCGACGCTCTCGTTGAGCAGCACGATCTTGCCGCGCGCGATGCGCGACACGTCGAGCAGGTCGTCGACCAGACGGATCATGTGCTTCAACTGCCGCTCGATGACGCCGCGCGACCAGGTGATCTTCGGATCCGTGGTTTCGCTCTGCATGAGCATGTGCGAGGCATTGCGCAGCGGCGACAGCGGGTTGCGCAGCTCGTGCGAGAGCATCGCGAGGAATTCGTCGCGCTTGACCACCGCCTCCTTCAACAGGCTCTCGGCGCGCATGCGATCGCGGATCTCGTTCTCGAGCGAGCGATTCGTGCGCGACAACTCGTCGTTGGCGCGCTGCAGGTGGCCGTTGATCTCCTCGAGCTCGCGCGTCTTTTCCGTTTTCAACGCGGAGTTGGCGTCCTCGAGCCGGCGGTTCGACTCGGCCAGCTGCTTGTTGACCGCGACCAGCTCGCGCCGCCGGCGATCGAGCTCGATGAGCACGGCCACCTTGCTGCGCAGGATCTCCGGCACCACCGGTATGTACACGTAGTCGATCGCACCGGCCTTGTAGCCCTTGAGGCGGTCGAATTCCGTGACGTGCACGCCGGTCACGAAGATGATCGGGATGGTCTCGAAGCGCGGGTGGTCGTGAATCAGCTCGGCCGTCTCGAAGCCGTCCATGCCCGGCATCTTCACGTCGAGCAGCACCACGGCGAAGTCCTGCTTCATGAGCGCTTCGAGCGCCGCGAGGCCCGAGTTCACCTCGACGAGGTTGTGCCCGAGCGGCTCGAGGATGGCGCGGTACGTGAGCAGCCGTGCCGGCTGGTCGTCGACCATCAGGATGTTGGCGGCATCGTGGCCCTGGGGAATCAAGGCGGCGGGTTCGTTCATCACGCCCTCACGGCTGCAGCCACATGCGAACCAGCGACAGCAGCTGTTCGGTGTTGACCGGTTTGGCAACGTAGTCGGATGCGCCGGCCTGCAGGCATTTCTCGCGGTCGCCCTTCATGGCCTTGGCGGTCAGCGAGATGATGGGCAGCGTGCGGTAGGCGGGGATCTCGCGAATGCGCCGCATGGTCTCGTAGCCGTCCATCTCCGGCATCATCACGTCCATGAGGATCAGCGCCAGGTCCGGGTTGTCGTCGAGTAGTTTGATGGCGTCCTGCCCGTTGGTGGCGGTGATGACGTTCATGCCGTGACGCTCGAGCAGGCTGTTCAACGCGAAGATGTTGCGCACGTCGTCGTCGACCACCAGCACCTTGCGCTGGCGCAGCGGCTCGTCGCTCTCGTGCAGCTTCTGGATCATGCGCTGCTTGGCTTCCGGAAGGTCCGCGATCACGCGGTGCAGGAACAGCGAGGTCTCGTCGAGCAGGCGCTCCGGCGACTGCACGCCCTTGAGCACGATGCTCTTGGCGCGCTGGCGCAGCTCCGTCTCCTCGTCGGGCGCGAGCTCGCGCCCCGTGAAGACGACGATGGGAATCTCGTGCAGCTGCTCGTCGCGCTGGATCTCCGACAGCAGCTCGAACCCGGAGATGTCCGGCAGCTTCAGGTCGAGGATCACGCAGTCGAACTTCTTCGAGCGCAGCAGCCGCAGCGCCTCCTCGCCGCTGCCGGCGTTGGAGATGTTGATGTCGGGCGCCGACACCAGCGCCGCGATGCTCATCTGCTCGGCCGCATCGTCCTCGATCACCAGCAGCTCGCGGATGCGCGGCGTGATGAAGGTCTGGATGCGCTCGAACACCGACTCCAGCCCTTCCCTGCTCGAAGGCTTGGTCATGAACGAGAACGCGCCGCGCTCCAGGCCGTACTGGCGCTCCTCCTCGACGGTGAGCACCTGCACGGGGATGTGGCGCGTCGCCGGGTCGCGCTTGAGCTGGTTCAGCACGGTCCAGCCGAGCATGTCCGGCAGGAACACGTCGAGCGTCACCGCGCTGGGGCGGTACTTGCGCGCCATCGACAGCGCGTCGGCGCCGTTCTGTGCCACCAGCACCTTGAAGCCGAAGCCGCGCGCGGCCTCGAGCAGCATCTTGGCGTACGCCGGCTCGTCCTCGACGATGAGCACGGTGCGGTCGCCCTCGCCGATCGACTCGCGGTCGTCCTCGATGCGCTCGGCGTGCTGCACGGGCAGCATCGGCGGCGTCGGCGACTGCGAGCCCGGCGCTTTCAGGAATGCCGGCGTCACGGAGCGGCCGTACGCCGCGCCCTGGTACGACAGGGGTAGATAGAGCGAGAACGTGCTGCCCTGGCCCGGCGCGCTCTTGAGACGGATCTCGCCGCCGAGCAGGTGCGCCAGCTCGCGGCTGATGGCGAGCCCCAGGCCCGTGCCGCCGTACTTGCGCGCCGTGCCCGCGTCCGCCTGCTGGAAGGCCTCGAAGATGATGCGCTGCTTCTCCGGCGAGATGCCGATGCCGGTGTCCGTCACCGAGAACTCCACCACGCTCTTGGCGGTGGAGAGCACCGGGTGGTCGGCCGTCCAGCCCAGCATCGCTGGACCCACGTGCAGACGCACGCTGCCGTGCGCCGTGAACTTCATGGCATTCGACAGCAGGTTCTTGACGATCTGCATGAGACGCTTGGCGTCCGTGACCATGGTGCGGCCGAGGCGCGGATCGAAATCCGTGGTGAACGTGAGGTGGCGCGACTCCGCCTCGTGGCGGAAATTGCGCTCGATGGTCTCGCGCAATTGCGAGAACGCCAGCTCCTCGCTCTCCACCGTGACCGTGCCGGATTCGATCTTCGACAGATCGAGAATGTCGCTGATGAGATTCAGCAGGTCCGTCCCCGCGCCGTGGATGGTCTTCGCGAACTCCACCTGGCGCGCGCTGAGATTGCTGTCGGGGTTCTCCGAGAGCTGCTGGCCCAGGATCAGGATGCTGTTGAGCGGCGTGCGCAGCTCGTGCGACATGTTGGCCAGGAACTCGGTCTTGTAGCGCGAGGTGAGCGCGAGCTCCGCGGCCTTCTCCTCGAGCGCCTTGCGGGCCTGCTCGATCTCCTGGTTCTTGCGCTCCACCTCGGCGTTCTGCTCGGCGAGCAGCCGCGCCTTGGTGGCCATCTCCTCGTTGGTCTTCTGCAGCTCGACCTGCTGCGCCTGCAGCTCGCCGGCCAGCTCCTGCGACTGCTTGAGCAGGCCTTCCGTGCGCATCGTCGCTTCGATGGTGTTGAGCACCACGCCGATGGAGCCGGTGAGCTGCTCGAGGAACGCCAGGTGCGGCGCCGTGAATTCGTACATCGAGGCGAGCTCGATGACCGCCTTGATCTCGCCCTCGTACAGCACCGGCAGCACGATGACATTGCGCGGCTGCGCGTCGATGAGGCCGCTCTCGAGCCGGATCGAATCCGGCGGGATGCGCGACAGCAGCAGGCGCTGGCGCTGCACGGCGCACTCGCCCACGAACCCCTCGCCAAAACGATAACGGCGCGGGTCGGCGGTCTGGCGCACATCCGCGTAGCTCGCGAGCTGCTTCAGCCAGCGCTGGCCGTCGTCGTAGCCGACGATGTAGATGACGCCCTGGTGCGCGTTGACCAGCGGCGCGAACTCGGCGAGCAGCGTGTTGCCGAGCGTCACGAGGTCGCGCTGGCCCTGCATCATGCGCGAGAACTTGGCGAGGTTCGTCTTGAGCCAGTCCTGCTCGGTGTTGCGCTCCGTCGTATGACGGAGGTTGTGGATCATCGCGTTGATGTTGTCCTTGAGGTCGGACACCTCACCGCGCGCTTCTACCTGGATGGAGCGGGTCAAGTCGCCCTTGGTGACGGCCGTGGCCACTTCGGCGATGGCGCGCACCTGCGTGGTGAGGTTCGCCGCCAGCATGTTCACGTTCGCGACCAGGTCCTTCCACGTGCCGGAGGCACCGGCGACGCGCGCCTGGCCGCCGAGCCGGCCTTCCACGCCCACCTCGCGCGCCACCGAGGTCACCTGGTCGGCGAAGATCGCGAGCGTCGTCGTCATCGAGTTGATGGTGTCGCCGAGCGCGGCGACTTCGCCCTTGGATTCCACCGTGAGGCGCTGGCGCAGGTCGCCGTTGGCCACCGCGGTGACCACCTTGACGATGCCGCGCACCTGCTCGGTGAGGTTGTTCGCCATGACGTTGACGTTTTCGGTGAGGTCTTTCCACACGCCCGAGACGTCTTTCACGTTCGCCTGGCCGCCGAGCTTGCCCTCGGTGCCTACTTCGCGCGCCACGCGCGTCACTTCGGCGGCGAAGGAGTTGAGCTGGTCCACCATCGTGTTGATGGTTTCCTTGAGCTGCAGGATCTCGCCGCGCACGTCCACCGTGATCTTGCGGCTCAGGTCGCCGCGCGCCACGGCGGTGGTCACTTCCGCGATGTTGCGCACCTGGCTGGTGAGGTTGGTCGCCATCGCGTTCACGGAGTCCGTGAGATCTTTCCACGTGCCCGCGACGCCGGTCACCGTCGCCTGACCGCCGAGCTTGCCTTCCGTGCCTACTTCGCGCGCCACGCGCGTCACTTCGGCCGCGAAGCCGTTGAGCTGGTCCACCATCGTGTTGATGGTTTCCTTGAGCAGTAGGATCTCGCCGCGCACGTCCACCGTGATCTTGCGACTCAGGTCACCGCGCGCCACGGCGGTGGTGACCTCGGCGATGTTGCGCACCTGGTTGGTGAGGTTCGAGGCCATCGAGTTGACTTTGTCGGTGAGGTCTTTCCACACACCCGACACGCCCTGCACTTCGGCCTGGCCGCCGAGCTTGCCCTCGGTGCCCACCTCGCGCGCGACGCGCGTGACCTCGTCGGCGAACGAGGACAGCTGGTCGACCATCGTGTTGATCGTGTTCTTGAGCTCGCTGATCTCGCCGCGCACGTCGACGGTCACCTTCTTGCTCAGGTCGCCGTTCGCGACCGCGGTCGTCACCTCGGCGATGTTGCGC
>JBIOZI010000050.1:0-9114 GCA_044871085.1 Steroidobacteraceae bacterium | reverse complement strand
TTCGCGCCGATGATCGACGCGCCCGCCACCGCGCGCGCGCCGCCGAACAGCACGATGAATGCCAGCACTTCGAGCACCGCGCCCGAAGGCCCGCCGAACTCCGGACCCATCCAGATGCCGATGAAGGATTCGCCGCGGAAGAAGAACGTGGCCGCGATCGGCGCGGCCGCCAGGGTCGCGACGCGCGCCGTGCCCAGCACCTCGTCGGAGACGTTCTTGGCGCCCGACGAGGTGAGCGCGCTCACGCGCGGCGTCATCATCTTCGACAAGGCACCCGACACCTTGCTCGCGTAGTCGGCCAGGTTCCCCGCGATGGCGAACACCGCCACGGCGCTGATCGGCAGCACCACGGCGATCACCAGCGCGTCGGTGTAATAGATGATGACGCCGAGCACGTGGATGGCGCTCAGGAAGGCACTGAACGAGAGAATCGTCTTGATGTGCGGCTTGAGCGGCACGCGGAAGTCGAAGCGCAACTCGGGATAGACGTGGCGCGCGCTGCGCCACGCGATGATCCCGTAGAGCACCGAGCCTGCGAAATGCACCCAGGCCAGCGCCACCAAGCCCTCGCCGTTCCACAGCACGAACACCACCGCGGCGGTGCGCAGCGTGGTGACGAAGATCTCGACGCCGCTCGAGATGTCGAACCGTTCGAGGCCGGTGACGATGCCGCCGTACACCGCGCCGATCAGCGTCGCGGCGACGGTCAGGCCGCCGACGGTGAGCACCACGCGCGCATCGGTGGCCAGCGCCGGCGGAATGTTGAAGAAGTGCGGCGATAGATAGGCCATGACGCTGGCCAGCACGATTGCCGCCAGGCCCAGGCCGCCGAACAGCACCATGGCCGCGCTGGCGATGGACGACGAGGCACGCGTGTCGCCGACCGCGTGATGCGCCGCGATGAAGCGCGTGACCGCGCCGCGCACGCCGAAGTCGAGCAGGCCCAGGTAGCCGACCAGCGCCACCAGCAGCGACCACACGCCGTAGGCGGTGGCGCCCAGATTCTTGACGATGTACGGCGAGAGGAAAAAGCTGATGCCGGCCACGTACAGGAACGCGACCCAATTGGAGATGGCATTGCGCGCGATGCCGCGCGGCCGCGAACCGGTTTTTTTAGACACGACCCGGCTCGCAGGACGGGGCGATCATCGCAGCCCTTGGTGCTTGATCTTGCGGCGCGGACGCTCGCTCTTGCGCGTGATGGCCTGGTAGACGAACTCGAGCTGCACCGAGCGCTCGGTGAACTCGGCGGTCGGGTCGCTCGAGTCGCGCTTGGTGAGGCGGCCGGTGAGCTGCACCGTCAGGTCGGAGGTGAGCAGCCAGCCGAGCGCGGCGTAGCCGTAGATGTCGTCGTCCGTGCGCGCCAGCTCGTTGAACTCGCGGTGCGCGAACGAGCCGCCGACGTTCATGTGCAGCCGCGGCGTCATCTGCCGGTTCGCATCGAGCGTGATGTCGCGGTACTTCTGGCTCGCGAGCGGAGAGTCGCTGTTCTGGAAGTCGAGCACGTTGTACGCGGCGCGCAGGGCGGCCACCGTGCGGGTGCCGCGGAATTCGAGCGTCGCCTCCGCGAAGTCCTCCTGCATCGGATCGGTCACGCGCGTGACGTCGACGCGCGGCACGTCGACGCTCGGCGCGCCGTCCTGCAGGCGCCCGAAGCGCACGAGATTGTCGGAATACTGCGTGCCGCCGGCGACGAACAGGCTGAGCGTGCGCGACAGATTGCGGTCGATTCCGAAGCGTAGTAGCGGCGCGGAGGCGGTATCGCCCGCATCGTGCAGCATCGTGCCGCCGGCCTCGACATACAGGCTGGTGCGGGTGAATTCACTCGCCAGGCGCAGGAAGGCCTCCTGGCGGTCGTAGTCCTGAGCGACGTCGACGTTGTCGTTGCTGCCCTGCCCCTGCTCGACGCGCTGCGCGTTGATGTTGAGGGAGCGTTCGCTGCGCTCGGTGCCCGGCAGCGCGAGTGTGATCTCGCCGGTGAGCTGCTCGCTGGCCGGCACCTCGGTGTTCTCGTAGTCGGCGCGGGAATAGCGCCCCGATGCGATCACGTGGAAACCGCCCGCGTCGCCGAACTGGACGTCGGGGCCGGTCGAGAAATAGCTGTCGTAGGTCCAGTTGTCCGGGCGGTCCGGCGAGAGCGGATCTTCGAGCACGGGACCGTAGTTCTCCTGCGCCACCCACACGAAGCGTCCCGGCACGAAGGCGAGGTTGAGCTCGCCCGAGAAACCGCGCAGCAACTCGCTGTCGAGCGTGTCGTTGAAGTAGTGCAGGTAGGTGAATGCGCTGCGCAGCTCGGCGTCGTAGCGCGCGCCCTCGGCCGACAGGTCGAGCTTCATCGCGGCGCCGCCGATGTTGTCGGAGGGCCCGCCATCGGGCTGCAGCAGCACGTTGTCGGAATACGTGTTGCCGGCGATGAACGAGAGATCGATGTCCGCGGCCAGCGCCGGCGCGGCGAGCGCGAGCCCCGCGATCAGAGCGGCGGATTTTCTATTGCCATTCATGTGCTGCGCTTCCTTCGCGTCGCTCGTCAGGTCGCAGGACGAGCGCGCTGGCCTTCGTCGTTGTTGTTTTCGTAATAGCTCTGTTGCAGCGCCGTGCCCTGGTACTCATTGAGGATGAGCCCGATCTGGTGGCCCTCGCCGAGCGCGGCGATGGCCTCCTGCACCGAGGCGCGCGGCGTGAAGTCGGCGCGCACCACCAGCAGCACCTGGCCCACGGCATCCGCCAGCGCGCGCGATTCGGTCGTGAGCAGGATGGGCGAGGAATCGAACAGGACGATGGTGCGGGAGTCTTCCTGCATCAGCTCGCGCAGCACCTGCGACATGCGCGCGCTCGCCATGAGCTCGGTGGCGGACTCGGAATAGCGGCCGGCCGGCACGATGCACAGGCCGGGGATGCTGGTGCGGAACATCACGTCGGTCAGCGACGATTTGCCGTCGCTCAGCACATCGAGCAGGCCGCGCTCCTCGCGCATGCCGAGCACGGACGTCAGGTGCCGCTTCGCGCCGTCGGCGTCGACCAGCACCACGGTCCAGTCGCGCTCGGCCGCGAGGCTGATCGCGAGATTGACGCTGGTGAAGGTCTTGCCCTCGCTCGGCATCGCGCTCGCCACCATGATGGAATTGCCCGTTTCGGCCCCGGCGCCGGTGCGCCGCGCCATCGTCGCGAGCATCGCGCGCTTGATCGCGCGATATTCGGACGTGAGCCGGCGCTCGGCCGAGCCCTGCGGCACCAGGCCGGCCAGTCTCAGGCTGTCGCGATCGATGTCGTAGAGCGGGCGCGTCGCGAGCTTCGCGGCCAGGCGGTTGGGCTGCGTATCGGCCGCGCGGATGTGCGGCGTCTCGACGCGCGGGCGGGCGGCGGGTTCGCCCGACGCATCGCGCTTGGCCCGTTTCAGCGCTTCTTCGATGAGACTCATTACCTGCACTCCTTGGGTCTCATCCGATGAGGCTCTGGAAAAACACGGCGGTGGGATTTCGGAACTTGAGCGCCACGACGAAAATCATGAGCAGGGCCACGAAGGCCGTGCCGAATCGCAGCGCGGAGCCCTGCAAGGCCGCCAGGTGCTGCTCGATGCGGCCGATCGAGACGGTGCCGAACACCGGCAGGCGCGTGAGCTCGCCGAGCGTCGTCGCGTTGGAGATCACTGGCCGCAGCTGATGCATGACGTAGGCGAGACCCGCTCCGGCGCCGACGGCGCCCATGAGCACGGCGAGCAGCATCACCAGGCGGTTCGGCCCGACGGGCGCGAATTTCGCGGCCGGCGGCTCGATGATCTCGAATTTCACTACGCCGGTTTCCTCGGCGCTCTCGGAGAGCCGCGCACGCTGCAGGCGGTCGAGCAGCGCCTCGTACTGCGCCTTGGTGACGCCGTAGTCGCGGCTCAGCCGGCCGAGCTCGGCCTCGACGTTCGGCGCGGTGTTGATGGAGCGCTGCAAGTCGAAGATGCGTCGCTCGCGCTGCGCGATGTCGGCGCGCGCGGCGGCCAGGTCCACTTCCGTCTTGTTGAGCTGGATGCGGATGCTCTGGTACATCGGGTTTTCGGACACCGACAGCGAACCGGTGCCGCCGCCGCCGTTGCGCAGGGCCTGCAGCTCGTTCTCACGACGCGTCTTGAGGTCGGTGATGGTCTGCTGCAGGGCCACGACTTCCGGATGCTTCTCCGTATAGCGCAGCAGCAGGTCCTCGAGGCGCGACTCGGATTCCTTGATGCGCGCGTCGATGTCCTTCTGGCCCGAGCTCGACGCCTCGGCGCCGTTGCGGCCGGTGGGCATCATCGGCGCCTGTCCGCGCAACTGCGCGTTGAGCTCGTCGCGCTGGCTGACGAGCACGTTGAGGCCGCTGCGCGCGTGGTCGAGGCCGTCGCGCTCGGTCTGCAGTCGCGTGAAGTAATCGCCGCCCTGCCCCGGCAGCACGCCGAAGTTGTCCTTCTTGAACGCCGCGAGACGGTCTTCCGAGACGCCGAGCTTCTGCTCGAGCTCGCCGAGCTCCTTGAGCAGGAACGACTGGGCCTCTTCGGCCTTGGCGCGGTTCGCGCCCTGCGTCTCCTGCACGAAGCCCTCGACCAGCGACTTGACTATGAACAGCGCGCGATCGCGGTTGGTGTCGGGGTAGGTGACGGAGATCAGCAGCGAGCCGCCGGTCTCCATGCCGCGCACCGGCACGATTTCGATCTTGTTGCGCAGGGATTCGAGCAGCTTGTCCTGCTGCGCCGGCGTGCGCTCCTTGCCGCCGAACTCCGGCGAGGACGCCAGGTGCGCGAGGTGCGGACGGCTGAGCAGCGTCTGGCGCACGTATGCGAGCTGGTTCTCGACGTTGGTCTCCACCGCGAGACCCTGCAGCAGGCGGCCGAGCCGCGAGCTCACGTCCACGTAGAACTTCGACGAAGCCATGTAGGTGTCGGGCAGCGACGCGACCGCGATGCAGCCGACGATCATCACCAGCCAGGCCACCGCCATGGCGTGCCAGCGAAAGCGCCAGGTGCCGCGCAGCTCGTCGCGCACCTGCTGCGCGAGGACGTGGAGGGATTGCTCGACGTTTGCCATTTCCGATGTCCTTAGAAGCGTGCCTGCGGGACGACGAGTACGTCACCGGGCTTGAGCAGGATGTTCTGTCGCATGTCGCCTTTCTGCATGAGATCGCCGAGCTTGAGCTTCTCTTCGCGCGGCTGCTCGCCGGCGGCGACCGCGTGCACGACCTTGGCGCGATTGGGGGCGGCGTAATCGGTGAAGCCGCCGACTAACAACACCACGTCGAGCACGCGCAGGCCGTCGCGGTACGGAATGCTCTGCGGCGTCTTGACCTGGCCCATGACCTTGATCTGGCTGAGCGCGCTCGCGGCGGTGGTCACGATGACGTTGACCGTCGGGCTGCGCACGTATTCGGAGAGCACCGTTTCCATGTCGCGGGCCAGCTTCGCGGGCGTCTTGCCCACGGCGACCATGTCCTCGACCAGCGGCGTGGAGATCTTGCCGTCGGGACGCACCGGCACCGAAGTGGAGAGCTCGGGATTGCGCCACACGAAGATCTGCAGCACGTCCCCCGGGCCGATCGAGTAGTCAGGGCTGACAACCGATTCGGGCAGCGCGGGTGCCGCGGGCGGTGTTTCGGCCGCGGAGACGGCGGGGCCGGTCAGCAGGCACAGCACGGCCATGAAACCAATGAACATCATTCGCCTGCTATCCATCGACGGCGCCACCCACAAAAAGAAAATGAAGTCTGGCAAGGGACTGGGCGGGATTCTCGGGGAAGGCTCCCCTAGGCGCTAGGCTGCGTTTTCGCACCGCGCGGAGAACCGTGAGCGAGGTCACGGACCCCGGAAACCGGGGCGAATTAGGGGCCGGGCCGCGCGGCAATTCATGGTGGCATAGCGTCCGGACGCGCATGTGCCGTCCACCATCACGTCATAACGAAGACCTTCCGGCATCTCATGTGCGGATTCTGTGGAATTTTCGATCCTTCGGGCTCCGCCGGCGTCGATCCCGGCCTGGTGCGCGGTATGACGCGCCTGATGGCCGAGCGCGGCCCCGACGCCGAGGGCTTCTACTTCAAGGGACGCGTCGGTCTCGGCCACCGCCGTCTCAGCATCATCGACCTGGCCGCCGGTGAGCAGCCGGTGTTCAACGAAGACCGCACCGTGCTCGTGGTCTTCAACGGCGAGATCTTCAACTACCAGGAAGTGCGCAGGACGCTCGAGGGCTTCGGCCACACGTTCCGGACCAACACCGACACCGAGGTGATCGTCCACGCCTACGAGCAGTACGGCGAGCGCTGCGTCGAGCACTTCCGTGGCATGTTCGCGTTCTTCCTGCACGACACGCGCAGCGGCGAGATTTTCCTCGCGCGCGACCGCCTCGGCGTGAAGCCGCTCTACTACACGGTGCACGGCGGCCGGCTGCTGTTCGCATCCGAGGTGAAGCCGCTGCTGCTCGCGCTCGGCGGCGTCGCGGCGCCCGACCCGGCGGCCATCGATTTCTTCGTGTCGATCGGCTACGTGCCCGGCGACCGAACCATCTTCAAGGGCATCCGCAAGCTGCTGCCCGGCCACTTCATGCGCTGGCGCAATGGCGCGCCCGCCATTTCCAAATACTGGGACGTGCCGGACGAGCCCGCGCGCGTCACGTCGTTCGAGGATGCCGAGCGGCAGTTCCTCGAGCTGCTGCGCGAGAGCGTGCGGCTGCGCATGATCTCCGACGTGCCTGTAGGCGCCTTCCTATCGGGCGGCGTCGACTCGAGCGTGATCGTCGCGCAGATGGGCGAGCTCACCGGCAAGCCGGTCAAGACGTTCTCGGTGGGATACACGGACAGCCCGGAGGCGAACGAGCTGCCGTTCGCGCGCACGGTCGCGGACCACCTGCACACCGACCACACCGAATTCCATCTCACGCACGGCGACTTCTTCGAGAACATCGAGGAGTTCGTGTATCGCTCCGAAGAGCCCATCGTCGAGAGCGCCGGCATCGCGCTCTACAAGCTCGCCAAGCGCGCGCGCCAGGACGTGACCGTGGTGATGTCGGGCGAAGGCGGCGATGAAGTGCTGGCCGGCTACCCGCTGTATCGCATCATGACGGCCATCGACCGCGTGTATCCGGCGGCGCGTTTCTCCGGCGCGGCCGCCGTAGCGCGGCTCGTCGCGCCGCGCATCGCCAGCGAGAAGACGGCGAAATATCTCGACTGGGTGGGTACGCCGCTCGCCGACCGCTACTGGAGCATTCCCAACGACGTCACGCGCGGGGTGCGCTCGCGGCTCTACGCGCCCGGTTTCCGCGCGCGCGTCGGCGAGCCGGTCGCCGAGTACTTCGCCGGGCTCTTCGCCCACCTGAAGGATGCCAGCGCACTCAAGCGCATGTCGTACGTGGACTTGAAGAGCTGGCTGCCCGACGACCTGCTGATCAAGGCCGACAAGATGACGATGGGCGCGTCGGTGGAGCTGCGCGTGCCGTTCCTCGACCACAAACTACTCGAGTTCTGCACCACGCTGCCCGACGCGCTGCGCCTCAACGGCAAGGTGGGCAAATACCTGCTCAAGCGCGCCGCGCTGCGCTGGCTGCCCGAGAGCATCATCTATCGCAAGAAGCAGGGCTTCCCGGTGCCCGTCGCACGCTGGTTCCGCGGCGACCTGCACGAGCGCGTGTCGCAGATCCTGCTCGATCCGCGCACGCTCTCGCGCGGCTATTTCCAGCCCGATTACGTGCGCGACATCCTGGCGCGCCACAAGGCGGGCGAAGCCGACAACAGCCGCCGGCTGCTCACGCTGGTCATTCTCGAGGTGTGGCATCGCACCTTCGCGGACGGCCTCGCGGCGAAGCTGCAGGACGCCGTGCGCTCGGCCCAGGCGGAACCCATCGAGGTGGTCGCGTGAAAGTATTACTGCTGTCGAATCTCTTCCCCACCGCGCCGAAGTCCGGGCGGGGCCTGTTCACGCTGCAGCTCGCCGAGGAAATGGCGCGCGGCTGCGACCTCACCGTCGCCGTGCCGCTGCCGTGGTTCCCGCGGCTCGCGCTGGCGCGCAAACTGCTGCCGCAGTACGCCGAATTCGCCGACACGGTGCCCACGCTCCAGTGGAAAGGATTCCAGGCGCACTACCTGCGCTACCCGCTGATCCCGAAATTCTCCGAGGCCGTGCATGCGCAGTGCATGTCGCTCGGCATCGGCGGCAGCATCGCGCGCCTGCATCGGCGGCACGGCTTCGACGTCATCAACGCGCACTGGCTGTATCCCGACGGCGTCGCCGCGGTGACGCTCGGGCGCCGGCTCGGCATTCCGGTGGTGCTCACCGGCCTCGGCTGCGACATCAACGACACTTTGCACGATCCGCGCCTGCGGCCGGCGATGCTTGACGCCCTGGCCGGCGCCGCCGCGGTGACCACGGTATCCGCGCCGCTCGCGCAGGGGCTCATCGAGGCGGGCGTCCCGGGCGACAAGATCACCGTGATCCCGAACGGCGTCGACACGGCGCGCTTCCAGCCGCGCGAGGCCGCCGCCTGCCGCCGCGAGCTGGGCGAGAACACGGATGGCCCGCTCATCGTGTGCGTGAGCCGCCTGAGCTATGAGAAAGGCGTGCGCTTCCTCGTGCACGCGATGCACATCCTGCGCGCGACGGTGCCGAACGCGCGCCTCGCGCTGGTCGGCGACGGCCCGCAGCGTGCCGAGCTTGAGGCATTGGTGCAGACGTTCGGCCTGCAGGGCGCCGTCCGCTTCGTCGGCAACGTCGAGCACGCCGCGGTTCCGGCCTGGCTCGGCGCCGCGACCGTCGCCTGCCTGCCCTCCTTGCGCGAAGGCCACCCGAACGCGGCGATGGAAGCCTTGGCCAGCGGCCGGCCGCTGGTGGCGAGCGCGGTGGGCGCGCTGCCCGGAATGATCCACGCGAGCTCGGGCGTGCTGGTGCCGGCAGGAGATCCCGCCGCGCTCGCCGCCGGGCTCGGGCGCGCGCTCGCATCCAGCTGGAACGCCCAGGCCATCAGCGCCAGCGTCGCGCAGTCGGGCTGGGCCGGTGCCGCGCGGCAATACCTGCACGTGCTCGAACGCCCGGCCCGCGAGGCGACCGCCGCCGCGCGCGCCGTGCGCGCGCTGGGTTGACGATGCAATTGCGACTCCCGATGAGCCTGCTGCGTA
>JBIOZI010000049.1:0-11035 GCA_044871085.1 Steroidobacteraceae bacterium | reverse complement strand
AGCGCCAGATCTTCAATCGCGGCCGCGAGGCGAAGGTCACGCCGAGCTCCGCCTGCACGGGCGCCCTCTTCGCGCTGACCACCGGCGCGGTGGGCGGATCCACGATCACGTCGAGGACGGCGTATATGCCCACCTCGAGCCGGTGCTCGCGCAGCCGCCGGCCGACGCCGCGCGTGAGATCGAACGCCTGCCGCAGCCGCACGAAGCGGTCGCCGGGCGTGTCGTTGCGATATTCCACGCCCGCGTACGCGAGCTCGCCGCGCACGAAGGCGTCCCAGCCGTGGAAGTCCGTCGCGCGCTCCAGGCGCGCGCCCGCGCCGTACAGCCAGCCGTCGACACTGCTCGACGCGATGCTGAAGCCGGCGCGCGCGTAGGGCAGCAGGTGCCAGCCGCCGCGCAGTAGATAGTCGAGCTCGCCGCCGGGCACCAGGCTGAAGCTGTCGACGCGCGTCGGCGGACCCTCGGAAATGACGTCGATGGGGCTGAAGTCGAAGAACCCCGCCGTCACCGGCAGCACGAAGCGCGCACCCACGTGGTGCTCGCGCGTCTCGCGCAGCTCCTTGCGGTAGGTGTAGCGATAGATCTGCAGCGAGCGGCCGTCGAGGTCGTACAGGCCGGTGCCGAGATCGGTTGCGAACACGTAGTTGATCGCGTCGCCCACCGCCGCGTCTTCCTCGGCCTCGGCTTGGGTCTGGGCCTTCGCCGCCAGCGACACTGCCAGGAGCGCCAGCAGCATCGCGCCCGGCGCGACTCCTCCTCGCCGCATTACCGGTCGCGGTTCGCGGCCAGTTGTGCCGCGACGTGCAGCAGGCGATCCGGGTCCACCGGCTTCGACAGGTGCTCGTCGAACCCCGCCTCGAGCGCGTGCTGGCGGTCCTCGGGGCGCGCAAACGCCGTGACGGCCAGCGCCGGGATGCGCCGCGGCAGCGCGCGCACATAGCGGATCAACGCGTAGCCATCTTCGCCCGGCAGGCCGATGTCACTGACGATGAGATGCGGGCCGCGCATTTCGATCGCGTCGCGCGCCGCGGCGACGGACTCGACCGCGCGCACCTTGGCACCGTGACCCTCGAGCAGGCGCTGCATGACGTTGCGCGCGCCCGCCTCGTCCTCCACCAGCAGGATGTCGACACCCCGCAGATCGCCTTCGGCGATCGGCTGCGCATTCGCCGCCGGATCGAGATCCATCGCGAGCGGCACCAGGGGCGCGAGCGACAACCGCACGCTGAACGTGGAGCCGCGGCCGTCGCCCTCGCTCGCGACGGAGATGCTGCCGCCATGCAGCTCGACGATCTGCTTGGCGATCGCCAGCCCCAGGCCGAGCCCGCCATGCGCGCGCGCGCTGCCAACCTCGGCCTGGCGAAAGCGGTCGAACACGTGCGGCAGGAATTCGGCCTTGATGCCCACACCCGAATCCGTGACGTCGATGATGACGGTGCCGGCCTCGCGGCGACCGCGGACGCGTACACTGCCGCCCTGCGGCGTGAACTTCACCGCGTTGCTGAGCAGGTTCCAGACCACCTGCTGCAGTCGTTCCGGGTCGGCGCGCACTACGCCGATGTCGGCGGTGACTTCGGCCTCGAGCCGGATGCCGCGCGCGCTCGCCACGGGCTCGACGGCTTCGATGGCGCCGCGGATGGCGTCGGCCAGCCGGGTCTCGCGCATCGCGAGGCGCAGCTTGCCGGAGGCGATGCGCGACACGTCGAACAGGTCGTCGATGACCTGCTGCTGGGCGACGGCGGCGCGCTCCATCATGTGCACGCCATCCATGCGGTCCTTGGGGGACAGCTTCTCGTTGCCCAGCATGCGCGTCCACAAGCGGATGGTGTTGAGCGGAGTGCGCAGCTCGTGGCTCACCACGGCGATGAATTCATCCTTCGCGCGGTTGGCCTCCACGGCGGCCGTCTGCGCGCGCTCGGCGGCGGCGATGGCGCCCTTGAGACGGTCCTCGGTGAGCTTGGCCTCGGTGCCGTCGCGCATGATCTTGACCAGCCCCGTGACGGTTCCGGACGCGGAGGCCATCGCGGCCGTCACGCCGCTCGCCCAGAAACGGCTGCCGTCCTTGCGCACGTGCCAGCGCTCGTCGGTGGCGCGTCCCTGGTCGAGCGCCTCGCGAATCTCGATCTGCGGGACCCCGGCCGCGCGGTCCTCGGGCGTGAAGACGATGTCCGCGGTCTTGCCGACGATCTCGCTCTCGGACCAGCCGAGAATGCGTTCGGCGCCCTGGTTCCAGCTCACCACCACGCCGCGGGTGTCGAGCGCGAAGATCGCGAAATCCGTGGCGCTCTCCACCAGCAGCCGGAAGCGCTGTTCGGCATCCGCCAGTGACTGCTCGCCGCGCTTGCGCTGCGTGATGTCGAGAAAGGTGCCGACCACGGCCACGGTCTTGCCTTGTGAATCGCGCACCGGCGCCGCGCTCACCGACAGAACGCGGCGGCCGTTGTCGGCCGCGAAGATCTCGATCTCCTCGTCGGTGATCACTTCGTTGCCGGACAGCGCACGGGCCAGCGGCCAGTCCTCGGGGCGATAGGCCTCGCCCCCAGTGCGCCTGCCGTTCATCACGGGAAACAGCGGCGAGCCCTGCGAGACCGCCGCCGAAAACGCGCGGCCAAACAACGTGGCGGCGCGCCGGTTCGCGAACAACAGACGTCCGCCCGGCGCCTCCGCGATCACCACGGCGGTCGGCATCTGCTCGAGTACGGCCTGCATGCGGTCGGCCGCCCTCGCGGTTTCCAGCTCCGCCTGCTTGCGCGCGCCGATGTCGACGAAGGTCATGACCACGCCCGCGATGTGATTCTCGGAGGTGCGGTACGGCAGCGTGCGCCGCAGGTACCAGCGTCCGCTGTGGCTCTGCACTTCCCTATCCACCGGGATGAGGCGTTTGAGCACGCTGCGCGCGTCCGACAACAGTTTGTCGTCGGTGAACTTCTGAGCCAGGTCGGTGACGGGCCGCCCGATGTCGGTTTCGATGAGCTCCAGCAGGTCGGTGACCGCGGGGGTGAAGCGGCGTACCCGGAACTCCGCGTCCAGGAACACCACCGCGATGTCGGTGCTGCTCAGCAGATTGGCGAGATCGTTGGTGGTCGTCTCGAGCTGCGAGATCTTGACCTGCAGCTGCGCATTGACCGTCGTGAGCTCTTCGTTGATGGACTGCAGCTCTTCCTTGCTGGTCTCGAGCTCCTCGTTCGCGCTCTGCAGCTCCTCGTTCATCGAGGTCGCTTCTTCGTGCGCCGCCTTCAGCTCCTCGTTGGTGGCCTCGTACGCCTCGGTGGTGCTCTGCAGCTCGAGGCGCAGGAGCCGGCGCTCCTCGTGCTCGTTGAGGTCGTCCGCCGCCGCCTGGTGCGTCGCGACCTGCGGCGACGCTGCCCCGCCGACGCGCAGCACCGTGAAGCTCACGAGGAAATATTCCGGCGCCTTGCTCTGGATGACCGCGCCCGCGGTGATCCGCACGACGCGGCCGGCCGACTCCCCGAGAGCCGCCTCCACCGTCACACTGGTATTGTCGCGCACCGCCGTGCGCAACGCGGTGCGCACCGGAACCCGCAGCGGCTCGCGCAGCAGTTGCAGAAGGTCGCGCGTCGGCTCGCCGGCCGGTGCCTCGAGGAACTCTCCGGTGGTGCCGTGGAAATACACCACGCGGTCGCTGCGATCGACCACCACCGTCGGCGGCCCGTACCGCTCGAGCAGTGCGCGCTGGATCACCAGCGTGGCGGACGGCCGTGGCGAGGTGGAGTTGTGCGCCTCGAAAATGCGCGTGGTTTCGTCGTGCAGCCGCGCGCTCGAGCCCGCCAGGTCGGTGAAGCGCGGCTGGCCGCCGACGCGGCGATAGATGCGCCAGCGCTTGCTGACGATCTCGAACAAGTGCTCCGAGCCGCCGGTGGACTCGGTGTTGCCGAGGAACAGGTAGCCCCCGTCGCGCAGGGAGAAGTGCAGCAGCCCGAGCACGCGGCGCTGCGTCTCCGGCTCCAGATAGATGAGCAGGTTGCGGCAGCTGCAGATGTCGATGCGCGAGAAGGGTGGATCGCGCAGGACATCCTGCGGTGCGAACACCACCATGTCGCGGATTTCCTTCTTCACGCGGTAGGTGTGCTCGTCCTTGTCGAAGAATCGCGCCAGCCGCTCCGCAGGCAGATCCGATTCGATGCCGCCCGGATACACGCCCGCGCGCGCCAGCGCGAGCGAGCGGTCCGCGGTATCGGTGGCGAAGATCTTCACGTCGATGTTCTCGGGGCCGCGGATCTCTTCGGCGATCACCATGGCGAGCGTGTACGCCTCCTCGCCGCTGGCGCAGGCGGTCACCCAGCAGCGGATCGGCTGGCCGTCGCGCTTCGAAGCCACCACCGGCGCGACCACGCCGACGCGCAGCGCCTCCCAGGCTTCCGCATCGCGAAAGAAACCGGTGACGTTGATCAGCAGGTCGTTCGCGAGCGCGCTGACCTCGGTGGTGTTGCTGCGCAGTGTCGTCGCGTAATCGCTGAGCTTCGTGGTCTCACTGAGGCCCATGCGACGCTGGATGCGTCGCAACAGCGTCGCCTTGCGATAGCCGGTGAAGTCGTGCCGGGTGCGAGTGCGCAGGATCGCGAGCACTTCGCGCAGATGGGCACGGTCACGTTGCAGCGCCTCCTCGTCGGCGAGCGCCGCCTCGTCCGCGCCGGCATACGGATGATTGGCATAGCGCATCAACACCCGCGGGATGTCTCCGGGCTCGAGCACCTGGTCCGCATAGCCGGCGTGGATGAGGCTGCGCGGCATGCCTGGAAAACCAGCCGATTCGGGCTGCTGCGCGATGCAGATGCCGCCCGCGGCCTTGATGGCCTGCGCGCCCGCGGTGCCGTTGGTGCCGGTGCCGGAGAGAATCACCGCGATGGCTTTCTCATGCTGCTCGGCGGCAAGCGAGCGGAAGAAATCGTCCACGGGACGCCGATGGCCGCGCTTCTCGACCGGATCACCAAACCGCAACCGGCCTTGTACCAGCGTGAGCGTGTATCCGGGCGCGATGACATATGCGCGGTCGCGCTCCACCTGCATGCCATCGACGATCTGCTTCACCGGGATGCGCGCGCGCCGCCCGATGATTTCCTCGAGCAGGCTGGTGTGATCCGGAGAGAGATGCTGCACGACCACATAGGCCATGCCGCTGTCCGTAGTGACCTTCTCGAAGAACGCCTCGAGCGCCTGCACTCCTCCGGCCGAAGCACCGATTCCCACCACGGGAAACGGCAGATGAGAACGGTTTCCTTCGGGCGCAGGAGCGGGAATCGCGTCGGAACCGTCGGTTCGATGCTCATCGCGATCGGGTTGGTTCGTGTCCGACACAGATTCCCCTTTTCGCCCCTAACTCTGCCACACGGAGCCGATTTCCGTCGGCGGATTTCGAGATAGGCGCGGCGCCGCAGCGTGCGGCGCGGGCTTTCAGCAGTCGGCCGGCGCCCAGTGAGGCGTGAGCAACGACAGCGGCGCGAGGAGCCGGTGCGGTTCCCGCGACGCGCGGAATTTGCGCTCGAGCGCCTCCGCGACTCGTTCCGCCGCGCGACGGCCCGCCGCGAACGGATCGGCATCACCGAGCAGCGCGCGGGAGTCTTCATCGGCGAGCTCGACGTCGCGCGCGTTGAGCCAGTGCATCAGCGACTGACTGGTGCGCACGCGTGTCGGCACGTACTCGCCCAGCAGCTCGACCAGGTCCGGCAGCCTCACGGTGCTCACGAGCTTGTCGTACACGATGGCAGCACCGGTCGCGAGCTCGAGCCGCCGCAGCATGGGTGTCAGACGCGTCACACGCGTGTCGAGCCGCAGCTCTCCGCGCAGCAGCGGCACGAGACTGCGCATCGACTGTCGCGACTCTGTTGCAGCCGGCGATTCGGACGTCAACACCGGCGCGGTCCAGCGCGTGATGCGCACTTGCTCCTCGCCGGTGGCATAGCCGCCGACGGCCGTGCCTATCCACTCGCGCGGCGCGGCGGCGGCGGCGCCCGCCTCACTGATGCCCGAAGAGACTTCCGAGCGCTGCTCCAGCAGCAAGGCGTGCTCGCCGATGTGCATCGCGGCCGTGAGGCCCGCCGCGCCCGCCCCGATGATCACCACGCGGCGCCGCTCGGGAGCCCGTTGCAAACCGGTCTGCGGAAATCTGGTGAGAGAGAGAATCATTGCGCACGCCTCGAACACGGTTCGAAGTGCCAGTGTGCGATCGATGCCCGCCCGGGGCTGTCCGCCTCGGCCCGAAGATGTGCGCCATTGCGCCCGAAAGGCGCCGGAGATGTCCTACCGCGGCATCATTTCGGCGGTTTTCTTCTTGAGGAGCACGCCGACGAGGATTCCCGACAGGGCCGCGGCCAGCGCGGCGGTGACTATGGCTTTCATGCCGGCGATCGTAGCGGGGGGCCGGGTGCGCGGCTGTCCGCTGCGGCGATCATTCTGCGTCCGCAGGCTCCGACTGCCGAGCGCGATGCTTCGAGCGAACCAGGCGGCGGAACCAACGGTCGAGCTGATCGGGTGGCTCACTGCGCGGCGCGCGGCCAGCGTCTCGTCGTGGCGGAGAGGGTGGGATTTGAACCCACGAGCCCCGTGAGGGACTGCCGGTTTTCAAGACCGGTGCATTCAACCGCTCTGCCACCTCTCCGGCGGATGCGGATCGCGCGCGCACGCTACGCCAAAGCCTGCTTTCGGTCCAGCTGGAGGGCAAGCGGGCAAACGCCCACGGAAAACGCACGGCCATGTGAGCACCTCCTGAAGCCGGCCATTCGAGCGGCGTTCGAGCCGCGTGGCAATGGACCGGACGACCTACTCATCGACCTAGGTCTTTGGCACTAGGGTGCTCCCGTACCGCGTAAAAACGTTCGCGCGCGGCTGGCTGGCCGTGCTCGCGTGCATTTAAGATGGCGCGCGTGAAGCTGCTCATCATCGACGACCATCCACTGTTTCGCGACGGGCTCGCCTCGCTGCTGCGACAGGCAGCGCCGCAAACCGACGTCACGCAGGCAACCTCCACCGAGGATGCGTTGAACCTCGCCGACGAGCAGATCTTCGACGCGGTGTTCATGGACCTCATGATGCCGGGCCTGTCGGGGGAAGCGGCCGTGCGCGAGTTCGCGCGCCGTCATCCCGATCTGCCGGTCATCGTGCTGTCGAGCTCCGAGAACGCATCCGACGTGCGTCGCGTGTTGAATGCCGGCGCCTCGGGATACATTCCGAAATCGGCGACGGCGCAGACCGTGGTCTCCGCGCTCAACCTCGTGCTCTCGGGCAACGTCTACGTGCCGCCGCTGCTGGTCACGGCCACGGCGCCGGCGGCGGAGCGCGGCGCCGGTGGAACGCGCTCGGTGTCACAGCTCACGGAGCGGCAAGTGGACGTGCTGCGGTACCTCAAGGACGGGCTGACCAACAAGGAGATCAGCGCGCAGCTCGGCATCGCCGAGAAAACCGTCAAGGTGCACATCGCGGCGATCTTCAAGACGCTCAACGTGGTCAATCGAACCCAGGCGGCGAAGTTCCTGCACGACTCGGCGGAGACGCTACGAGAGGCGCCCCGGACTGCGACAACAGATGGAGGATAGCGGCGCGCAGCCGGCTGTTCGCCACGGGCTTGTGAAGTAGCAGCAACCCGCTCTCCTGCGCTTCGCGCAGCCGATCCGGCGCCGTGTCGCCCGTGATCAACATGCCCGGGATCTCGTCGTCGTTGTATTCGGAGCGCAGCCGCTCGATGACGCGGATGCCATCCTCGTGCGCCCGCAGCCGGTAGTCGCAGATGATCAGCGACGGCCGGTCGGGACAGTGCGCGAGCTTCTCGAGCAGCGCGTCGCAGGAGCCGGCGATGATGGTGTCGAAGCCCCATCCCTCGAGCAGGTTCTTCATCGCGATCTGGATCGCCGATTCGTCGTCGACGACGACGATGAGGCCCGAGCTGCGCATGCCCGCCTCCGCCCCACCGTCTGGGGCGCGCACCAGCGCGGCGAGCGGCGCGTCCGAGTGCGGCAGCTCGAGCATGAACACCGACCCGCGCCCCGGCTGGGAGCGCAGCGTGAGCGGGTGGCCTAACAACACCGTGAGGCGCTTGACGATCGCGAGCCCCAGCCCCACTCCGCGGCTGCGGTCGCGCTCGGGGTTGCCCACCTGGTAGAACTCCTGGAACACGTGCGCCTGCTCGCCCTCGGGAATGCCGCGGCCCGTGTCCCACACCTGCACCACCACGGCGCGGCCGCGCTTGCGGCTGCCGACCACCACGCGCCCGGTGTCGGTGTACGCGATGGCGTTGGCCACGATGTTGCGCACGATGCGCTCGACGAGCAGCGGATCGCTGAACACCGCGACCTTGGACGGCTTGAGCCTCAGCTCGACCTTCTTCGCGGCCGCATCGCCGGCGTAGTCGCGGCAGATGCGCTCGAGCAGCGGCTGGATCGCGAACGTCTGCGCATTCACTTCGACCACGCCGGCGTCGAGCCGCGAGATGTCGAGCAGGCCGTTGAACAGGCCACCCATGGCCTGCACCGAGCTGTCGACGTGGTCGAGCATACGGCGCGCCTCGATGTCGGTGACGCGCGGCCGCAGCGCCGCGACGAACAGCGACAGCGCATGCACGGGCTGGCGCAGGTCGTGGCTGGCCGCGGCGAGGAAGCGTGATTTCGCGCTGCTCGCCTCCTCGGCCACGCTCTTCTCGTGGCGCAGCCGCGCGATCAGGTCCTCGTTCTCGAACCGCAGCCGCACGGATTCCTCGAACTGCGCCCCGTAGCGGCGCGCCTGGCTGGTGATGGCGGCCAGCCAGCCGACGATGATCAGCGCCAGCACGCCCTGCAGCCAGTCGCCCTGCGCGACCATCCACGCCATCGGCACGAGCAGCATCGGCAGGATCGAAAAGTAGATGGCCGGCCGCAGCACGCCGAACGCCGTGATGGCGCCGCTCGCGACCGCGCACAGGTACAGCATCACCAGCAGTTGCATGTCGAGCCGGCCCGCCGCGAACAGCCACAGCGAGCCGACGCCGAGGGTGAGACCGCCGCTCAAGGCGCCGATGGAAAAACGCCGCGCCCAATCGCGCCATTCGTGGTCGGGCGGGTTGCGCCGCTCGAACGCGGCGATGAGCATGAGTCGCGCGCAGATCTGCATGAGCATGACCACGGTGAACACCACCACGATCACCGGGCTCACGGCGCCGACGCCGCCCAGGATTCCGGCCACCAGCGCGCCCGCGACGCCCGTCGCGATCATGCCCGTGGACGTGCTGCCGTATGCCAGGCGCACCTGCGCCGCGCCGATGCGGTTTTCCAGCTCGATGTTGCGAGAGCTCATGGCTTGGTAAGTGTCCCGCCCAGAAGGCCGGACTGTACCTTGCGGCGGCGCGCACCGGCTGCTCTATTGGGCGCAGGTGGTTTGCGAGGAAGACCCATGGACTTCTGGCACGGCTTCGCCGTCCTCTCGGTGGTACATCTGCTCGCCGCGGCATCCCCCGGCCCCGACTTCGTGTTCGTCACGCGCCAGTCGCTCGTGCACGGACGCCGCGCAGGAATGCTCGCCAGCTTCGGCATCGCGCTCGGGCTCGCCATCCACATCGCCTACTCGGCCGCGGGCCTCGCGGCGGTCGTCGCGCATTCGGCGCAATGGATGACGGCCATCAAGCTGGCCGGTGGGGCCTACCTGCTCTGGCTCGGCATCGGGGGCCTGCGCGCGCAACGCGCCGGCACGCCGCCCGCGGGCGGCGAACCCGAGGCGCCGCGCGCCGCCACCTCGGCGCTGCGCCAGGTGGCCGGCGGGTTTCTCTGCAACGCGTTCAACCCCAAGGCACCTATCTACTTTCTCGCGCTGTTCACCGTGGTGCTGTCGCCCGACCTGCCCACGCCGACGCTGGTCGCCTACGGCGTCTGGATCATGGTGCTGCAGTGGCTGTGGTTCTCGCTGGTCGCGCTGCTGTTCACGCACCGGCGGGTGCGCGAGCGTTTATTGCGCCTGCGGCACTGGATCGACCGCGCATTCGGGGTGGCGATGATCGCGCTCGGCACCCGCGTGCTCGCCACCGCGCGCCAGTAGCCGGCCCGGCGCCCCGCGCGCAGCAGGCATGACAAGCATGTCCTGCTTGTCTCGTTTGTCGCGCCCCACGACAACGTAGTCATTCCTGGAAACCGCCGCTGCGCGCGTGTTTGCGCTCCCATTCTTGACAGCGATGTCACTGCGCTTAAGCTTCATCCGTCATGCCGGCGACATCAGGGGGTCGAACGCCGCCGGCATCGGGAAACATCGGGTAGAACGCGCGCACCTTCCGGACGATCTGCGCGCCGGCTCACGCCCGGTCTCCACGCCTGCGGCCCCCGCGAAATCGACAGGACGTCGTATGCGACCCTGTCGATCCGCGCCGACGATCCGTTGGTAGTTAGATCCAAGTAGGGGGACACATGGCTCATCGATCGAGTTGGCACGCGCGCGCGTTCGCGCTGTGCCTGGCGCTCTTCACCGCGCCCATCTTCGCGCAGAATTTCAACTACGTCGAAGCACTGCAGAAATCGCTGTTCTTCTACGAAGCGCAGCGCTCCGGCGACCTGCCCGCGAACAATCGCGTCAACTGGCGCGCGGACTCCGCCCTGACGGACGGCTCGGACGTGCAGCGCGACCTCACCGGCGGCTGGTACGACGCCGGCGACCACGTGAAGTTCGGCTTCCCCATGGCCGCCTCCGCCACCAACCTCGCCTGGGGCATCGTCGACTTCCGCAACGCATACGTGCAGACCGGCCAGCTCGCCACCGCGCTGGACCAGCTCAAGTGGGCCACTGACTACTTCATCAAGGCACACACCGCGCCGAACGAGCTGTATGGCCAGGTCGGCGACGGCGGCCTCGATCACCAATGGTGGGGACCTGCCGAAGTCATGCAGATGGCGCGGCCCTCCGCCAAGATCACCAGCACCTGCCCGGGCTCCGACCTCGCGGGAGAAACCGCCGCGGCGATGGCCGCGGCCTCGATGGCCTTCCGCACCACGGACCCGACGTACGCGAACACGCTGGTGACGCATGCGCGCCAGCTCTACACCTTCGCGGACGCCTTCCGGGGCCGCTA
>JBIOZI010000048.1:0-2262 GCA_044871085.1 Steroidobacteraceae bacterium | reverse complement strand
TAGGTGCCGTAGCCCTCCATGACGGCGAGGCCGTGGAAGTGTCCTCGCTGCGGATACCCGAACTTCGATTCCTTGACGACCATGTCGAGCACCTTCTGGAAGCGCGGCTGCTTCTCGAGCAGCGCCTTGCGGAACTCGTACGGATTCTTCCGGGCGGATACCGCCAGCTCGTCCATGAAACTCTCGGCCACGAAGCAGTTGAGCGCGTGGCTCACCGAGCGCCAGTAACCCACGTTGATGCCGATCTCCTGCTGCTGGAAATCCACGTGCACGTTCGGCACGTCGTAGGGGTAGTTAGCGGCCGCCTCGACCGCGAACGGGTCCACCATCTTCTCGGTGACCGACGGAAACATGCGCGAGGTGATCGACGGGCCCGTCAGGTGCAGGTTCCAGGCGATGAGCTTGCCCTTGTCGTCGAATGCACCCGTGGCCTGGTCGAACGCGGGAGGGCGATACGCGTCGTGCGTCATGTCGTCTTCGCGTGTCCACACGAGCTTCACGGGCTTCTTGAGCGCCTTCGACACCTCGACGGCCGCCGGGATGAAATCCACCTCCAGCCGACGGCCGAAGCCGCCGCCGAGGAACGTGGTGTGGATGTTCACCGCCTTCGGATCGAGCCCCGCGGCCTTGGCCGCCGCCGCCTGGGCGATCTGCTGGACCTGCGTGGGCACGTAGATGTCCGCGCCGTCGGCGCGCACGTCTGCCGTGCAGTTCTGCGGTTCGAGCGTGGCGTGGGCGAGCAGCGGCAGTTCGTAATCCGCGCGCACCACGCGTGCCGCGCCCTTGATGGCCGCCGCGGCATCACCGTCGTTGCGCGCCACGCGTCCTTCGCCCGCGGCGCCCTTGCGCAGTGTCTGCGAAATCTTCGCATCGTCGAGCGCGGCGTTGGGGCCGGCGTCCCATTCGATGGTCAGCGCATCGCGGGCCTTGCGCGCCCGCCACCACGAATCCGCCGCCACGGCGACACCCGAGGACGTGAGCACCACCGCCACCACGCCGGGCATGGCGCGCGCCTTCTCGTCGTTGAATGTCTTGACCGACCCGCCCAGCGTCGGCGACTGCGCCAGCGCCGCGTACAACATGCCCGGCAGCTTCACGTCGATGCCGTAGACCGCGGTGCCGTCCACCTTCGATGGCGTGTCCTTGCGCCGCTGCGGTTTGCCGATCAGCGTGAACTGCGCCGCGGGCTTCAGTTGCACGTCTTTCGGCGCGGGTAGTTTGGAGGCCGCCTCGGCGACTTCGCCGAACGTCAGCTTCTTGAATTGAGGCGAGAGGATGACGCCGTTCGTCACCTTGCAGGTGCGCGGATCGACGCCCCATTCATCGGCGGCCGCGCTCACGAGCAGGTGGCGCGCCGTCGCGCCGGCCTTGCGCAGTTTTTCCCAGCCATCGCGCACGCTGGTGCTGCCGCCGGTGATCTGCCCGCCGATGAGGTTGTTGATGTACTGATCGCCGGGCGGCGCGAACTCCACCTTGATCTGCTCGAGTCCCACACCCAGTTCTTCCGCGATGAGCATGGGCAGCGCGGTGTACACACCCTGGCCCATCTCCGCCTTGTCGCAGAGGAACGTGATGCTGTTGTCCGTGCCGATGCGCAGCCAGGCATTCGGTTCGATGACCTTGCGCTCGCCGCTGGCGCCGGCTTTCGGCGAGGGCTTGCATGCGGGCAGGCTGATGGCGATGACGAGGCCGCCGACGAACGCGCGGCGAGAAAATACTGGATTCGCGGACATGCTGTTCCTCCCCAGAAACGCGGTGTCACTTCTTCCAATTGTCGAAATCAGGCTCGGCCGGACTTGATCTCCGCGGCACGACGAATGGCGGCACGAATCCGCTGGTAGGTTCCGCAGCGGCAGATGTTGCCGGCCATGGCGGCGTCGATGTCCGCGTCCGAGGGCTTGGGCTTGGCTTCCAGCAGCGCCGAGGCCGACATGATCTGGCCCGACTGGCAATAGCCGCATTGCGGCACGTCGTGTTCGATCCAGGCCTTCTGGACCGGGTGGCTGCGGTCCTTCGACAGGCCTTCGATGGTGGTCACCGGCTTGTCGCCGATGGAGCTCACGGGAATCTGGCAGGAACGCACTGGCTGACCATCCAGGTGCACCGTACAGGCGCCACACAGCGCCATACCGCAGCCGAACTTGGTGCCCGTGAGGCCCATCGTGTCGCGCAGGACCCAGAGCAGTGGGGTATCCGGATCGACGTCGACTTCCACGGCATTGCCATTCACATTGAGCTTGGTCACGAGCGCAACTCCTTTGG
>JBIOZI010000047.1:0-10478 GCA_044871085.1 Steroidobacteraceae bacterium | reverse complement strand
ACCAGGTGCTGCCCGAGCCCGTCGGCGGCGCACATCGCAATCCCCAGGCCACCGCCGACGCCATCAAGGCCGCGCTGGTCAAGTACCTCGACGAGCTCGAGAAGCTGACGCCGGACATGCTGCGCGCGCAGCGTAATACCCGCATCGACGGCTTCGGCGTGTACAGCGAAGCCGCCAGCTAGCGGCGGTGGTACCGGGAAGGGGTGTCCCGGGGTTCGTTGGGTCGCATCGGTTCATCGTACGAGGAGCTCACATGCGCGCACTCATGTTGATCGTCGTTCTCGGCGTCGGCCTGCCCGCCGTTGCCGCGGATACGCCCAAGGCCGCCGAGACTTTTCCGCTGAGAATCCCCGCGCCGCATGGCGAGGTCATCCTGCCGAGCAAGGAATCGAAGGTGGCGCACGACGAGTGGCACTACTCCGCGATCCGTCGCGTCGACGACATGCTCTACCTCTCCGGGCAGATCATCGGCCGCCGCCCGGACGAGGGCAACGACGCCGCCGCCTTCCGGCTGCAGGTGCGGCGCGGATTCGAGCGCCTGCAGCGCACGCTCGCGACCGCCGGCGCGAGCTTCGCGGACGTGGTGATGATCAACAGCTTCCACGTCTGGAACTCGCCGCACTTCGCGGGCACCCGCGAAGAGCACTTCAAGGTGGTCGAAGCCGTGGCGGCGGAATTCCTGAAGCCGCCGTATCCGGCGTGGACCGCGGTGGGCACCACCGGGCTGCTGTCGGACACCGGGCTCATCGAAATCCAGCTCGTCGCCCGCGTGCCCTGACGTGAGCGCGGCGTGAAGCGCGCGGCCCTCATCGAACCGGCGCGAAGTCTCATCGAGCTCGCGGGCCCGCGGCCGCGCGTCGTGGTGGCGTTCAGCGGCGGCGTCGATTCCACCGTGCTCGCGCACGCGCTGGTGCGCGCGCGCCGGAAGTTAGGCGGGCTGCGCCTGGTGCACGTCGATCACGGCTTGCAGGCGGCGAGCGCGCAATGGAGCGAACATTGCGGGCGGCTCGCGCGCGCCTGGAAGGTGCCCTTCGCCGTGCTGCGCGCGAACATCGAGCGCGTGCGCGGCGCTTCACCCGAGGCCGCGGCGCGCGCGGCGCGCTATGCGCTGCTCGCCGCTGCGATGGAACCCGGCGAGCTGCTCGTCACGGCGCAGCACCGCGACGACCAAGTGGAGACTCTGCTGCTGCAGTTGTTCCGCGGCGCCGGAGTCGCGGGACTGGCCGCGATGCCCGCGATCGCGAAGTTCGGTCCCGGCCGTATCGCGCGGCCGTTGCTGGAGGTCGCGCGTTCGCAGATCGAGGCTTATGCGCGGGCGCAGCGCCTGCGCTGGGTCGAAGATCCGTCGAACGAGCTGACACGCTTCGGCCGCAATTTCCTGCGCCACCGTGTCCTGCCCGCGATCCGCGAGCGGTGGAAGGGCGTCGACGCGGCCATCGCGCGCAGCGCGCGGCACATGGCCGAGGCGGACGAGCTGCTGCGCGCCGTCGCCACGCGGGACCTCAACGCCGTGGCGGATGGCAATGGTCTGAGCGTCGCCGCGTTGCGCGCTCTGCCGCCGGCGCGCCGTCGCAACGCGCTGAAGGTGTTCATCGCACGTGCGGGAGCGGAGGTGCCGTCGAGCGCCCGCATGGTGGAAATTGCCGGGGCGCTGCTGGTCGCGCGTGCCGACGCACAGCCGGAAGTGCGCTGGGATGGATGCACCCTGCGCCGGCGCGCGGGCCGCATCGAACTTCGAGTGAATTCTGAGCCGGGCGTCGAGCGGCGATTCGAAAGCTCACGGAAATCATGGAGCTGGGACGCGCAGCGGGAGTTCATCGTGAACGGTGCCGGCGAGACGCTGCGCCTCATCGACGATGACGCGGGGCAGATCGACCTCGATCGGCTGCCCGCGCAGCTCGCCCTGCGCGCGCGTCGCGGCGGCGAGACGATTCGGCCCGGGACGCGTGCGCGTACGCATGCGCTGAAGAAGCTCATGCAGGCGGCGCGCGTATCGCTCGACGAACGCGCGCGGATGCCGCTGCTGTTTGCCGGGGAAGGGTCCAGGGCGCGGCTCGTCGCCGCAGGCGATCGCTGGATCGACGCGTCGATCGCGGCCACTGTCAAATCCCAGCGGCGCGCACGCCTCGTCTGGACCCGCGCTCGCTGAAATGGAAATGGGGACATTCCTCATTTTTCTGTCACATACGAAGCAGTGCTGCCCGCGCACTTCTCTCTCACAGACATGTGACAGAAAAATGAGGAATGTCCCCATTTCTGGTAGCCTGTCGGCCCGTCGATACGCGCATCTTGCGTCTCCGGTCTCACCTAGCGGCGGGCTCACATGACACGTTTTGTTTTCGTCACTGGTGGCGTCGTTTCCTCGTTGGGAAAGGGCATCGCGGCCGCCTCGCTGGGCGCCATCCTCGAGGCTCGCGGTCTCAAGATCGCGATGGTCAAGCTCGACCCGTACATCAACGTGGATCCGGGCACCATGAGCCCGTTCCAGCACGGCGAGGTGTTCGTCACCACCGACGGCACCGAGAGCGATCTGGACCTCGGTCACTACGAGCGCTTCGTGCGCACCACCACCGGGCGCCACAGCAACTTCACCACCGGAAGAATCTATGAACGCGTGATCGCCAAAGAGCGCCGCGGTGACTATCTCGGCGCCACCGTGCAGGTGATTCCGCACATCACCGACGAGATCAAGCGCTCCATCATGCTGGGCGCGGGCGATGCCGACGTGTGCATGGTCGAAATCGGCGGTACCGTGGGCGACATCGAATCGCTGCCGTTCCTCGAAGCCATCCGCCAGCTCGGCGTCGAGCTCGGCCGCAACAACTGCGTGTTCCTGCATCTCACGCTCGTGCCCATCGTGGGCGGCTCGGGCGAGATCAAGACCAAGCCGACCCAGCACTCGGTGAAAGAGCTGCGCGGCATCGGCATCCAGCCCGACGTGCTGCTGTGCCGCTGCAAGAATCCCCTGCCCGACGAGCAGCGCCGCAAGATCGCGCTGTTCACCAACGTCGAGGAGCGCGCCGTCATCTCCGGCATCGACGCCGACGACATCTACAAGATTCCGATGCTGCTGCACGAGCAGGGGCTCGACGAGATCGTGGTCGACAAGCTGCGCCTCAACGTGCCGCCCGCCGACCTCACCGAGTGGCGCCAGGTCGTCGCCGCGAAGACCAACCCCGATGGGCAGGTCGACATCGCGATGGTCGGCAAGTACGTGCAGGTGAAGGACAGCTACATCTCGCTCAACGAGGCGCTGACCCACGCGGGCGTGAAGACGCGCACGCGCGTCAACGTGCATTACATCGAGTCGACGGACATCGAGAAGCACGGCACGCACGCGCTGCGCGGCATGGATGCCATCCTGGTGCCGGGCGGCTTCGGCGAGCGCGGCATCGAGGGCAAGATCGCGGCGGTACGCTACGCGCGCGAGAACAAGATCCCGTATCTCGGCATTTGTCTCGGGATGCAGCTCGCGGTCATCGAGTACGGGCGCCACGTGCTCGGGCTCGAGAACGCCAATTCCACCGAGTTCAACCGCGCGAGCCCGCACCCGGTGATCGCGCTGATCACCGAGTGGCAGGACATCGCCAAGGGCGAGCAGAAGCGCGACGACGCCGCGGGCAAGGGCGGCACCATGCGCCTGGGCGCGCAGGAAGTGCGCATCGCGCCGAGCACCCTGGCGCGCTCCATCTACGGCGCCGACAACGTGTTCGAGCGGCATCGTCATCGCTACGAGTTCAACAACAAGTACATGGAGAGATACCTGCAGGCGGGCTTCCGCTTTCCGGGCCTTTCCAAGGACGACCTGGTCGAGATCATCGAGCTGCCGGGACATCCGTGGTTCGTGGCGACGCAGTTCCACCCGGAGTTCACCTCGACGCCGCGCGACGGACATCCGCTGTTCGCCGGCTTCGTGCGCGCCGCACGCGTGCATCGCCAGTCCCAATTGCCGGAAGTGGCGAGCGCATAGAGGCAGGCGGAGGTTCATCCGGACGCGGGAGGGGTGCCGCTTGATCGCGAGAGTCTTCGTGTTGGCCGCCCTGCTCGCGACGGGCGCGTGTTCGACCATGAGCCGCGAGACGGTGTTCGATGGCGCCGAGCCGGGCGTGGGGCTGGCCGTCATCGTCGCGGATGGCATGCCCACGGGCCTGACTACCAGCGATTCCTACATTTTCATCTTCCGGCGCGTCGATCTCACCACGTCGACGTTCCAGCCCGAAACCATCTTCATGTCCTTCGAGCCGTACGCGGCCATTGCGAGCCGCGAGCTGCGGAAGCCGCCTGAATTGCAGACCAGCGTCCGCTTCGGCTCCGCGCGCGCGGCTGCCGGCGACTACGCGCTCGTGCAGCGACTGGATAGACGGCCG
The DNA here is from genome assembly GCA_044871085.1 of Steroidobacteraceae bacterium. GTDB lineage: Bacteria > Pseudomonadota > Gammaproteobacteria > Steroidobacterales > Steroidobacteraceae > CADEED01. The sequence continues at coordinate 6,111 of JBIOZI010000047.1, read as the reverse complement.
GTGCTGGGCACCGACCATTGCTACACGCTGGGTTCGCGCGTATTCAGAGTGGAGCCGGGCAAGGTGAGCATCGTGGCGGTCGGCAGCGTGAACGCGCCCACCCGGGTCTACCCGGAAGCGGTTGAAAAGCAGGTGCGCGCCGTGCTCGGGGGCTATTCCAAGATCACGGCACCGCTCGCGATGGCGGCCGAGATGGGGACGTTGCGATTCGAGCAGCAGGCCGGCGCCGTGCGCTGCGTGCCGGAACCGCAGTTTTCGTTTGCGCCGGATAGTTAGCTCGGTCGCCCGGTTCGAACGTCGATCGTATGGAAGGCACCAGTGCGACTCTCAACGGCGAGTGCTCTCCATGGCCGGCCAAGGAGCGTCTTGCAGCGGTGCTTCGGGATGCGGGCATCCAGATCTACTCAGGACCGTACTCCGTACAGGTGCGTGGCGATTCCGCCTTTTCCTTCTCGTTCGAGCACTATGGCGGCGACATCTGCGATCCACTGATCGTCGCTGACGCCGTCGACGCGGACGCGATGATTCGCGGAGGCAGGCTGGTCTCCGCGGCTCTGACTGCGGCCGATATTCGGCATCGTTTCGAGGTCTATGATTGGACCGGAAGGCTCGTCGAATATCTGCAGCACGGCTGGCCCATGCCAGCCGACAAGTCGCAGGAGGGCACGCGTGCGGGATGAAGGTGACAAGTCCGGATCGCAGCGACGGCGCTCAGCTCAACCTTTAGACGTCCAGGAGCCATCATGACGGTCAAGCGCATGGACAATGTCGGCATCGTGGTCGAAGACCTCGACGCAGCCATCGAGTTCTTCACCGAGCTCGGTCTCGAGCTCGAGGGGCGCGCCCAGGTCGAAGGAGAGTGGGCAGGTCGCGTCACTGGATTGCGCGACATGCGCGTCGAGATCGCCATGATGCGTACGCCGGACGGTCACAGCCGTCTGGAGATGTCCCGTTTCCTCGCGCCGGCCGTGGTCGCCGATCATCGCAACGCCCCCGTGAATGCTCTCGGCTACCTGCGCGTCATGTTCACCGTGGACGACATCGACGATACGCTCGCCCGGCTCGGCAAACGCGGCGCGAAGGTCGTCGGCGAGGTGGTCCAGTATGAAGACGCGTACCGGCTCTGCTACATCCGGGGCCCCGAGGGGATTCTCATCGGGCTCGCACAGCAGCTCGCGCAGAAAGGTTCCCGAACGGATCCCATGGGACGTGAGCGTTGAGAACTCGAGCATGGGAGTCCAACGGCCTGACCAATTGCTGGAGCGCATGCGTGGGGAATGAGGTGCCACGCTTTCGCCGCACTGCGCGCGGCGCCCGACCCACTTGTCAGGTGCCATGAGATTCGCATGTGTACTGGCGGTCATGCTCGTCATCTATGCCGTGCTGTCGATCATTGAACGCAAGCAGGAGCGCGCACTTGGCATTGTCCGATCGAAGGAGCTTCGCAGGGCCATATGGGTCGGGATCCTGTGGATAAATGTGCCGGTATTGCCGCTGCTGCTGAGTCCGCTTTTCGTGTGGCGGCACTTCGCGCCAGACAGTGGCATTCTCGTGTCCAGCTTGTTCCTCTTGCTTGGATTTCTGACTTCATGGGCCTGGTGGTCCGTGAACGTTTCTTTATGGAGGCGCTGGGCGAAGCGGCGTGACATAGATCCGAAGCAGCTTCAAGACTCGGGGCAGTCGGCGAGTCTGCTATGGCCAGCAGGTCACTTTTTCGAGCGGACTGAGCTCGATCGTCTCAGGCGCAAGTGGGCGCCTGACAAATCAGTGGAGAGCGTGCATGAACGATGAAGTGCCAGGCGCCAGCCACCGCAGCCGCGGCGTTCGGCGCAACCGTCAGGCGGCCGGATGCGTACGGGTCCGCTGACAGCGGTATCGATCTCGGTCGCGGCAATTGCCGCAGCGCTGGTCTTGCACCTGCCCGATGATTTTGCCGTCGCGCTGGTGGTCGCTCCACTTGGCCTCAGCATCATTTGCGGCTTGCTGCTGCTGTGCAGGAGACCGGTACGCTTCATGGCGTTCATCACGCTCCCGGTATCATTCGCCGTCGCGATCGCGGGCGCTGCAGTACTCGATCACTATGATGTCGGCATCTACTTCAATGGGCCGCAGGCGTGAGCGCAGTCGCCGCAGTCGTGGTGGTCGTCTTTGGTCTCCTCCTGATCGCATTCACTGCCGTGGCCTTCGCGAAGCCGGCGATTGCGGAGGGATTCTTGATGCGCTTCGCGAGCTCCGCGCAAGCTCACTACGTGGAGCAGGTCTTTCGCCTGCTCATCGGAGCGGCGCTCGTCGTGCGCTCGCCGGTCATGTGGCAGCCGAATATGTTTTGGCTGGTCGGATGGGCCATCGTCGTCAGCTCCACGGCGTTGATGTGCACTCCGTGGCAATGGCACAAGCGGTTTGCGGAACGGCTTCGACCCACAGTCGTTCGACACCTGAGGCTGTGCGCCGTAGCGCCATTCGCATTCGGTGTGCTCTTGCTCTACGGGGTGTTCGCCGGTGATGGAGTCGCATGACATGCACGTGCAGCGGACTTCGGGCGGCATCGCGACCACCGCTGCCTCGGTGCTCCGCTCGACTCTCAAGCCGATGTCGCTTCGCTCGGCCACAATCTGGTTCTCGACGTTCGCGGTGCCCTGCCTCAGTCGAGCTACACCAGCCAGCACCGCCACGCACGCCTCAGTGGTTAGGTCTCAAGTGCGCGCCCTGCTGGCTCTATTGTGCCTGGCCCCACTGGCCGCGCATTCGAGCGACCGCTTGGCCGGGGTGTGGCGCTCTGATGAGAAAGAGTCGATGGACTTCGTCCGCACGCATACGCTCCTGGAGCCCAGGCAGACCGATTTCCTGGCGGGTCTCCTTGGGCGCCTCGAGCTCACATTCGATGGTGCGCACATGCGATATCGGATGCCCGATGCGGACATACCGATTCAGGGCAAGAGCCAGCACTTCGCGGGGTTCGACGAAAAATTCGGCTATCGCGTACTCGGGAGCGACAACGACTCCGTCGCGTTGCTGATCGCCAAGGTTCATGGGCAGGATCGCATCTGGCACCTGCACTTCGTGAGCGACGATATGTTTTGGATCTATTCAGAGGACGGCGACTACGGCCTGCGCGATCTCAACTTTCGCGAGTATTTCCGGAGGGTGAGATGAGCTGTGACGCTTGCTGGAGCGCACGCCTGGCGGATGAAGTGCCAACGCCAAACGACCGCCCGCGCGGTGGTCCGCTCGCCGCTAGAGGGCACGGAGACCGTCGCGCAATGATTGCAACCCACGGCCTCACGCACATCAGCCTCAAGGTCGCGAACCTCGACCGCTCAGTGGCGTTCTATTCGACGGTATTCGGTGTCGTTGAATACTTTCGTGATGCCGAGTCGGTGCAGGTGAAAGGTCCGGGTCCGCACGATGTCATCGCCTTCGAGCTCTCTGCCGCGGGTGGAGGCGTCGTCGGCGGCATCACGCATTTCGGCTTCCGTCTCATCCGGCCGCAGGACATCGACTCCGCGGTGGAGCAGGCACGAGCCGCGGGTGGTCGTTTGCTGAGGCGCGGCGAATTCGCTCCTGGCTATCCATTCGCCTACATCGCCGATCCCGACGGCCATGAGATTGAAATCTGGTATGAGTAGCGATCCGTCTAACGACTCGCGGAACCGCGTGTCAAAAGAAGTGCCACGTCATCTTGGCCGCGCCCGCAGCGCGCGGCTCGAACCTCAGATAGCCCGAATGGAGGGCGCATGAGCTCGGACATACCGCCGATTTCCGGCAACGTCGCCAGCGCATCGAAGGACACGCGCGGCTGGTTTCTCGGGCACTTCATGCCGGGGGATGACAACCCGCTGCGAACTTCCGACCTGGAATTGAAGTGGTATACCCATGCCACAGGAGAGACGCGCAGCGACTGGGCTCCGGGCAATCCGGTCAAGACGCTCAACATCCTCATCCGCGGGCATTTCGTCCTGCTCTTCCCGGATCGGGAGATCGCCCTGGAGAAGGAAGGGGACTTCGTGCTCTTTGGTCCAGGCGTGCCGCACTCGTTCCGTTCGGAGCAGCAATCACTGGTCCTGACCGTACGTTGGCCTTCGCTGCCGCCTGGCCATCAGTCGGAGCGGCCCCGCGCATGAGACCGAACTTGCGTACGTGTCGCGTACAGCCTTCCCGCGCTCTCGTTCGCCGTCTTCCACGTGAGCATGCGCCTCGGGATGCCGCTGGCGCTGACATCTCGGCTGCGTCGGATGCGACCAGCTCTCCAAGCATTTCGCGCGCAGCCATTTGCCGCAGGCGCAGACACATTCCTGCTTGAACGACACCGTGCGAATGACGTTGACGACGAACCCAGGCGCCTTCCTGGGTCTCGGCCAGTCTCTGCCTGCATGGGCGAAAACGCTGCTCTTCCAAGGCGCCGTGAGCCTGGTCGTTCTGGGCCTGTTCTGCATTGCCGTGTTCGTTCGCGGCCTCGGTCGCTGGCAGATCATCGCGCTGGCGCTGCTCGCCGCGGGAGGGCTCGGGAATCTCATCGACCGCGTTCTCCATGATGGCCTGGTGACGGATTTCCTCGATCTCGGCATCGGCAGCTTGAGAACGGGAATTTTCAACATCGCCGACCTAGTAGAGGCATGCGGGGTCGCGCTGTTCTTTCTCGCGCCGCGTGGCGCGGCCCCGAGGAGTCAATGGTCGCAGCGGGGACGGGGAAGGTAGTGCCGGCGCAATCGCATTGCCGATCATCGGCATCTGCCAGGGGCTCATTTCCGGACGCGGTTCACCATCAGCCCGCGAACGAGATGCGATAGCCCCAGGAATCGAGGTGCGTCGGGATCGCGTTGAACGCCATCGTGATGCGGCGTCCACCGGGGTTCGCGGGCACCGCGTGCATCAAGTAACTGGGGAACAGCACGACGTCGCCGGGCTCGGGCTGCGTGCTGATCCACTTGTCCGCGTGGTACGCGCCGGTGGCGACGCCGGCGTTGTCGTTCTTGAAGGCGAAGTCCGTGCCGCCGGGCGACTTCATGAACACCGTGCGCGCCTCGGGATGCGTCGGCGTGAGATAGACGACACCCGAGATGAAGCTGTTCGCGTGGTTGTGCATCGCCTGGCGGCCGCCGGTGTCGAGCACGTTCACCCACAACTCCTTGAGAGACCACCCCAGACGCTCGCCGAACATCAGCGCGCCGAAGTCCGGCAGCAGCGCTGACAGGCCCGCCGCGGCCTCGACCAGCAGCGGTGAGTCGGAAGGCTTGAGGATCGCGGTGTGCGACAGGTGCGGCGAGGAGTTGTTGGCGCGGTCGACCTGCGCGCTGAAGTGCGCGATCAATCCGGCGATCAAATCCGCGCCGAGCACGCCCGGCGCGCGCATGAACGGCGTGGGAAACAGACCGATGACTTCATGCATCGCGAATTTTAGTTACGGGATTGCGACAGATTCGTGACAGCGCGCCGCACTGGTCATGCCGGTTTCATCGCGCAGTCACACGGCGCTCGTACCGTCTGCGCGCCGATGAGTGCTCAAAAACATCAGTCCAAAGATTAGGGGACCGTTCTCAATGAAAAGCCAGATCAGCAGAAAGCAGATCGCAGCAGCCATCGCAGGCGCGCTCGGCGCCGCCGCGATGAGCGCCACCGTGCATGCCAATGGCCATCACGGTGACTCGCGCAAGTCCGGGGGGACGTACGTCTCCGGTGACTTCCACAATCACACGACGTGCTCCGACGGATCGATCTCGATGCAGAAGCTCGTCAAGAAGGCGACCGACAAGTCGGACACGCCCTGGGGTCTCGACTGGTTCGTGCAGGCGGGCCACGGCGGCAGCGGCAATCGCAACTGCACGCTGATCGAAGATGCCACGCTGGCGACGCCGGCCTATCCAGTGGTGTTCGCGACCGACGGCACCACCATCCAGGGCCCGAGCACGAGCTGGCAGAACACCAACCCCGCCGTGCAGCCCAAGGGCCGCGCGTCGGGCGCCGCGCCCAACCAGGTGATGTGGCGCTGGCAGTCCATCCAGGAATACCAGTACCCGATCGCCGAATACCTCACCGCGCTCGAGGGCGTGCCGGTGTTCATGGGCATGGAGTCGGTGGTCGCTGGCCCGCGATCACCGACATCGAGCCGTGCTC
>JBIOZI010000046.1:0-7331 GCA_044871085.1 Steroidobacteraceae bacterium | reverse complement strand
GCGTTCCCCCCACGCCGACTCAATCCCGAGAACCCCGACCAGGCACCACTTCCGCCGCCACTTCCGCCAGCCGACGCTCCAAAAACCGCTTCGCCGGTCCCTGTGCGGTGAACTCGATGGCCTTCTGGTACGACGCGCGCGCTTCCTGGTTGCGGCCCAGCCGCCGGCAGAAATCCGCGCGTGCCGCGTGCGCGAGCTGGTATCCATCCAGCGCGCCACCCGCGAGCAGCGCGTCGAGCGCCGCGAGCCCGGCCTCTGCGCCGTCGCGCATCGCGACCGCCACGGTGCGGTTCAACGCCACGATGGGGGACGGCGTGAGCGCCAGCAGCAGGTCGTACAAACCGACGATTTCGTGCCAGTCCGTATCCGCCGCGGCCCGCGCTTCGGCATGCACCGCCGCGATCGCCGCCTGCACCTGGTACGGCCCGACGCGCTGTTCCGACAGCGCGCCGTGCACCAGCGCCGCGCCCTCTTCGATGAGCGCACGGTTCCACTTCGAGCGGTCCTGCTCGTCGAGCAGGATCAACTCGCCCTCGGCCGTCGCGCGCGTCTCGCGCCGCGATTCGTGCAGCAGCATCAAGGCTAACAACCCGCGTGCCTCGGGCTCGGGCAGCAGCTCGACGACGAGCCGCCCCAGGCGAATCGCCTCGCCCGACAGATCCGCGCGCGTCGCGGACTCTCCGCTGCTCGCGGAGTAGCCCTCGTTGAACACCAGGTAGACCACGCGCAGCACGCTCTCGATGCGCGCCGGCAGCTCGTCGCGTGACGGGACCTCGTACGAAATCTTCGCGTCGCGGATCTTCGCCTTCGCGCGCACGATGCGCTGCGCGAGTGTCGGCGCGGGCGTGAGATACGCCGCCGCGATCTCCTCGGTGGCGAGACCGCAGACCTCGCGCAGCGTCAGCGCCACTTGCGCGTCGGGCGCGAGCGCCGGGTGGCAGCAGGTGAACACCAGCCGCAGGCGGTCGTCCTCGAGCAGCTCGGGCAGCACGTCGGGCCGCGCGCTCTCGTCGCTCAGGGTCTCCGCGACGTCCGGCCGGTCTTCGAGGTGATCGAAACGCCGGTCGCGGCGCTGCTTGTCGATGGACTTGAAACGGCCCGCCGACACCAGCCACGCGGAGGGGTTGCCCGGGATGCCCTCGGCCGGCCATTTCTCCATGGCGGCGCGGAACGCATCGCTGAGCGCTTCCTCGGCGCGGTCGAAATCACCGAGCAGGCGGATGAGCGTCGCGAAGATGCGGCGCGAATCCTTGCGGTAGAGCTTGTCTATTTCGGCGCGGACGCGCGCGATTTCAGCGGCGGGCATGAAAAAGGGGACAGATCTATTTTCGGTGAGCCAGGGCGAAGAGTGGAGCCAGCCGCGCGCCGCGTCAACAATGCGCGTCCATAAATAGATCTGTCCCCTTTTTCAGAACAGGCCGACGATGCGCCCGTTCTCATCCACGTCGATGCTGTTTGCCGCCGGCACCTTCGGCAGCCCCGGCATCGTCATGATGTCGCCGCAGATCATCACCACGAACTCCGCGCCGGCGGCCAGCCGCACCTCGCGCACGTTCACCACGTGCCCGCTCGGCGCGCCGCGCAGCTTCGGATCGGTCGAGAACGAGTACTGCGTCTTCGCGACGCACACCGGGTAGTGGCCATAGCCCGCATCCTGCAGCGCGCGGATCTGCGCGCGGATCTTGCTGTCGGCCACGATGTCGAGCGCGCCGTAGATCTGCGTGGCGACGGTCTTCATCTTCTCCCACAGCGTCTGCGAATCCTCGTAGACGTAGCGGAAATTGCCGGGCAACGCGCACAGCCTCACCACCTCGCGCGCCACGTCGAGCGCGCCCTTGCCGCCCTCGGCGAAATGCCGGGCGACGATGATCTTGATGTCGAGGTGCGCGAGCCGCTCCTGCATCAGCTTGATCTCGGCGGCGGTGTCCTCGGCGCGATGATTGATGGCGACGACACTCTCGAGCCCGTATTGGTTGCGCACGTTGTGGATGTGCCGCTCCAGGTTCACCAGCCCCTTGTCGAGCGCCGCCAGGTTCTCCTTGCCCACCTCCGCCACGTCCACGCCGCCGTGGTACTTCAGCGCGCGCACCGTCGCAACGATGACCGCGCACGCGGGCGTGAGCCCCGCCTTGCGGCACTTGATGTCGACGAACTTCTCCGCGCCGAGGTCCGCGCCGAATCCCGCCTCGGTCACCACGTAGTCGGCGAGTTTGAGCGCCGCCTGGGTCGCCATCACGGAGTTGCAGCCGTGCGCGATGTTCGCGAACGGCCCGCCGTGGATGAACGCCGGATTGTTCTCGAGCGTCTGCACCAGGTTCGGCGCGAGCGCGTCGCGCAGCAGCGCGGTCATCGCGCCGTGCGCGTGGATGTCGCCCGCGAGGATCGGCCGGTTGTCGCGCGTATAGCCGATGACGATCTTGCCGAGCCGCGCTTTCAGATCCTGCAGGCTGGTCGCCAGACAGAAGATGGCCATGACCTCGGACGCCACGACGATGTCGAACCCGTCCTGGCGCGGGTAGCCGTTGGCGGTGCCGCCCAGCCCGATGGTGATGTCGCGCAGCGCGCGGTCGTTGACGTCGACCACGCGCCGCCAGGCCACGCGGCGCACGTCGAAGCCGGCCTCATTGCCCTGGTGGATGTGGTTGTCGATGAGCGCGGCCAGCAGGTTGTTAGCCAGCGCGATGGCCGCGAAATCCCCGGTGAAGTGCAGGTTGATGTCTTCCATCGGCACGACCTGCGAATAGCCGCCGCCGGCGGCGCCGCCCTTCATGCCGAACACCGGCCCGAGCGCCGGCTCGCGCAGGCAGATGAGCGCCTTCTTGCCGAGCTGGTTCAGCGCGTCTCCGAGGCCGACCGTGGTCGTGGTCTTGCCCTCGCCGGCGGGCGTGGGCGAGATGGCCGTGACCAGCACGAGCCTGCCGTTGGGCTTGCCCTCGAGCTTCGACAGATAGTCGAGCGAGACCTTGGCCTTGTACTTGCCATACGCCTCGAGCGCATCCTCGGGAATGCCGAGGCGTTCCCGTGCCACGTCCGTGATCCGCCGCATCTTCGCGGCCTGGGCGATGTCGATGTTGCTGAGCTTCCCTGTCATGCGCGCCATGATAGCGAGTGAAGTGGATCGGTCTACACTGGCGCGATGGAACTCGACTTCATCCAGTACCTGCGGCGACTCGAAGCCGAGACCTGCGCCTCCGATGACTTCGCGGGCTCCATGGCGCGTCTCATGGCCTGGGCGAACCGCCAGCAGCCGCATGCGGACTGGGTGGAGCTGGCGAGGCTCGATGCACAGGCCGAGATCGACGCTGGCCGCGCCTGGCTGCGCCACGCTCTTCCCGGCCGTCCGCAGTCGCTCAAGACCCGCGGCGCGTGGTTCGGCCTCATGCACGCCGACGAGCACGGCACCGCCTTCGCCGACCTGCGCGTGAGGTTGTTAGGCCATTGCAACCCGCAGGATCCATCCGGCGAATGGCGGCACACGCAGCCGGCCTGGCAGCCGGACGGAGGCGGGCTCGAGTCCTCCGCGTTGCAACGCGCGGGCCTCATCTGCCACCGCGCCGGCCGCGCCGGCGCGGCGCCGCTCGGGACCCACGGAAACAAGGTGTATGGCACGGCCTTCGCGACGCTGCTGCTGCGGCACATCCTGGATGGCGAGGTCTACCGCCTGCTGGGCGGCACGGCGCCCATCGGCATCGGCACCGGGTTCGATCCCGGGGAGTTCATTCTCATCGGCGAGCTCGCCAGCAGAGGGTTCGTGGCGAATCCGCACGCGTTCGCCTGACATCCGGATGCGCGGAACGGGACGCGGGCGTACGATCCGGCCAATCGGCCCGACGAGCGCTCGAACCCGGAGTGCGCCATGAAAGCCCTCGTCTTCATCGCGATGCTGGCCCTGCCGCTCGCCTCGTTCGCCAAGAGCGAGACCGCCCGCATCGAAATCGCACGCGGCAAGCATGCCCTGGTCACCCTCGAAGGGCCGCAAGAGGCCGGGCAGTTCACCATCTGGAGCGGGCCGGGCACGTATGTGAGCTCGGCGGACGGCACCACCTCCATGGATCTGTCGCGCGCTTTCGCGGACTGGCTCGGCGGCCCGGTCGCGCCGCCGCGCGATCTCGAGGTGTACTCGGTGCGTTTCTATTGCGCGGCGGCCGGTGAGAACGCGCGCGAATCGAAGCCCAGCCACATGTGTTACGGCGTGCGCTACGGCTACGACCCGGCGGGCGAGCGCGGCTACATCCAGATTCCGCCCATGCGGGATCGCGAGTTTCCCGAAAACGTTCGCTCCATCTACCGCGGCGTCGAAGGGAGCTGGTATCGCGCCTCGGAGGCCTGGGAAGCGACGATGCGCAGGCACATGGTGGCCGCGCGCGCGGCCGAGGCACAGCGCGGCTCGAACTACCGAGTTCGCGAGCAGCAGTACATCGACACCAGGCCCCCGCCGCGCGCCGTCGGTGCGACGCCCAAGCTGACGCCGAAGCCGCGGTAGCCCGGGTTCATCACCGCGCGGTCACTGTCGCGGGCTTCACGTTCCAGCCGCGCACGTTGACGCGCGCACCACCGCCGAATTCCTTCGGAAAGCGGATGGTCACGAGACGCGACTCGCCGGGAAATACCGCGAGGTAGTTGTCGCTGTACCGCGCGGGCAGGATCCGCTGCCCCCTGGCATCGACGAGCGTGAGCTTGGTGGCGAGCGCCGGCGTCTTGCCCGGGTTCTCGATGCGCACGATGAGCTGCCGGTCGTCCTGCGAGCGCTGGAAGGAGGCTTCGAGTTTCAGGTTCTGCCGCGGCAGCGCGTTGAGCTTGAGGTGGTCGGCATCCTCGTTGCCCTGCACGTACACGTTCTCGGAGTACGTCTGATGCGCGTCCGCGAGGCGCAACCTCACGAGTACCAGCCCATGTTGGGCGATCAGCGATCCGATGCCGGGGTCCGGCAGCGTCGTCACGTCGTTCATCGGCAGGTCGACCGCGGCCTTCTTCGTGAACAACACGCTGTTGTCGAGCGCGCGCACCTCGACCTCGAGCATCAGGCCGTCGTGGGCGGAGAGCGTGGTGTTCACCAGCCCGATCGAGTAATCCGGCAGGTTCATCTGCGCGTGGACCGGCTCGACGGCTTTCTTCACGCCGAAGTACGCCGCGTGCGTGTCGTAGTCGCTGGAGTAGATCTGCCAGTGGTTGCTGGGCCAGGCCGGGTGCGTCATCCACAGCAGGCGCCCGGAATTCTTCGTCCACATGTGCGCCTGCAAGCCCTCGAACATGGCGCGATATGTTTCGTAGTTCATCATCTGCGCCTTGCGCTCGAAATCCTCGAGGCTGGTGCCCGCGCCGTAGCGCTTCGCGAGCGTCTGCATGAACGTCTTGACGTCGCCGTTTCCGCCGAAGTGCCAGTCGTGATAGGCGATGCTGTCGGACAGCGGCCAGCGGTCCTCTGGTGGCACCATCGCCTGGATGGCTTCCAGGGTAGCCAGTGAGGGCGTGCCGGTCTCCACCGAGAAGCCGCCGGCGAGGTCGGTGAAGTAACCCACCGGCGGGCGGTAGTTGTACGGCCCCGAGCCCTGCAGGTTCACCATGTTCGAGCTGCCGGTGAAGTGCCGCGTGCCGTCGTATCGGGCCACGAGGTCGGCGAGCCCCTCGTTGAGTATGGGCTGCGGCACGCCTTCATTGCGGCCGAACCACATCACGATGGACGGGTGGCTGCGCCAGCGTTGAATGGTGTCTTCCGCGTTCTTCAGGAACAGCTGCGGGTCCTGCGGCTCCACCTGGAAATCCTGCGTCGAGGCCCAGAAGTCGTTGAGCACCATGAGGCCGTATTCGTCGCACAGGTCGAAGAACACCTCCTCGTCGTTGTTGCCCATCCAGTTGCGCACGATGTTGAGGTTCGCGTCGCGCTGCAGCCTGAAGTAGGGCTCGAGACGCTCGCGCTGGATCCTCTTGCGGGAATCGTCCATGCCCCAGTTGCCGCCGCGCGCCAGGATGCGCACGCCGTTCACGCGCAGCGTGAGGTGCGGGTACTGGAGCGTATCGGCCACCGGCCGCACGGCCGGGGAGGTTTCACCGGCCCTGGTCAGCGACGCGGCCCAGCCGCGCGGCGATTTCTTGATCTTCTCGTGCGTGTTGTCGATGAGCCGCTCGCCGCGCTCGGAACCCGCAGCCACGTCCACCTCCACGCGGCGCAGCGCGCCGGCGCCGTCGAACAGCGAGAGCTCGTAAGTCACGTGGCGGATGCCGAAGCGCAGTAGTTTGGTGTCGGACCGGCTGCCGCCCACGGAGGCCGTGATCTCGAGGTGATAGAGCTCGGGCGCGCCGTAGCCGTTCGGCCACCACAGGCGCGGGTGCTCGATGGTGAGCTCGCGGAAATCCTGCGGCGTCAGGCGCAGCTCGCTGCGGCCCGGCACGATCTGCCGCGTGCGGCGCACCTTCACGCCCTCGAACTCGGCGGTCAGCGTCACGTCCACGGGCGTGTCGTGCGTGCTCACCAGCGGCACGACGATGGTGACGGCGGCGCGATCCGTCTTCGGCAGCGGCAGCAGCGTGATGACCTGCGGGTCCAGCAGCCGCACGCGGCCGGAGGCCGTCAGCGTGACGTCCTGCCAGATGCCGGTGTTGCGGTCGCGGATTCCCGGAATCCAGTCCCAGCCCTCGGAGGCCGCGAACGTCGGGCCGTCGAGCGCCACCCAGCCGCCGTTCTCGCCCGGGCCGGCGGCGATGGATTCCTCGTGCGGAATGCCGGGATGCGGTGGCGGCGAGACGCGCACCGCGATGGCGTTGCGCTTGCCCGGCTCGACGAGCCTCGTGACGTCGAACACTCCGCGGATGAACGCGCCGCGCACGTCGCCGAGGCGCGTGCCGTTCAGCCACACCTCGGCGGCGTAGTTGACGCCGTTGAAGGTGAGCGTGAGTTGTTTGCCCGGCAGCATTTCCGGCGTGTCGAAGCTCGTGCGGTACCAGTAGCTCTGGCGCGCGAGGCTCTCGGGAATGGCCATGTTGTCGAGGCCATGGTCGTAGTCTGGATAGACGCCGCGGTCGATGAGCGTGGTGAGCACGGTGCCGGGCACGGTGGCCGCATACCAGGATGCGTCGGAGTAGCTGGCCGCCGAGAGCATATCTCCACCCAACGACATCTTCGGTGCTTCGACGAGGCGCCAGCGCGACAGCGTCCACGTGTTCTCGCCGCGCGGTACCAGCTCGGGCTGCAATGCCAACGGCTTCGCCACCGGTTTGCCGAAGGGCGCCTTGCCGGAAGGCAGCGTCCACGCATCCTGCGGTTCCTGGAGGCCGCGCCACTGCTTCACCTGCCAGGGCCAGTGTCCGCCGACTTCGTGGAATACGATGAGGTC
>JBIOZI010000045.1:0-12835 GCA_044871085.1 Steroidobacteraceae bacterium | reverse complement strand
ATCCGGCTTGATCACGAATCCTCGCTCGACATCGCCGCGAAATCCCACCGATTCATACAGGCGGTGTGCCTCGACCCTCTGCATGCCCGACAGCAGCGCGACCTTGCAGCAGTTGCGTGACCAGGCGAACTCGAGCGCGCAACGCAGCGCCGCGCGTGCCAGGCCGCGGCCGCGGAACCGCGGCAGCGTGACGACGTGCTCGATGACGGCGAACGGCCGGCCGCCGCTCGCCAGGTTCGCCACCAGCGCGATCATGCACGTGGCGGCCGGGCACCCATCCGCTTCCGCGACGACGACCCGGATGTGCGGCTGCGCCAGCAGCTCGCGCCAGCGTACCTGCGCATCCTGCGCGGCGAGCTCGGGATCACGCGGGCGCAGCTCCGCGTACAGGCGCAGGATTGCGTCCAGGTCCCGCTGTTCGGCGAACCTAACTACCGTGTCGCTCATGGCGACACATGATCGATGCTGCGGGAGCGGGGCGCAAGGAGGGCGCCGGGTCCGACAAACACGGCGCGACGATCGGCACGCAATGGGCGTTGTTCGTCTCGACGGTCTCGCGCATGGATCCCCTGGTGCGCGCAAACACGGCAGGCAGGCGGGGCCCGCCGGCGTCGTGGAACAGCACGTAGTCCTCGCGAAAGGCGCCGGCCTTTCCGTCCAAGTGAACGGCTCCGGGATCAGGATTTCGCAGCCCGAGCTCGCGCAATTTCCCGGCGCGTCGCGTCAGGTGGTGAGCCAGCACCTGCAGCACTGGCGGCGCCGGTTTCATAATCCTCGCCGGGCCCGCGCGCACGCTCGCGGGCCTTTCAGCCGCGCAGAGGGATGAGGACGAAAGTTTTCGCGGCCTCGATCGTGATCCGGCGGCGGTCGCGGCGCATACTCGCGCGATGAATCTCGAATGGGTGGGCTTCGTAGCCGCTACGCTGACCAGCGGCTCTTTCATCCCGCAGGCGGTCATGACGATCCGCACGCGCGACACGCGCAGCATCTCGCTCAGCATGTACGTCATCTTCACGATCGGCGTCGCGCTGTGGCTGGTGTACGGCATCTCGCTCGAATCCTGGCCGATGATCTTCGCGAACTCGACCACGCTCGCGCTGGCCGCGACCATACTCGTGCTGAAACTGCGCTACGGCTGAGTCGAAAAAAGGGGACAGATCTATTTTTCGGAAATGGGGACATTCCTCATTTCGCGCTACGCGGGCCGAGGGAGTCAGACTTCCGCGCCGATGACGGCGAGCGTGAGGCCGACCAGGCCTGACCCCTTTTGCTAGGAAACGGGGAATGTCCCCATTTCGCTATTGGAGCATCGGTTTGCGCACTTCGACGACCACGCGGTCGCGCAGGGTCACGCTGCCGCCGAGAAACCCCGACTCGCCGATTTCCAGCGCGTAGAGCAGGGTGCGCGTGCCGTTTTCCTCGCGCATCGAGGTGGGTGGCCCCAGCGAGCCGATCAGCTCGAGCTCGGTCATTCCGGGACGCAGGGCATTCCACTTCGCCGCGTCCACCCAGCGGTCCGAAGCGACCGGCGCAGACTTCGCGACGGGTTTGGCGCCCGGCCCCAGCCGCGGGGGCCGCGTGCGGATTTCATCCAGGTCGCGCGACAGGGCCTGCACCTGCCGCTGCAGATTGCGCACCTCCTGCTCGAGAAACGAAACCCGCGCATCGTCGGCCGCCGCCAGCAGCGGCATCCACGCAAGCAGGACGAGCGGCAGTTTCATGAGGAAGCTCCAATCCGATGTGTCTCGCACGATATACCTGTGTGACCCGCCGACCACAGCCGAGTTTCTGCCCGGGGCGTCCGCCATCGCTGCATTGCAGCTTCCCCGCGCCGGCGCGACCGCCGCGTCGCGCCATATGCACTCTCGCATCGATCGATAACCCGCGCGCGCCGAGCGATTGCAAAAGCCGCGCAGTGCGATGCATTTTTCCAGTAGCTAGTCATAGTTGCGCGGGTTGCGGCAGAAACTCCGGGTCGACTCGAGGAATGCGCCGCGTGTGCCGGCACGCCGGCGCGAGCGAGCCACCAATCAACAGGAGAATTCCATGCAACTGCCGACAGCACGTTCCGCGAGCATCGCCCTGGCGCTCTCACTACTCTCTTCGCACTCGTGGGCGCAGATCGTCACGACGGTGCACGTGTGCAACACCTGCACGACCAGCGCGCAGATCGGCGCGGAAGCCTTTGCGTGGGGCATGCCGAACATGGGCCACTACCAGATGTTCATCGTCACGAACCCGTCGCCCTACAACCTGGCGCGCTGCTTTCAACGCATCTACTACCCGTATTACGGAGTGAACACCGTGGCGGAGCATCCGATGTCGAGCTGCCAGAATCCCACGCCGCCGCTGACCTGACCGCGGCAGAGGGGATGACGGCCGGGCCGGCCTGCCGTGCGCGGGCCGTCCCGGCTGGATGGCGGCCGCGCGCCGCCGGTGCCGCTACGGGCGATGCGGCGTGGTCGCGCCGGAATCCTCGCCCGCCATCGTCACGGGCATGCCCGGCAGCGCCGGCAAGGCGGCGGCCGGCCGGCCTAACAACCTGCTCACGACGCCGCGCACCGCGGCCTGGAACCATTCGCCGATGGCGCGCGGAAATGCCAGCGCGCTGTTCACCTGAAAGCTGCGCGCCACGCCGTACAGGCACCACTCCACGAAGTGCTCGCAGTTGTTGGTCAGCAGGCGGTAGCGATCCTCGCCGAGCCGCGAGCGCGCGCGGCAAATGACGGCCTGGCCCTTGAACGTGGTGCCCGGGTGCTCCACCACGAATACCGGCCGGCCCTCGGCAAAACGCTCCAGCGACACTTCCTCGACCGGCCGGCGGATGATGTCGTAGACGAGTGCGCCGTAGTGCACGACCTTGCCGTCGCCGACGTAGATTCCATGGTGCGCGAAACCCATCCATGGCGTGACGAGATGCGCGCCGACCTCCGGAGTTTCAGAGGCGGCCAGCACTCGCAGCGGGCGTTCCAGGAGCTCATAGGCGCGGGGTGCGCGGCAGGTGCCATCGTCGGACTTCATCGCGGTTTCGCCGTGTGCATTCACTCGTATTCTCTTGGTATCCAGTTCACCTCTTTGTCAGGCGTGCGGCCATCGCCGGAAATCGCGGCGTGAGCGGCAAGAGCGCGTTTCGAAATCGCAGCCTCCGCCGACGCTCGCGCCTGCCGCCGGCGCGTTTGTAGGCGCCGTCCCACGTGCCAAAGAAAGGGCCGCCGCGGGATTTCCCGCGGCGGCCCGAAGTTGCACGCGCTCCCGTGTAGGAGCGCGCAATTGCTACAGAACTTCGATCTCGTCGATGTTGGCGAGATCCTGCCCGTTGGTCTGGAACCGGATCGTATTGCCCGTTCCATTGTTGAGGTTCACGGTGACGTTCTGGTTCTGCCAGGTCGTCCACGCGCCCGTCGGCTGGAACGTGATGTTCGTGGTCGTGCCGTTGACCACGAGCTGCCCGGTGCGCGCCGCGGTTGCGCCGAGCGCGAAGCGGATGCGCAGCGTCTTCGAGCCGCCGCCGCGTCCATCTACTCCGGTGTTCTGCGAGAAGCCGCCGGTCAACGAGTTGTTCACGTAGCCCGAACCGTTGAAGCCGCCATTGGTGCTCTCGAGCACCGTGCCACCGCCAACCGTGCCGTCCTCGGTCTGATAAACGTTGCCTGGCGGCGGCGGCGGGGGCGGAGGAGGAGTGGTCCCGCCGATCAACACGATGTTCGGCACCGGCGGATTCGCCATATTCGCGCCGATGAAGAAGCTCGGATGCGGCGGCTGGTTGTACCCGGAGTT
Source organism: Steroidobacteraceae bacterium (assembly GCA_044871085.1). Taxonomy (GTDB): domain Bacteria; phylum Pseudomonadota; class Gammaproteobacteria; order Steroidobacterales; family Steroidobacteraceae; genus CADEED01. Next base: position 9,058 of record JBIOZI010000045.1, on the reverse strand, counting down.
CTGCCACGCGATCGCCACGCGGTACTGCGGATCGTGCAGCAGCGTGTAGATGCGGTTCGTCGCCACGTTGGTCGTGGTGTAGATGCGCAGCGCGTTGTTGCCGGTCGTGCGCAGGACCACCTCTTCACGCCAGTCGCCGAAGATGTCGCCGCTCAATGCCGGCGTCGACTTCGTGCCGTTGTTGGACGTGGTGCCATCCGCCGTCAGCAGGCGCGTGTCGCCACCCGTGCCGTACTTGTCGACGTGGTTGCTGTCGAGCAGCTCGCGAACGGTGTCGGTGTCCCACCAGACCAGGAAGTTCGTGGAGCCCGGCTTGCGGGAAGACGCCTGTCCGCCCGAGGTGTTGCTGAGACCGGCGACGGCGGAGGACCAGGCCTCGGCCCCGGCGCTGCCGGCGTAGACGTCGCCCGCCACTGCGCGGCCGTTGTCGCAGCCGCAGCTCGCGTGGGACCAGATGACCGCACCGGTGCGGGCGTCCAGCATGTAATCGGCCAGCTCGTCGGTGTGCTCGCTCGGCTTGAACAGCTCGAGCCCGGCGCGGCTGGGGATCAGGTCGCCCACGTGCAGGGCGTCGCCGTGATGGTTGAAGGCCCACATCGGCGTGCCGTTGTCGTTGATTCCCAGCGAGCCGAAGAGGATCTCCTGGCGCCCGTCGTTGTCGACGTCGGCGACGCTCATCTGGTGGTTGCCCCGGCCGGTGTAAGTGCTTCCCGCCGAGTTGCTGTCGAAGACCCAGCGCTGGGTCAGCGAGCCGTTGCGCCAGTCCCAGGCCGCGATCACTGTGCGGGTGTAGTAGCCGCGCGAGAAAATGGCGCTCGGACGCTGGCCGTCCAGATAAGCCACCGACGAGAGGAAGCGGTCGACGCGATTGCCGTACGTGTCGCCCCAGTCGCCGACCGTGCCGCGCGCCGGTACGTAGTTAGTCGTCGCGAGGATGGCGCCGGTCTGGCCGTTGAACACGGTCAGGAACTCCGGGCCCGTGAGGATGTAGCCGCTGGTGTTGCGGAAGTCCGCGTTCGCGTTGCCGATCACCTGGCCGGTGCCGCTGCGGGTCGCATCCGCGGTCTTGGCCATGACTTCGGCGCGCCCATCGCCGTCGAAGTCGTATACCTGGAACTGCGTGTAGTGCGCTCCGGCGCGGATGTTGCGGCCGAGGTCGATGCGCCACATGCGCGTGCCGTTGAGCTCGTACGCGTCGAGGAACACGTTGCCCGTGTAGCCCGACTGCGAATTGTCCTTCGAGTTGGTCGGATCCCACTTGAGCACGTACTCGAGCTCGCCGTCGCCGTCGAGATCGCCGACCGACAGATCGTTAGCCGTGTACGTGTACGCGACGCCATCCGGCGTGGTACCGCCCGCGGGAATCTGCAGCGGAATCTCGAGGTACTGCCGCGTCGGCGCGTTGGCCGGCAGCGTGAACGAAGCGCTGTCCGCCTGCTCGCTGCCGTTGATGACGGGCCGCACGAAGTAGCGGTTCGACTGCGTCGCCGGCGCCGAGGTGTCGACGAAGTTGGTGGAGCCGGTCAGCGGACTGCCGTTGAGCAACATGGCGGCGCCGCCATTGCTCGAGCGGTAGAGGTTGAAGGCGGTGTTGGAAGCGTCGTTGCCGAACAGTCGCCAGCCAACGTATACCTGCGTGCTGCTGGTACGCACGGCGACCACGCCGCGCGACAGCCTCTCCATTTGGTATTGCGCCTGAGCGCCGAGTGAAAAGCCGAGCGCCGCGGCTGCTACGAGTAGCGCGCGAACGGTTCTTAGATGAGTCATGGGGTCTCCTTGTCCCTGGTTGTACGGGGCAAAGGAGGACGAGGCCGCGCGCGTGCACTTGGATGCATGCGCGTGTCCCAAGAATCCGTCGATCCCCCTCGGCCAATATCTGTCCGGGCGCATTCGGCCCGCGGCGACCCTCTTTTTATATATATCCGGGCGTTTTCACGTGGATATCAGAGGCCGTCCCGGCCAAACCGAGGGCCGATCATGTCGAACTGGCAATTTTCGGTCAAATATTATAAACAACCGATCAAATTCGATCTTTGGCGCCAGGTCTCGAGGCCATCCGGCCCGCCACAATCAGGTTGATCTCGTTCTTTTTTGGGGGGATTTTTATGTTGCACGCTCGCACTCCGGCTTTGCTCAGGCATTTGAAGAAAGCCATGCTCGCCGTCGCGGTGGGAATGGCCTGCAGCACGGCCGTGTACGCCGACGCTGAAGAACAGACCGAGCTCGAAGAGGTCGTCGTCACCGGCTTCCGCGGCTCACTGCTCAACGCGCTCTCACAGAAGCGCGACGAAACCGCCGCCATCGACGTCATCGCGTCGGAGGACATCGGCAAATTCCCCGACAGCAATCTCGCCGAATCGATGCAGCGCATTCCGAGCGTCACGCTCTCGCGCGGCGACGGCGGCGAAGGCCGCAACATCTCCGTGCGCGGTCTCGGCCCCGGCTTCACGCGCGTGCGTATCAACGGCATGGAAGGCGCGTCGCAAACCGGGTCGAGCGACATCTACGGCGCCGGCAACAACGGCCGCAGCTTCGACTTCAACGTCTTCCCCACTGAAATCTTCTCGCAGCTCGCCGTGCGCAAGACCGCCTCTGCCGACGTGGAAGAAGGCTCGCTCGGCGCCACTGTCGACCTGCGCGCACCGCGCCCGTTCGACTACGACGAAGACCAGGTCTTCACGATCACCACGCGCGGCATCTTCAATTCGGTTGCCGAAGACGTCGACCCGCGCGCCTCGGCGCTGTTCTCCAAGACCTTCGGCGATGACACATTCGGCATCCTCGCGTCGGCTGCCTATCAGAAGCGCAACATCCGCGAGGTCGGGTACTCCGCCGTCGACGTGCTGCCGGCCAGCACCAGCGCCAACGACCTCAATGCGGCGCCTGCCGTGGCGAACCTGTTTCCGTATTGCACGCCGTTCGGCTACGTGTTCCAGAGCCCCGCAACCGATGCGAACCCGGCGCTCCCGGCCGCAAAAGGTGCAACTGCCACCGCGTGCGGCGCGCCGAACACCCGTCTCATCAACGGGGTCATGACCACCGATCCCAATCTGCGCACCACCGATGCCGCGTCGCTGGCGGCGTTCAACACCGTCTACAACATGCGCACGCCCAAGGTTCTCGACCGCTCGGGCAACCAGGCGCCCGGCGGTGGCGCATTCTTCCCGCGTCTGCCGCGCTTCGTGAACTCGGAGCAGGACACCGAGCGCACCGGCGGCACGCTGAGCCTGCAGTGGAAGCCGGGCGAGAACACCACGGTGTCGTTCGACGGCCTGATCTCGCGCTACCAGGTCGAGCGCCGCGACAACTACATCCTGGGTCTGTCGCTGGGCCGCACGCTCGCCAACAACGGCCAGCCGATGTTGTCGATCCGCGAGGTGACGTTCGATTCCAAGGGTTCCGTGCAGACCGCCACGTTCGACGGCATGGACATCCGCTCGGAAGGTCTCGTCGATCAGTTCACCGCGAACTTCAAGCAGGGCAACATCGAGGTCGAGCACGCCTTCACCGACAACTTCTCGATGACCGCCTCGGCCGGCCGCTCGATCAACGTCTGGGACGGTCCGATGCGCCTGCAGACCTTCCTCGACCAGATCGACGTCGACGGCTTCTCGCTCGACTTCCGCGGTCGCGAGACGCCGCTCATCAACTTCGGCAACATCGACATCACCAATCCGAACTCGTTCATGTACGACACCACCACCGGCAACGGCACGTTCCGCGGTGGTTTCTCGATCCAGGGCAAGCCGTCGCGCAACGTCACGGCCAACACGCAGTTCGCGCTCGGCGCCGACTTCAAGATGACCGAAGCCTTCTCGCTGAAGGGCGGCCTCGAATGGCGCGAGGCGAACTACAAGGCGAAGTCCTCGAACTTGCCGATCGCGCAACAGGCGGTGTTCGCTCTGCCCATGGGAGTGACGGTCGCCGACATCACGCACCAGATTACCGGCCTGGATGACCTGTTCGGCGGCGGTGCGCCGGCGAGCTGGGTGGCCATCGACTCGAAGAAGTGGCGTGAGACGTTCAACTTCCCCGACGCGTTCGCGTTCTGCGGCATCGAGTGCGCGGCGAATCAGAGCGGTGTGGTCGAAGAAGTGACCAGCGCCTACGCGATGATGGAATTCAACTTCGATGATCTGCCGATGCCGATCCGCGGCGACATCGGCGGCCGGTACATCAATACCCGCCAGTCCACGTTCGCTCCCATCGCGCTCGCCCTGCCCATGGGCGCGCCGTTTGGCGCGGTCGGATTCCGGCAGGACGTCGACAGCGAGTACAAGGACTTCCTGCCCTCGTTGAACGTAGTCATGGAGCTCACGCCGGACCTGCTGGCACGCTTCTCGGCCGCGAAAGTGATGTCGCGCCCCGAGCTCGGCAGCATTACACCGAGCGTGACGTGGACCGCGACGACGCAGAACGCCAGCGTCAGCAACCCGAACCTCGATCCGATCCGCGCCAACACGGCGGACCTCGCGCTCGAGTGGTACTTCCAGGAAGGCTCGCTGCTGTCGGTGGCGTTCTTCTACAAGGACATCGAGAGCTTCATCCAGCGCATCACGGCGGATGAGCCCTGGTCCAACCTCGGTGTGCCGGACGCGGTGCTGATCGGCACGCCGTCGAACCCGACCATGCTGTTCCACGTCGGGCGCCTGCAGAACACCGACGGTGGTCCGCTCAAGGGCGTCGAGCTCAATGCACAGGTGCAGTTCCGCAACTTGCCCGGGCTGTGGAGCAACACGGGCTTCCTGGCCAACTACACCAAGGTCGAGTCGGAGATCGAGTACATCCTGCAGATGGGCGCGGACCCGAACAATCCGGGCCAGTTCATCGTCACGAACTCGGCGGTGAACGACCTGGTGAACCTGTCGCGCAACTCGGCCAGCGGCACGGTGTTCTACGACGACCAGAGGATCAGCGCGCGTGTCACGGGTGCGTACCGCGACAAGTACATTCGCGAGCTGCCGGCCGGTGCGGGCAGCGACATCCGCGCGAACAAGGCGAACCTGTTCTTCGACTTCTCCTCGTCGTGGAACGTGAACGACAACCTGTCGCTGATCTTCGAAGTCCAGAACCTCACGCGTGAGCGCAACACGCTGTACATCGACAGCCAGCGCGAGGACACGCTGTTCCAGACGGAGATCGGCCGCACGTACACGCTCGGTGCGAGCTTCAAGTTCTGATCAGCGCAGCGGAAGAGTGAGTGGAAAAGGGGCCGCAAGGCCCCTTTTCTTTTGTCCGTTGCGCGGCAGTCGGCGCAGGAAAATCCGCTGTCGAGACCAAGGGTCTTCACGTCGCAGGGTCCGATCGTGTACCGCCCGCGCTGCCAGCGGGTATGCTGTCGGCGGCGCAGCATCGGAGAACGAAGCCTTGAACGTCACGAATCCCGCCCTGACCGAATCCGCGTCGTCGAAACTCTCCAAATCCCTGCTCGCCCGCCACCTCGTCATGATCTCCATCGGCGGAATCATCGGCGGCGGCGTATTCGTCGGCAGCAGCGGGGCCATCGCGACCATCGGCCCGGCCGTCGTGCTGAGCTACATCTCCGCCGGCCTCGTCGTCTTCGCCGTCATCTCCATCCTCGCGCGCATGGCCATGGATCAACCCGGCTTAGGCTCGTTCACCGAATACGTGCGCACCGCGCTCGGTGGCTCCGCGGGTTTCATCACCGGCTGGCTGTACTGGTGGTTCTGGGTGGTCGTGGTCGCATTCGAGGCGCTGGTCGGCGCGCAGACCGCGCACGTGTGGCTGCCGATGTTCGAGGTGTGGCAGATCGGCCTCGGCCTCATGGCGATCCTCACCGCGGTGAATCTCGCCTCGGCGCGTTCGTACGGCGAGTTCGAATTCTGGTTCGCGTCCATCAAGGTGGCGGCGATCGTCGTGTTCATCGTGATCGCCGCGGGCTGGCTGCTCGGCGTGGGTAATGCGTCGAGCCCCGGAGTGGGCAATCTCACCGCGCACCGCGGGTTCGCGCCCTTCGGCTGGGCCGCCATCCTCACCGGCGTCACCACCGTCATCTTCTCGATGGTGGGCGCGGAGATCGTCACCGTCGCCGCGGCCGAATCGGCCGAATCCAACAAGACGCTGTCGCGGCTGGCCGCGGCTGTCGTGCTGCGCATCCTCCTCTTCTATGTGCTCGCGATCGTGCTCATCCTGTGCATCGTGCCGTGGACGCAGTTCAAGTCGGGTGACTCGACTTTCGCCATCGCGCTGGCGCGCATCGGCATCGGCGGCGCCGCCAACATCATGAACGTCATCGTGCTGACGGCCGTGTTGTCGTGCCTGAACTCCGGTGTGTACGTCACCGCGCGCGTGCTGTTCGCGATGGCGGACAAGGGCGACGCGCCGCGCTGGCTGACCGCAGTGAACCGGCGCCAGGTGCCGGCGCGCGCCATCCTCCTCGGCAGCGCCTTCGGCTTCATCGTCATGCTCATGAACTGGATCGCGCCGGAGAAGCTGTTCAACTTCCTGATGAATTCATCGGGCGCGCTCATGATGTTCACCTACGTGTTCGTCGCGCTGGCGCACTTCCGGTTTCCGTACAGCCGGCCGGAGCTGCGCACCTCGGGCGGCGCGCAGCTCATCGCCGGCGCCGCCGCGCTCGCGATGCTGGCGGTGCTCGTGGCGATGTGCTTCATGCCATCCAAGCAGCCGGAGATCGTGGCCAGTCTCGCCTGCCTCGGCGTGATCGTCGCGGCCCTGGTGGTCAGGCGCGCGCTGGCGCGTAGTTAGGCGCGCTGCTCGATCCAGGCGCGGATGTCGGCCATGACGATCTCCTTGCCGACGTCGTTGAGCGGGTCGTGGTAGAAGCCGTCGTAGAGCTTGAGCGTCTTGTCGGCCGAGCTGGCGCGCGCGTAGAACTCCTTGCTGCCCTCCGGCCGCGTCACCGTGTCCCTGGTGCCGTGGATGATGAGCAGCGGCAGCGTGAACTGCGGGAAATCGCGCTTCAGCCGCTCGTCGGCGCGCACCATCTCCGCCACCGTCTTCGTGGGCTGCACCTCGTTCGCGAGCAGCGGGTCGTCGATGAGCGCCTGCGTCACCTTCGGATCGCGTGAGAATTCCTGCTTGGGCAGCTTGAGCACGTGGGCGTGCGGCGCGACGTGCGCCAGGCCCTTGAGCACCGCCAGCGCGAAATCCGGCGCGGGCACCTGGTAGGCGAAGCTCTCGCACACCAGGCCCGCGATCTGCGCCTGGTGATCGAGCACGTAGTTGCAGGCAATGACGCCGCCGGCGCTGTGCCCGAGCACGAACAGCTTCAGGCCGGGCTCGCGCGCCCGCGCGTGCCGCACCAGCAGATCGAGGTCGGCCTGGTATTCGGCGAATTTCTCGACGTAGTAGCGCTCACCGTCGGACTGGCCGCGGCCGCGATAGTCGAGCGCGTACACGGCGATGTCGCTCGCGATGAGCTGCTCGGCCGCCCAGAGATAGTAGCCACTGTGCGAGTTGAAGCCGTGTGACAGTACGACCATCGCGCGCGGCTTGCCTTCGGGCCGCCAGGCGCGCGTGAAGATCCGGAATCCGCCGACGCCCTCGAGAAACTCTTCCGCGTACGTGTCAGGCATCGTGATCCCCGCATCGTTGTTCTGGGAACCGTTTATAGCCCGCGCAGATGGCGAATTCCATGCGCGGTGCGCCCGCATTTGGGGCGCCGCGCCGGTGCGCAATCAGAATCGCCAGGAGATCTCGGCGAACACGGATGCCGCGCGATCGCCCTCGATGTCGGCGCCGGTGAGGGGCGCGGCCACTTCGAGATAGCCCGTCAACGCGGCGCCCGACAGTGCGAGTCCGAGGCCGGCCGTCGTGGCCGACTCGCGGCCCGGACGGTCCTGCTTCCATGCCGCGCCGACGTCGTAGAAACCGTAGCTCGAGATGCGGCCCGCGAAACCGTCGGTGTCGAGCAGGTCGCGGCGCAGCTCGAGCTTGCCGCCGAGTCCGCGGTCGCCGGCGATCTCCGCCACCTCGAAGCCGCGGCCGAGCCGATCGCCGCCGATCTTGAAGCGCTCGCTGTCGGGCAGCACGTAGCCGGTGTGCTGCGCGAACGCGTCGAACCGCAGCGACCAGCGCGTTGCGAAACGGCGATAGGCAGTGGCCTGCAACTGCGTCAGCAGGAAATCCGCGCGCCGTGGATCGGCGGACAGGTCCGTCGCAGACAGGCCGCCGCCGAATGCGTCGAGCCCCTTGCGCAGCTGCAGGTTCGCGGAGTATTGCGTGCCGCCCTCCATGCGGTACGAGCCGCGCAGCCCCGCTTCGACGATGCGCAGGCGGTCCTCGCGGATCGCGCTGCCGCCGCGATCGATGGTCAGGTCGTCGGCCTCGAATGCGCCGCTGGCGCTCAACGCCAGCGCGGAATCGGGGCGCAGCGGACGCGACACGCGCAGCACCGCGCGCTCGCGCGAATAGCGGTCGTCGAGGTTCGCCGGCGCCTCGTTGGGCGCGGAGCGCGAGCGGAACAGCAGCACGCTGCCGCGCGTGTCGCCGCCGCCGAGCGCGGCTTCGGCGAACAGCCCGCCGCCGAGATATTCATCGTGGTTCGTGGCGGCGGCGAATATCAGCCCGATCTTCTCCTGGCGGCCGAGCAGGCCGTTCACGAAGACCTGCCCGAGGACGAACCCCGGGCCGACCTGGCCGGTGCCGCGGTTGTTCATGCGCACCACACCGTTCACCGGGGAGAAATCCGTCTGCACGACGAGCTCGAAGGCGTTGCGCCGCGTCGTGTCGCGCCGCGTGGTCGCGGTGACCGCCATCCCGGAAATCGCGCGCATCTCGCGCAGCGTGCGCGGGATGTCGTCGCGGCGCAGCGGCCGGGCATCCTCCAGCCGGCGCGCGATGCGCTCGAGCGCATCGTGGTAGTGACCGCCCTCGTTCTCGAACCGCACGCGCGTCACGCGCGCCTCGTGGACCGTGAAGCGCAGGATGCCGCTGCCGCTGCGCGTGTCGTCGAGCGTGACCTCGGGCTTCACGAAGCCATCGGCGGCGCGATCACGCGCGAAGCCGCGCGCGACATCGCCGTCGCGCTGACCGGGCTGTACGCCGCCGATGGCTTCGTGAAGCCCGAGGTCAC
>JBIOZI010000044.1:0-4156 GCA_044871085.1 Steroidobacteraceae bacterium | reverse complement strand
CATGGACAAGGAAGAGGGTCGCGCCGCGATCTGGGAAGTGGACACGCAGACGGGCGAGAAGCGCCTGTTCGCCACCGGCCTGCGCAATCCGAACGGCATGGCCTGGGAGCCGCACACCGGCGTGTTGTGGACGGTCGCGAACGAGCGCGACGAGCTCGGCAACGATCTCGTGCCTGACTACCTGACGTCGGTGCGGGACGGCACCTTCTACGGCTGGCCTTACAGCTACTATGGCCAGCACGTGGACGTGCGTCCGCAGCCGCCGCGGCCCGACCTGGTGGCCAAGGCGGTGGCGCCCGACTACGCGCTGGGCGCGCACGTCGCCGCGCTGGGTCTCGCCGCGGCCGAGGACACCGCGCTGCCCACGCCGTTCGACAATGGCATGTTCATCGGGCTGCACGGCTCGTGGAATCGCAAGCCGCCGGCCGGATACAAAGTGGTGTTCGTGCCGTTCACGTCCGGGCGGCCGTCGGGCAAACCCGTCGACGTGCTCACCGGCTTCGTGAGCAAGGATGGCGAGGCCTGGGGACGGCCCGTCGGCGTGGCGATCGACAAGCACGGCGCGCTGCTCGTGGCCGACGACGTCGGCAACGTGGTGTGGCGCGCGGTGGGTGGTTAGCCGGCGCTAGCGCGTCCCGGCCCGCAGCGGCGCGAGCAGCTTGTCGTCGGCGCGCCCGAGCGCGCCGCTGCTGGCGAGGATTTCTCCGCGCGTCGAGAGCAGCGCGATCACCGTCGCGTGGTTGAACTCGCCGCCCGGCAGCCGGCGGTACTGCACGTCGAGCAGCGCGGCGATCCTGCGCACGGTTTCGGCATCCGCGTGCGCCAGGGTCCAGCGCGTGGTGTCGATGCGCCGCTCGCGCGCCAGGGCGCCCAGCGCCGCCGGCGTGTCCCTCTCCGGATCGATGGAGATCAGCAGCACGCGCAGCTCCGCGCGTTGCGCGGGCGGCAGCGCGCGCTCCGTCGAGCGCAGCGTGTCGATGATGAGCGGGCAGGTGGCCTGGCAGCTGCCGTAGAACATGGTGATGAGCACGGGATGGCCGCGGTACAGGTCGAGCCCGTGCGCGCGTCCGTCCTGGTTCGTGAGTGCGGCATCGAGCTGGTAGATGGAATCGGGCGGATCGTTGGAAAGCGCCCGCGCCGATGGCGGATCGTTCGAAAGCGCCCGCGCCGACGGCGCGAGGGCCAGTACCGCGAGCAGCAGCGCAGCCGTCGCGCGGATCATCGCGGCGGCTCCAGGTCGACCGCGCAGCGGAAGCCCATGGTGCCCGAGGTATAGGGCGCCTTCATGCTCGACAGCATCGCGATGCGCATGAACATGGCGTAGTTGTCCTTCTGCTCGAGCGTCGTGGCGCCCGCGCCGCAGAAGCGCGCGAGGTCGGGGTCGCCCTGCTCGCGGCTGTCCACCGACTGCATCATCGAGCCGAGGTCGAGCACCCATTCCCACACCACACCGTGCACGTCGCGCACGCCGTAGTAGTTGGGCGCGGATGCGCCGGCATCGGGCAGGCTCTCGCCCGCCGGCCGCGAGTACCACGCGAGAATCGTCTGCCGCCACGCGGCGTCGTCGCGCGCGTCGGGCCGGGCGTCGCTCGCGGCCGCCACCAGCTCCCATTCGTGCCAGGTGGGCAGGCGCGCGTGGCGCGCGGCGCAGTATGCGTCGGCGGCGAACCAGCTCACGCGCGTCACGGGCTGCGCCGCGAGCCGCTGTCCCGGCGCGCCGGCGTCCGGCCAGTGCGTGAGATAGCCGGCATCCGCGAACACGCGTGCGACGCGGTCGCGCCGCCAGCGCGGGTTCGCGCGCACGAAGGCCGCGAACTGCGCGTTGGTCACCGGCGCGCGGTCGAGCCCGAATGCCGCGACGCTGGCCACTTTCACGCCCGCGGCGGGCGGCAGCACGGTCGTGAACGTGGTGGCGGGAATCCGCGCGCGCGCCGGCTGCGCGGCCGCCGCGTCCGCGAGCAGCGCTGCGGCGAGCAGCGCTGCGATGCCGGCCGCGGCGTTCATCAATGCGCCGCGCCTTCCGGCCGCCTGGTGCCGGCACGCCGCGCCTTGACCTCGTTGCTGTTGATCACACCGTTCTGGTTGCCCCAGCTGTTGGTCACGTACGTGAGGATGTTGGCCACCTCGTCGTCGTTGAGCTGGCTCATCGGCGGCATCACCGAGTTGTAGGTGGCGCCGTTGACCTTGATCGGGCCGGTGAGGCCGTTGAGCGCGACCTCGATGGCATGCTTCGGGTCCTTGAGTAGATAGTCAGACCCGGCCAGCGGCGGGAACACGCCTTCGAGGCCCTTGCCGGTGTCCTGGTGGCAGGCCGAGCACGTGCCCTTGAACAATACTTCGCCCGCCTGGATCTGCTGCTCCTTGGTGAGATTGCCGGCCGCGCTCGCGGCGGCGGCCTGGGCCACCGGCGCCATGCTCGCCATCTTGTCGCCGAGATAGGTCTCGTCGACCTGCTTTCCGGAGTAGATGTCGGTGCGCGCCTCACCCGCCACTTCGAGGATGGCGAGCGCGCCCTTGTTGAAGGCGCGGAAGATGGCGTGGTCCACCAGGATGTAGTTGCCCGGCACCTCGGTGTGGAATTCCACCGTGACGGCGCCGCCGGCCGGGATGAGCGTGGTCTGCACGTTTTCCTGGAAGTGCGTGCCGCCCTCGTACTGCACCTTGTCGAAGATCTCGCCGATGAGATGGAAGCTCGATACGAGGTTCGGGCCGCCGTTGCCGACGAACATGCGGACGCGCTCGCCCGTCTTGGCCTTGAGCGCATTCGGACCGGTGAGCGCGCTCTCCGCGCCGTTGAACAGCACGTAGGTGGCGTTCTCGTCGATGGCCTTCTGCATGTCGAAGGACTGGTGGCCTTTCTCGCGGTACTTGCCCACCGTGTAGAAATCACCCTGCATCACGTAGAACTCGTGATCCACCGGGCTCAGGCCCTCGGGAGGCTCGACCAGGATCAGCCCATACATGCCGTTCGCGACGTGCATGCCCACCGGCGCGGTGGCGCAGTGGTACACGTACAAGCCCTGGTTCAGCGCCTTGAAGGTGAATTGCGTGCGATGACCGGGCGCCGTGAAGCTCGAGGCCGCGCCGCCGCCCGGACCCGTGACGCCGTGCAGGTCGATGTTGTGCGGCATCTTGCTGTCGGGATGATTCTTGAGATGGAACTCGACGGTGTCGCCCTGGCGCACGCGGATGAAGCTGCCGGGCACGGTGCCGCCGAAAGTCCAGAAGGTGTACTGCACGCCTTCCGCGATTTCCTTCACCACTTCGCGCACTTCGAGCTCGATGATGACCTTCGCGGGTCTGGTGCGGCCGGTGGGCGGCGGCACCTGCGGCGGGCTGGTGAGCACCGCGTTCACGGGCTCGCCCTGCGGCGGACCGAAGTCACCCTGGCGCGATCCGCCGGTGTCGGCGGCCGCGGCGGGCGGGGGGGAATTCTGGCTGCAGGCCGCGAGCAGCGCGGCGGTGAGCGTCATCAACCACTTCTTCATGTGTCCGTCCCTCGTGAGTGCTGCGCACGCCGAACCTCGTCGTCGTGGCGCGCGCCTGACTCTGATGCAGGTCAGGTCGCCGGTCGATAGGCAGTGATGCGCATGCCGAAGGCCCGCGCGTACGCAGTACTACGTAGGGGGAAAGCTCTAGCTACTGCAGTGCGCCAGTAACCCGAGCGGATGATGGGCGCGCGCGACGCTCACTATGAACAGGAACACGGCGAGCGCGGCCAGGTAGCAGGCGGCGCGCGCGCGGCGCGAGCGCGCTCTCTCGAGCGCGAACGTGCCGAGCACGATGTATACGACCAGCAGGGTCACCTTGACGGTGAGCCAGGCGTGCACGAAGGGGTATTGGTGCAGCATGGTGGCGAGCATCAGCGCCGCGGTGAGCAGCACGGTGTCGACCGTGTACGTGAGGAATCGCAGCGGGGCCCACATGGGCCAGCGCGCTCCCGCGAGCGCGCCGGCGCCGCGCAACGCGAACAGCGCGCCGCTGGCCACGATGGCCGCGACGTGCACCCACTTTATTTCTGCGTAGAACTCGAGCATGGCAATAAAGGGGACAGATCTATTTTCGCGAAAATAGATCTGTCCCCTTTTCTAGCCGGGCTGTCCGTCGGCGCGCGGGGTGAGGTAGATCCAGCTCGAGCGCGCCACCCAGGGCAGGA
>JBIOZI010000043.1:0-8416 GCA_044871085.1 Steroidobacteraceae bacterium | reverse complement strand
GCCACCGGCTTGCGGCGGCGCGTGCTCGTCGACCCCGTCGCATAGAGCGCGCTGTCGTCGAGCGAGAAGTCGTTGGCCGAATCGATCTGCACCTGCACGTGGTATTCGCCGATGCGCAGCACGTCGCCGGTCTTGAGCTCGTGCGGATTCTGGTTGCCGAGCGGGCGGTCGCCGTCGTTCACGTAGGTGCCGTTGCTGCTCGTGTCCTGCAGCATGTACCGGCCCTTGTAGAAGACGATGCGTGCGTGCCGTCCGGACACGTATCGCATGTCGTCGGGCAACAACCAGTCGTTCTCGGCGGAGCGTCCAATGCTTCCTCCCGAGACTCCGAACACAAACGTGTTCTTGTCGCCCATTCGATGGCGATGATCACTTATGACGCGCAGCCTGAGCGCCATCCAACCGTACCTTTTGGGCCCTAGCTTCCCGCGGCCCGTGCGTGTATGAAGGGGCAGGTTAACCGCCCCTTACTCCGGTCGATGGCATCCAGTCACATTTTCAAGATTATGTTCGTGAACCAGGGCAAGGTTTACGAGGTTTATGCCCGTAAGGTGGGGCAGGGCCGCTTGTTCGGGTTCATCGAAGTCGAAGAGCTGGTTTTCGGGGAACGTTCCTCGGTGGTGCTGGACTCGGGCGAGGAGCGAATCAAGTCCGAGTTCACGGGCGTCAAGTGCACCATGCTTCCCATGCATTCCATCCTGCGCATCGACGAAGTGAAGAAGCAGGGTGTCAGCAAGATCAGTGCGCTCGAAGGCTCCAACGTCGCGCAGTTTCCGATGAGCCTGTACACGCCGGCCGGCACCGACCCGAAGAAATAAATTGGGGACATTCCTCATTTCGCTGTAACAATCTTCGGTGAAAGCAGCAGACGCGACGACGATTCGATTGTTACAGCGAAATGAGGAATGTCCCCAATTCCAAAAACAGATCTGTCCCCTTTTCGCATTCTGTAGAATGCGCGCCTCTCATGATTGAGCTCCCCGGCGCCCTCGCCGTCTCCGATTTCCGTGTCGCGAAGCTGCGCCCCGCGTTGGACAAGCTGTGTCCCGGCCTCGGTGCCGTCACCGCGCGATACATCCACTTCGTCGATCTCGAGCGCGATCTCGCCGCAGGCGAACGCGCCCTGCTCGAGCGGCTGCTCACCTACGGGCCGCGCGAGGCTGCCAACGCGACGCGCACCGGCGGCGGACAGCCTGCAAACGAACTGGTGGTCGTGCCACGCTTCGGCACGATCTCGCCCTGGGCCAGCAAGGCCACCGACATCGCGCACGTGTGCGGGCTCGAGGCGGTCAAACGCATCGAGCGCGGCATCGTCTGGTCCCTGCACTCCGAGGCCGTGATGTCGCGCGCGGCGCTCGAGCGGCTCGCGACGCCCCTGTTCGATCGCATGACCGAGACCGTGCTGTTCTCACGTGCCGCGGCCGCGCAGCTCTTCGCGCACGAGCCGACGCGTCCATTGCGCACGGTGTCGCTGGCCGGCGGCCGCGGCGCGCTGGCGACGGCCAACACGCAGCTCGGGCTGGCGCTGTCCGACGACGAGATCGACTATCTACTCGCGAATTTCGCCGCATTGAAGCGCGACCCCACCGACGTCGAGCTCATGATGTTCGCGCAGGCGAACTCCGAGCACTGCCGCCACAAGATCTTCAACGCGGACTGGATCATCGACGGCCGCGAGCAGCCCAAGTCGTTGTTCGCGATGATCCGCAACACGCACGCCAAGAACCCGGCCGGCGTGCTCTCGGCGTACCGCGACAACGCGGCCGTCATCGCGGGGCCGCCCGGCAAGCGCTACTTCCCGAATCCCGAGAACGACGTCTACGGTGCGATCGACGAGCCCATCGACATCCTGATGAAGGTCGAAACGCACAATCATCCGACGGCGATCTCGCCGTTTCCCGGCGCGGCCACCGGTTCGGGTGGGGAGATCCGCGACGAAGGCGCCACCGGCCGCGGCGCGAAACCGAAGGCGGGCCTGACGGGCTTTTCCGTATCGCACCTGCGCATCCCGGGGTTCGAGCAGCCCTGGGAAACGAGCATTGGAAAACCCGACCGCATCGTCTGCGCGCTCGACATCATGATCGACGGGCCGATAGGGGGCGCGGCCTTCAACAATGAATTCGGCCGCCCCAACATCTGCGGATACTTCCGCACCTTCGAGCAGGCCGCGGCCGGCGACGCGCCCAACCGCGTCCGCGGCTATCACAAGCCCATCATGATCGCCGGCGGCATGGGTAACGTGCGCCGCAACCACGTGGAGAAGAGCGAGATACCCGCGGGCGCGAAGATCGTCGTGCTCGGCGGCCCCGCCATGCTCATCGGCTTGGGCGGCGGCGCGGCCTCGTCGGTGAACAGCGGCGCATCGAGCGCCGATCTCGACTTCGCATCCGTGCAACGCGGCAATCCGGAGATCCAGCGCCGCGCGCAGGAAGTCATCGACCGCTGCACCGCGCGCTGGAATCTCAACCCCATTCTGCTGATCCACGACGTGGGCGCGGGCGGCTTGTCGAACGCCGTCCCCGAGGCCGTGGCGCATACGCCGGGGCGCGGCGCGGTCATCGATCTGCAATCGATTCCGAACGACGAGCCCGGCATGTCGCCGATGGAGCTGTGGTGCAACGAGTCGCAGGAGCGCTACGTGCTCATCGTCGATGCGGCGAAGCTCGACGATTTCTCCGCGATCTGCGCGCGCGAACGCTGTCCGTTCGCGGTCGTCGGCACCATGGATGCCACGGGCGTACTGGTGCTCGAGGACCGCGGCAACCGCACGCGGCCGGTCGACCTGCCGCTCGAAGTGTTGTTAGGCAAGGCGCCGAAGATGCTGCGCGACGTGCGCCGCGTGCGGCCGGCCCAGGCACGGTTCGAGGTGGCAAAGCTCGACCTGCGCGAGGCCGCATATCGCCTGCTGCGCTTTCCGGCGGTGGCGGACAAGACCTTCCTGATCTCCATCGGCGATCGCACCGTCGGCGGCATGATCAGCCGCGATCAGATGGTCGGGCCCTGGCAGGTGCCGGTGGCCGACGTCGCGGTCACGATCTGCGACTATTTCGGCCACAGCGGCGAGGCGATGGCGATGGGCGAACGCACGCCGGTCGCGGTGCTGGACGCGCCCGCCTCGGGGCGACTCGCGGTGGGTGAGGCGTTGACGAACCTGCTCGCGGCCGACGTCGGCGCGCTCACGAACGTGCGGCTGTCGGCGAACTGGATGGCCGCGTGCGGCGAGCCCGGCGAGGATGCCGCGCTCTACGACACCGTGCATGCCATCGGCGAGGAGCTGTGTCCGGCGCTCGGCATCGCGATTCCGGTGGGCAAGGATTCGCTGTCGATGAAGACGGTGTGGGGCGAGGGCGCCGCGCGCAAGTCCGTCGTCGCGCCGGTCTCGCTGATCATCACCGCGTTCGCGCCGGTGGGCGACGTGCGCAAGACCTGGACGCCGCAGTTGCGCACGGACCTGGGCGCCACCGCGCTGCTGCTGGTCGATCTCGGTGCCGGCAAGAATCGCCTCGGCGGCTCGTCGCTGGCGCAGGTGTTCGGCGAGCTCGGGGCGACTCCCGCCGACCTGGACGATGCCAAACTACTGACCGGCCTGGCCGCGGCCCTCGCCGGGCTGCGTGCGCAGGATCTCGTCATCGCGTATCACGACCGCTCCGATGGCGGTGTGTTCGCGACCCTCGCGGAGATGGCGTTCGCCGGACACTGCGGCGTCGACGTCGAGCTGCCGGTGGCGGCCGCGGGCGCCGCCGGCGCGCTGTTCGCCGAAGAGCTCGGCGTGGTCTTGCAGGTGCGCGCGGAGCACGCGGCCACGGTGCGCGCGGTGCTCGAGCGTCACGGTCTCGGCGCGCACACGCATCGCATCGGCACCGCGACGCGGGCGCTGCGCGTGAAGATCGCCGCCGGCGATGCGCGCATCGATGAATCCTGGGAGGACCTGCGCAAGGCCTGGTCCGAGACGTCGTTCCGCATGCGCGCATTGCGCGACGAGCCGGCCTGCGCGCGCGAGGAGTACGCGGCGGCCTGCGACACCGGCGCGCCGGGCCTGGTGGTGGCGCTGACGTTCGATCCCAACGAGGACATCGGCGCTCCGTTCGTGCACGCCGCGCGGCCCAAGGTGGCCGTGCTGCGCGAGCAGGGCGTGAACAGCCAGGTCGAGATGGCCGCGGTGCTCGAGCGCGTCGGCTTCGAAGCGCACGACGTGCACATGACCGACGTGCTGTCGGGGCGCGTGCGGCTCGCCGGCTTCCGCGGGCTCGTGGGCTGCGGCGGCTTTTCGTACGGTGACGTGCTGGGCGCGGGCGAGGGCTGGGCGAAATCCATCCTGTACCACGCACGCACGCGCGAGGAGTTCCGGAAATTCTTCGAGCGCCCCGACACCTTCTCGCTGGGCGTATGCAACGGCTGCCAGATGTTCGCGGCGCTCAAGGAGATCGTGCCCGGTGCGGCCGCGTGGCCGCGCTTCGTGCGCAACAGGGCCGAACAGTTCGAGGGGCGCTTCAGTCTGGTCGAGATCCAGCGCACGCCCTCGATCTTCCTCGCCGGCATGGACGGCTCGATGCTGCCCATCGCGGTGGCGCATGGCGAGGGCCGCGCGGAGTTCGCGAGCGACGCGGCGGCGCAGGCGTTCAGCGCCGGCGGGCTGGTGGCGGCGCGCTACGTCGAGGGCAACCGCAAGGTGGCGGCTCACTACCCGGCGAATCCCAACGGCTCGCCGTTCGGCATCGCGGCGATCAGCAACGAGGATGGGCGCATTCTCTTGACGATGCCGCACCCCGAGCGTTCGTTCCGCTATGCGCAGAATTCCTGGCGGCCGGATGGCGCGGGCGAGTACAGCGGCTGGTACCGCATGTTCGGCAACGCGCGGCGCTGGGTGGGCTGACGGGAGCCCCCGGCCTGCAGTGCTCGCGACCCCGCGCGGATCCGCGGTGCAGTCGAACGCGCGGCGGTGAACGCCGCGCCGCCTAGAAATTCAGGTCCTGGAATTGCGCGCTCGCGCCGACGATGAGCACGCGCCGCTCGTCGGCCGAAATCCTCGCCGTCGACGGGGCGCCGGCAAAGGTGGCGACGGTGTTCAGATCCGCATCGAAGTGGCGGAAGGTGCCCAGGCTGGCCACGTAGACGTGGCCGCTGTCGAGCACCTCCACTCCCGCGCGGAATTCCAACTCGATCCAATTGGCGGCGCTGCGCTGTTCGGCCAGTGTGTCGGCGTCGTAGCGCTTGCAGCTCTCGCCGATGTCCCCGCCGCCGCAGGCATAGAGGTAGCGACCCGTGCGGTCGACGGCCGCTCCGCCGCCATCACCGAGCGCTTCGTGCACGCGGCCGGTGACGGACGCGCTGAAGGCCGCCTGGCCGCCCGCGAGCGCCACGCGCTCGACGTCGAAGTCGTCGGAAGTCACCGTGACCAGGAATGCCGCCCGCCCGTCGGGAGTCGTGACGACGTTCTTCGGAAAATTGCCGAGCGTGGACCCTGAAATCTGGGTGAGTACCGCGCCATTGGAGGCGTTCAGCAACTGCCCGCCGCTCCAGACGACGATGTCCGCGCCGTCGAGTCGGGCGAATGCCAGGCTTCCGCCGGGCGCGAGGCCGGTCCAGCCGGTCGAGAGCGTGCGCGTGTCGCCCTGCAGCGCCACCGTGGCGACGGATACGCTGCCCGGCAGCAGTAGTTTGGTCCCATCGGGGGAGACGGCGATGCTCGAGCTGGCGGGCACCGCGAAGCTGTCGACCAGTGCGCCGGAGTAGATGTTCCACACATTGAGCGTGGTCGTGCCCGGGCCGTAGGCCAGCGCGTAGAGATAGGGACGGATGGGATCCATGACCGCGACCAGTGGCGGGTTGGAGGTGACGTTCACCGTGACCGGTCCCGCCGGCGTCGTGCGATCGACGTAGAACCCGACCTTGATGGTCTCGCTGCTCGCGATCGGGGGCGCGTTCGTGTTCGCCGGAGTGACGAGGAGGTCCGCGAAGTGCAGCCCGTCGGCGAGGCCGGTGGCATTGGCCGTCAGTGTGACCGACTGGGTGCCCGTGCCCGCGGACAGGCTCGGGGTGAGCCAGGGGGCGTTCGACGCCAGCGTCCATTGCGCGTTGGACTGCGCGCTGTCCGAGATCTGCACCACCTGCGTGAGCTTCGCGCCTCCCACCGTCGAGGACAGCGCCACGCCGCGCTTGCTCAGCGTCAGCTGCCGCGCCGCGCGGCTCACGTGAACGCGCATGGTCTTCGAGCGATTCGTCAGCGTGTCGCGGACCGTGATGGTGCCGACCTGACTGGCCGCGGCCAGGCCCGCGGACTGCACGGTGAGGTTGAGCTGGCCGGGGCCGGTGCCGGTGGCGGGCGCAACCTGCAGCCAGGGGACATCGCTGGCCGCCGCCCACGTGGCGTTGGTGGTCTGCACCTCGAGCGGCGGGACGCCTGGGTTGGGCGCGCCCTGCGGGACGACTAGATAGTCGTCGGCCCGCGACAGGCGGTGATCGAGCGTGCCCGTCACGACGATGTCACGGCTGACCGGGCCACTGCCGGAGGCGTCGGCGGTGGTGAACCGCAGGGTCACCGAATTGCGCTGCGGCACGTTCGGCAGAGCCCCCTGGGAAAAGTTGAGCCTGACGCGGGACGAGGTGCTGGACACCACCACGGGGCTGGAAATCGTCAGCCAGGCGGGCAGCGTCTGCCCCGGCACCGGGGCGACGGCGACGCTGACGCCCGAGTAGGTGACCAGCACTTCTTCCCAGGACACCGCGTTGAGATAGTCGTCGGCGTACAGGTTGACCTGCGACTTGTCGAGCGTGATGGTGTTCGATGGGCCGCCGTTACCGCCCCCGTTACCCCCGCCACCGCCACCGCCCCCGCCACAGGCCACGAGCAACGAACCGGCCAGAACCGCCGCCAGACCACCCCTGATTCTCATGTTCGACTCCTATCTATCTTCCGCCGCCCGGCGGGTATCGCCACTCCCGGCGGCCTTGGCCTCCAGGACGAAGAACTTCCGCACTTTCATGGCGTGCTGCAGGCGGCCCTTGCGGACATAAGCCTGATATAGAAAGTCCTTCATGACCTCCAGCAATACTGCCGCTTGATAGGTATCGATGACAGGCAGATCGAGGATTGGTTCGGAGCCGCCGGCGAAAATGACCCGGATGACGACCGCGAAGGTGCCTTCGTCGATGTCCGCCATCTCGCGCACGTCGGCGAGCGAATCGAACAGGCGCAACTTGGTCGAGTCGCCCAGATCGGCGAAGGTCAACGCGGCCGTGCGCCGGCACATGGCGGCGAAGGCCTGGAACTGATTGTGCGAATAGCAGAAGAGCGCCTCGCGGAAATATGTCTCCACGTTTTCGGGCACGTAGTTGAAGGCGAACTTCTCGACGGCGCGCTCGACGTCGAACGCCTGCGGCGCGAGGTCGACGCGGTTGCTCGCGAACGTGCGCGTGGCGAAGCGCAGGAATACGGGCGCGGTGCAGGCGTGACAGCGCAGCACCAGGCCGACGCTGCGCGGCTTTTGCAGCAGCAGCTCATCGAAGGTCGGCAGCGCCTGCGGGCTCATGCGCGAGTACGCATGGCAGTGCGGGCAGTTGCGCGCGGTCTCGCGTTCATCACCGAAGTGCAGCGCACCGGTGGAGTCGATGAACACGTTCAAGGGGACATTCCTCATTTCGCTAACGGGTGAGGGGCTTGTACTTGATGCGGGGTGGCTGCGTCGCCTCTTCGCCCTTGCGCTTCTTGAGGTCTTCCATGTAGTCCTGGAAATTGCCTTCGAACCAGACGACTTCCGAATTGCCCTCGAAGGCCAGGATGTGCGTGGCGATCCGGTCGAGGAACCAGCGGTCGTGCGAGATGACCACCGCGCAGCCGGGGTAGGCGAGCAGCGCCTCTTCGAGCGCGCGCAGGGTCTCCACGTCGAGATCGTTGGTGGGCTCGTCGAGCATGAGCACGTTGCCGCCGGACTTCAGCACCTTCGCCAGATGCACGCGGTTGCGCTCGCCGCCCGACAGCTCGCCGATGTTCTGCTGCTGGCCCGTGCCCTTGAAGTTGAACCGGCCGACGTACCCGCGCGACGGCGTTTCGTAGTTGCCGACCTTGATGATGTCGAGGCCGCCCGAGATCTCCTGCCACACGGTGTTCTTGTCGTTGAGCGACTGGCGTGATTGGTCGACGTACGCCAGCTTCACCGTCGGGCCCATGCGCAGCTCGCCCGAGTCGGGCTTCTCGATGCCCGCGATCATGCGGAACAGCGTGGTCTTGCCGGCGCCGTTCGGGCCGATGATGCCGACGATGCCGCCGGCCGGCAGGTTGAAGTTGAGGTTGTCGATGAGCAGGCGGTCGCCGTACGACTTGCGCAGGTTTTTCGCTTCGATGACGACATCGCCCAGGCGTTCGCCAGGCGGAATGTAGATTTCGTTCGTTTCGTTGCGTTCCTGGAACTCGCGTGAG
>JBIOZI010000042.1:0-10053 GCA_044871085.1 Steroidobacteraceae bacterium | reverse complement strand
GCGCGAGCGCCTGCGCGCCGCGCTCGCGGCGGCGCCGGGCGTGCGCAAGGTGTGGCCCAGCGTGGCCAACTTCCTGCTGGTGGATTTCGCGGCGGCGGACGCCGCGCTGGAGGCGGCGCGCCGTGCGAAGCTGCTGATCCGCGACATGCGCAGCGTGTCGCCGCACAGCCTGCGCATCTCCGTGGGCACGCCCGAACAGAACGACCGACTCATCCGGAGCCTCGCTTGAGCGCAACCAAGGTACTTTTCGTCGACCGCGACGGCACGCTGATCGAGGAGCCGCCCGACGAGCAGGTGGATGCCATCGCGAAGATCCGCTTCATGCCGGGAGTTTTCGCGGCCCTGCGCCAGGCGCAGAGCGCGGGCTTCGCGCTGGCGATGGTGACCAACCAGGACGGACTGGGCTCGGCGAGCTATCCGCAGGAGAATTTCGACGTGCCGCACGAGTTCATGCTCGACGCCTTCAGCTCGCAGGGCATCGAGTTCGACGCGGTGTTCGTGTGTCCGCATCGCAAGAGCGACGGCTGCGAGTGCCGCAAGCCGAAGACCAAGCTCGTCGACAGCTACGTGCGCGAGCGCGGAGTCGATCTCGCCGCCAGCGCGATGGTCGGCGACCGCGCGACCGACATCGAATTCGCGCAGAATCTCGGCGTGCGCGGCCTGCTGGTCCGCCGCCACGGCAGCGAGGCGGAAACCTGGCCCGCGATCCTGCGCGCGCTCACCGAGCGCAAGTTCGCGCACCAGCGCAAGACCAAGGAGACGGACATCACCGTCGCCGTGAATCTCGACGCCACGGCGCCGGTCTCCATTGCGACCGGCATCGGGTTCTTCGATCACATGCTCGAGCAGCTCGCCAAGCATGGCGGCTTTGCCCTCACGCTGAAATGCGCCGGCGACCTCGAGATCGACGAGCATCACACGGTAGAGGATTGCGCCCTGGCGCTCGGCGAAGCGCTGCGCGGCGCGCTGGGCGACAAGCTCGGTCTCGCGCGCTACGGCTTCGTGCTGCCGATGGACGAGGCGCAGGTGCGCGTGGCAATCGACCTGTCGGGGCGCGCCTACGGCGTGTTCGAGGGCCGGTTCGCGCGCGAAGCCGTGGGCGGCCTGCCCACCGAGCTCGTCTCGCATTTCTTCCGCTCGCTGGCCGAGAGCCTCAAGGCCGCCGTGCACGTCACCATCACGGGTGAGAATTCCCACCACATGATCGAAGCCTGCTTCAAGGGAACCGGCCGCGCGCTGCGCCAGGCCTTCCGGCGCGAGGGTGACGAGCTGCCGACCACCAAGGGGGTCTTGTGAGCGCGGTCGTCATCATCGACAGCGGCGGGGCCAACATCGCATCGCTGCGCGCCGCGCTGTCGCGGCTCGGCGCGGACTCGATCGTCAGCGCCGACCCCGCCACCATCCAGCGCGCCCCGCGCGTGCTGCTGCCGGGCGTCGGCTCGGCGCACGACGCCATGGCGCGCCTGCGCAGCTCCGGGCTCGACCGGCTGATCCCGCAGCTCAAACAACCCTTGCTAGGCATCTGCCTCGGCATGCAGCTGCTCTTCGAGCGTTCCGAGGAAGGCCCGGCCAACGGCCTCGCGGTGATTCCCGGCAACGTGGAGAAGCTCAAGCTCGCGCCCGGCCTGCCCGTGCCGCACATGGGCTGGAACCAGCTCGCGCAGATCAAGCCCGATCCCCTGCTCGACGGAGTGAACAGCCTCGACTACGTGTACTTCGTGCACAGCTTCGCCGTGCCGCTCGGCGCGCACAGCGTCGCGAGCACCGACTATGGCGGCCCGTTCACCGCGGTCGCGCGCCAGGGCAATTTCTGCGGCACGCAATTCCATCCCGAGCGCTCGAGCGTCGTCGGCGCGCGCATCCTCGCCAACTTCCTGAAAGAACCGGCCCCGAAACCAACGCGCTGAAACCAATGATCCTCATCCCCTCCATCGATCTGCGCAACGGCCGCTGCGTGCGCCTGCTCAAGGGCAACTTCGACGCCGAGACGCGTTACGATCTCGAGCCGCACGAGCTGCTGCATCGCTATCGCGCGCTGGGCGCGAGCTGGCTGCACGTGGTGGACCTCGACGGTGCGAAAGACGGACGGCTGGCGAACCGCAGCGTCATCGTGCGGCTGGCTTCCACCCGTGCGCTGCACCTGCAGGTCGGCGGCGGCGTGCGCTCGGCCGCCGTCGTGGACGACCTGCTGCGCAACGGCATCGACCGGGTCATCGTCGGCAGCGCGGCCGTCGAGAAGCCCGCCGAGGTGCAGGGCTGGCTCGAGAAATACGGCGCGGAGAGAGTCGGCCTCGCGTTCGACATCCGCCACGACGCGGGCGGAGTGCCGCGCGTGCTGACGCGCGGCTGGACCCGTGAGTCTCCGCTGTCGCTGTGGGAGGCGATCGAGTCCTATCTATCGTCCAGCGGCGGGCGCGGCCTGAAGCACGTGCTGTGCACTGACGTCGAGCTCGACGGCGCTCTGGCCGGACCCGCGGTGGCGCTGTACGCCGAGGGGGTGAAGCGCTATCCGCAGCTCGCGTGGCAGGCCTCGGGCGGCGTGCGCTCGGCCGCCGATCTCGCCGCGCTGGCCCGGACCGGCAGCGCCGCCGCCATCAGCGGCAAGGCGCTGCTCGAGGAATTGATCGATCCGAAGGAGTTAGGCCCATTCTTGCCAAACGCATCATCCCCTGCCTCGACGTCCGCGACGGCCAAGTCGTAAAGGGCATCCGCTTCCGCGATCACCAGATCGTGGGCGACATCCTCGTGCTCGCGGAGCGGTACCGCAACGAGGGTGCGGACGAAGTCGTGTTCTACGACATCACGGCGAGCCCCGAGGGTCGAAGTGTGGACCGTAACTGGGTGGCTCGCGTCGCCCAGGTGTTGGATATCCCGTTCTGCGTGGCCGGCGGCATCCGCTCGGTCGAGGATGCGGAAGCCGTGCTCAACGCGGGCGCGGAGAAGATCTCGATCAACTCGCCGGCGATCACGAACCCGGGGCTCATCGAAGAGCTGGCGATGCGCTTCGGCTCGCAATGCGTGGTCATCGGCATCGACAGTGCCAACGTGGCCGACGGCTACCGCGTGTTTCAGTTCACCGGCGATCCGAACCGCTCGAAGAACACCGGCCGCGACACGCTCGAGTGGGCGCGCGAGGTGCAGGAGCGCGGCGCGGGGGAGATCGTGCTCAATTGCATGACGAGCGACGGCGTGCGGCGCGGCTACGACGTCGCGCAGCTCAAGGCCGTGCGCGCGGTGTGCGACGTGCCGCTGGTGGCCTCCGGCGGCGCCGGCGCATCCGAGCATTTCGTCGACGTATTCACGAAGGCGCGCGTGGACGCGGCGCTGGCCGCCAGCGTGTTCCATTCCGGCGCCATCGCCATTCCCGATCTCAAGACCACGCTGGCCGCGTCGGGCATCGAGGTGCGACTGTGAGCAAGGACTCGCGCGCCGTCGATGTCGCCCGTGTCGATTTCGCGAAGGCCGATGGACTCGTGCCGGCCATCGTGCAGGACGCCAGCTCAGGCGCCGTGCTCATGCTCGGCTACATGAACCGCGAGGCCCTCGAGCAGACGCTGGCGCGCAAACGCGCGGTGTTCTTCAGCCGCAGCAAGCAGCGGCTGTGGGAGAAAGGCGAGACCACCGGGCATACCCTCGAGGTCGTCGACGTCGCGCTCGACTGCGACAACGACACCGTGCTGGTGACGGCACATCCGCGCGGCCCCGCCTGCCACAACGGTACCCTCACCTGCTTCGGCGATGAGCCGCGCAGCGCGATGCAGTCGCTGGCGTTCCTCGCCAGGCTCGAAGGCATCATCGGGCAGCGCGCCAGTGACAGGCCGGAATCGAGCTACACCGCGAAGCTGCTCGGCAAGGGCATCAACAAGGTGGCGCAGAAGGTGGGCGAGGAAGGCGTGGAAACCGCCCTGGCGGCCGCAACCGAGTCCGACGACAAGGTGGTCGAGGAATCCGCCGACCTGCTGTTCCATCTACTCGTGCTGCTGCGCGCGCGCGGACTCACGCTCGCCCAGGTGGTCGCGAAGCTCGAATCCCGTCACCGCTGAGGCGTACACTGGCGCAAGTTCAACCCTCGCGGGGCTGCTCATGCGCGCGTCGACTCTCGTGCTCATCTGCATTGCGATGGCCGGCGCCGCCGCCACGCTGTGGCTGGGCATGCAGCTGTCCGAGGAGCGCGCACGCAGCGGCGAGCTGAGCGCCGAGCTGCAGGCGCTGCGACATCGCGCCGGCGAGCGGCCCATGGCACCGGCCCCCGCCAGCACGCCCTCCGCCGCGCGCGCGTCGCAAGCCTCGTTGGCGTCCGCCGCAGCCCCGGTACCCGGCACCCTGGCGCAGGTCGAGATGGCCTCGGACGAGCCGCCGGCCGGCCGCCGCGGCCGGGACTCGAACGACACTCAGCGCCGCCTGCTGGGAAACCCCGAATACCGAAAGGCCATGCGCGCGCAGCAGCGTCTGAACATCGAGCAGCGCTATCGCGATCTTCCCCGGGCGCTGGGGCTCTCGCCGGAGCAGGCCGATCAAGTGTTCGACCTGCTCGCCGAGCAATCGATGGGCGCCATCGAGACCGGCTTGCGAATCATGGGCAAGGAGGACGTCGAGGCGAAGGTGCGCGCCAACGTGGATCGCCAGCGTGCCTACGAAACGCGCATGGCGGAGCTCATCGGCGAATCGAACCTGGCCAAGCTGCAGGACTTCCGCGAATCGATGCAGAGCCGTGCGGAAGTCCGCATGCTCGGCAACGAGCTCATCGGCACTTCCGACCCGCTGCGCGAAGACCAGATGGAGCCGCTGCTCGCCGTCATGTACACCGAGCAGAAGCGGCTGCAGCAGGAGTGGAGCGACGTCGCCCTGTCCAATCCGGGAAAAGACTTCGCGTCGATGGGCGCGAAGCGTTCGCAGCTGGCGATTGCCGCGAACCAGCGCATCATCGACGCGTCGCGCTCACTGCTCTCCAGCAAGCAGCTGGCCGCGCTCGAGGACCTGTACCGCCGCCAGAAGCAGCAGATGGAGTCGCAGGACACGATGAACGGCCTGATGATGCAGGCGACGGGGTCTTCATACGCCCCGAAACCCATGCCCGGCAGCAGGTCCAACTAGCGGCGCGTCCCGGGCGCCGCCGGTTCAGATGAGCAGCTCTTCCGCCGGGGCGCGCAGGTTGTAGCTAGAGGCCATGGCGTGGCCGTAGGCACCGGCCGTCGCGATCAGCAGCACGTCGCCCGAGTGGCATTCAGGCAGCAGGCGGTCGTGACCCAGGAAGTCCGAGCTCTCGCAGATGGGCCCCACGACGTTGGCCGCGACGTTCGCGGGCTCGCCGTAGCGCGAGAGGTTCACGATGTCGTGGTGCGCGCCGTAGAGCGCGGGACGGATCAGCGAGTTCATGCCGGTCGCGATGCCCACATAGCGGATGCCGCTCTTCGACTTCGTCTGCGTGACGCGCGCCAGCAGCACGCCGGCGTTCGCTACCAGGTAGCGGCCCGGCTCGAGCCACAGCTCCACGTTCGAAACGGCGGTCTTCACCCTGGCCAGGGCTTCGTCGAGCTTCGCGGTGTCGAGCACGCGGCCCTCGATGCGATCCGGCACGCCGAGGCCGCCGCCGACGTCAATGTGCCGCACGTCGGGGAAACGTTTCACGAGACCGGCCAGCACGGAGCCCACCTGCGTCCAGTTCTCGACGTCGAATACGCCGCTGCCCGCATGCGCGTGCAAGCCGCGGATGGTGACGCCCTGCGCGCTCGCGAGGCGCGCAATCTCGTCGAGCTCCTCGACGGGAATGCCGAACTTTGACTGGGCGCCGGCGGTTTTCACGTGGTGGTGGTGGCCGCGGCCGATGCCCGTATCGATGCGCAGGAATGCGCTCCTGCCCTTGAACGCATCGCCCCAGTGCTGCAGCACGAACAGATTGTCGATGGTCACGTGCACGCCGAGCGCCAGGGCTCGCGTGTACTCAGCCTGCGGCGCGAAGTTCGGAGTGAACAGGATGCGATCCGCCGCGACGCCCGGTACGACCTTCATCACGTGCTCGATCTCGGCCAGCGATACGCAATCGAAGCCGATGCCGGCCTTCGCCACGGTGCGCAGGATGTCGGGATGCGGGTTGGCCTTGAGCGCATACAGCGCGCGGCCGATGGATTTCAGGCCGGTGATGGATTTCGCGGCCGTCGCCACCTGGTTGAGGTCGTAGACATACGCGCTGTCGCGCGTGCCGAGCGTGCCCAGCAGCGCATCGCGTTTCGCGGCCCACCACGGCAGCGCACGCATGGCGACTTCCTGCGGCTTCGCGAACAGCTCCTCCCAGGTCGGGCCCAGCACCGGATCGCCGGGCAGCGGGCGGATCAGCAGGTCGTGCAATTGCTCCACCAGCCGGTCGCCCTGGTTCTCGTCCACCACGAACGTGAAGTTGAGATCGTTCGCGGCCTGCGAGACCAGGTAGACCTTCTGCTCCTCGAACAGCGCGAACGCGTCGCCGAGCTTGTGCAGGATGGCGCGGATGTTGCGGCCGACGAGTGAAACGCTGGCGCAGGGTCCAATGACGCGCACGTTGCAGAGCCTGGCCAGGTCGCGCTGCAGCTTGCCCAACAACTCGCCGTCGAGCGTATTGGCGGCGGGATCCAGCGACACGGTGACGTTGGTCTCGGAGGTGGAGACCAGGTCCACCGACATGCCGTTGTCCTTGAACACCGCAAACGCGTCGGCCATGAAGCCGACCTGGTGCCACATGCCCGGGCTGTCGAGCGAGATCAGCGTGATGCCCTTGCGGTTGCAGATGGCCTTGACCTGCGCGCCAGACGCCGACTCGCCCGTGATCAGCGTGCCTTCGAGGTCGGGCGACTGCGTGGAGTACACATATAAAGGTATCTGGTACTGCCGCGCCGGCAGCAGGCAGCGCGGATGCAGCACCTTGGCGCCGCTGGTGGCGATTTCCTGCGCTTCGTCATAATGCAAGGCGCGAATCAGGCGGGCGGACGGCGTCGCGCGCGGATTCGCGCTGAACATTCCCGGCACGTCGGTCCAGATCTCGATGGCCTTCGCACGCAGCTTGGCGCCGAGATACGACGCCGAAGTGTCGGAGCCGCCGCGACCCAGCAGGCAGGTGTTGCCCTCGGAATCGCGTGCGATGAATCCCTGCGTGATGACCACGGGCGTCGAGGCGTCCAGGCGCTGCTCGAGCGCCGCGTCGGGCGCGAACGAGCACGTCGCCGACAGCACCGAGCCTTTCGCCGAAGCGCCGCGATCCTCGGCGGACAACATGTCGCGCGCGTCCATCCACGTGACGCCGATGCCCTGCGCGGCGAGGAACCGGGCGCCGATCTCGGTGGCCATGAGCTCACCGTTCGCCATGACACGCGCGCGCGTGCGGTCGGACAGCTCGCGCACCAGCGCGATGCCGTTGGCCATCTGGCGCAATTCGTCGAAGTAGCCCTGCAGCTGCGGGCTCACGCCCACGCCGAGGTCGGTAGTTAGCTGGCGGTGCCGGCCCTCGATGGCCGCGAGCGCTTCGTCGGGGCTGCCCGCCTGGGCCGCCGCGAGCAGCTTCTCGAGCATGTCGGTGATCTTGGTGATCGCCGAATGGACGATGAGCACGCGCGCGCCGGATTCGAGGCGGCGCCGGGCGATCATTGCGATGTTGCGCCAATTGGCGAGCGTGGAAACACTGGTGCCGCCGAACTTGACGACCACCCAGCGCGATGCTGAACGCGCGGACATGCGCTAATCCCTTTTCGCGCGCGCGCGCGAACTCACTGAACCGGGAACGAGGCCTTACTGCTCGTCTTCTTCGAAAGAGTCTTTCAGGTCTTTTTCGAGACGGCGATCGGCCAGGACTTCTTCGAGACGGCTCCAGGCCGCCTTGCCTCGTTTAGGCGTGCCAGGCTGCGGACGTGTCCGACGATCGACCTTGTCGAGGATCCGGTCGTAATCGGTGTTGTCTTCCGCTTCGGCCAGGAACTCTTCGTCTAAATCGAAGCTTTCGTTTTCCCGTTCGGACATCGTTTTTTCTGCGAAAAAGCTTTTTGAAACAGTGAGTTACGCGCCCGAAGGGCACGCAATGAGGCTGCGAACTATAGCGGATTCCACCCCAGTTTCAACTGCGCCGGAATTGGGCAGTTGCGCCCCCGGGAACCGCCGAAATTGGCGCACCGACGCCCAGATTCAAGGCCTGTGCCGCGTTGCCGCGAACCTGGGCCACTTCGAGTACTTCGAAGGAATTGATGAGTCCCAGGTACTCCCCCGGCTGGGCGTCGCCGTACGTGCGCCGGAACGGCAGCAGCAGGTCGCCGACGAGCACCGACGGCGAGGACAGCGCCACCACGGAGGCCGATTCGATGTTCGAGATGAGATTGCCGAACCGGTCGACGGTGACGACGACCCCGGCCACACCGCCATCCGCGCGCGTCGTGGTCGCCGGCCAGCCGCCCTGCTCGAGCGACGAGACCTCGGGGCCGAGATCGAGCGGATCGCAGCGCCCGGACGCGATCGCCGCCGCCAGCGGCGCGAACACGTCGCGGCCGTGGAACGTGGCGCTCACGTCGCTGACGCCGAACTGCACGAGACGGGTGACGTCCACGCGCACGATGCGGTCGACCTTGCCGCGCGCCGCGAGCGGGGCTAACAGCCCGTTGTCGGGCGCGAGCAGTGCCTGCTCTCCCGACAGCGCGACGATGAGGTTGCGCGGCGTGCCGACGCCCGGGTCGACGACGGCGACGTGCAAGGTGCCGGCGGGGAAGTAACGCAGCGTGTGCGACAGCCAGAACCCGGCCTCGATCGGCTGGAAGGCGCTGACGTCGTGCGCCATGTCGATGAAGCGCAGATGTTTGGAGTGCGCCAGCATCACGCCTTTCATGATGCCGACGAACGGCTGCCGCAGTCCGAAGTCGGTGGTTAGCGTGATGAGCCCGTTGGCGCGAAAACTGTACACTTCGCGACCATGTCCACAAACGCAGCCTCTGTCAATCCGACTTCCGCCGCGATCTCCTTCGGCGCGCTCACGCTGTTGTGCGGGTGTTTCATCCTCAGCGGCGTCGCCGCCCTCGTCTATCAAACCGCCTGGACCCGGCAGTTCGCCATCGTCTTCGGCACCTCCGAGCTCGCCGTGGCCACGGTGCTCGCCGCGTACATGGGTGGCCTCGCCCTTGGCGCGTTTCTCGCCGAGCGGTTCGTGCCGCGCGTCACGCGGCCGGTGCTCACCTACGCATTCCTGGAGATCGGCATCGCCGCCAGTGCCGTCTTCGCCGTGCCGTTCTTCCTGTGGGCGTCGGACCTGGCGCTGCGCGCCTTGTTTGGCGGCCAGGCGACGCCGCCGTCGAGCGATCACACGGCAACCACCGTTTTCTATCTGGGCAGCGCCTTCGTCGCGCTCGCATTGCCCACGACGCTCATGGGCGCGACGCTGCCCATGCTGGCGCGCTATGCGGTCGCCGAGGAGCGCCAGATCGGGCGGCGCATCGGTCTGCTCTATGCGATGAACACCGCGGGCGCGGTGGTCGGCGCCCTGTGCACGGCATTCCTGCTGCTGCCCGAGCTCGGGCTCACGCGCACCATCTGGGTCGGCGCGACCTTGAACGGCATCGTCTTCCTGCTCGCGGTCGGATTGTCGCGCAGCGTGCCTTATACCGCGCCACCGAAGGGCTACGAGCTCGACGCCACACCCGCGCCGCGCGCCGCGCCGCCGCCGCGCACGGTTTCTTTCCGCGCGCTGCCGGGGGCCGCCTGGGTGCTGCCGCTGATGCTGCTCGCAGGCGCGGTCGCTTTTTTCCAGGAAGTGCTGTGGACGCGCATGCTGTCGCACGTCGTCGGCAGCAGCATCTACTCGTTCGGCGTCATGGTCGCGAGCTTCCTGGTCGGCATCGCGGCCGGCGGCGGCCTCGGCGCCGCCATCGCCCGTACGCGCGCCGCCGCGTCCACCGCGCTCGGCATCGCGCTGGTCGTCGCCGCGGTGGCGGGCGCGGTCGCCTACCTACAGCTCGAGAGCCGGCTGCCCGAGATGGCGGGCCTGCTGCGCAACGTGTGGTTCTGCGTCATGCTGCTGCTGCCGATGACCATCGCCATCGGCGCCACCTA
>JBIOZI010000041.1:0-8292 GCA_044871085.1 Steroidobacteraceae bacterium | reverse complement strand
GCAGGGCGCGGTCAACGTGGGGCAGGGGTTTCCCGACTACCCCATAGACCCCGAGCTGGCCGCCTGCGTGAGCGAGGCGGTGGCCGCCGGGTTCAATCAATACGCACCCATGGAGGGCGACAACGCCCTGCGGCAGGTCATTGCCACGAAGATCTTGGCCGCCGGGGGCCGCGCCGTGGACCCCGAGACCGAGCTCACGGTCACCTGCGGCGGCACCGAATCTATCTACTCCGCCATCCAGGCGGTCGTGGCGGCCGGCCAGGAGGCGATCGTCTTCGATCCGGCCTACGACGCCTATGACCCGGCCGTGCGGCTGGCGGGCGGGCGCTGCGTGCACATTCCACTCGAGCCGCCGCATTTCCGCTACGACTGGGCGCGCGTCCGGGCGAGCGTGAACGACCGCACGCGGCTCATCATCATCAACAACCCGCACAACCCGGCCTGTACGGTGGCCGGAGCGGGGGACCTCGCGGAGCTGGCCGCCATCGCGCGGGAGCGCCCCGGGGACCGCCCCATCTGGGTGCTGGCGGACGAGGTCTACGAGCACGTGCAATACGACGGCCGCACTCACCATTCGGTCATCGACCACCCCGAATTGCGGCACCGCAGCTTCGCGGTGTACTCCTTCGGCAAGACGCTGCACGTCACCGGCTGGCGAGTGGGCTACTGCGTGGCACCGCCGCCGCTGACGCGCGAGCTGCGCAAGGTGCATCAGTTCAATGCCTTCAGCATCGCGGCGCCGCTGCAGGCCGCCATCCGCCTCTATCTACAGCGCCGGCCGGACGCCTGGCGCGGCGTCGCCGCCTTCTTCGGCGCGAAACGCCGCCTGCTCCTCGAGCGCCTCGCGGGCAGCGGGCTGCGGCTGCCGCGCGCCGAGGGCAGCTATTTCCAGCTCGCCGACTATTCGGCGCTGCCGGGGCAGATCGCGGGCGTGAGCGACGTGGAGTTCACGGAGCGGCTCATCAACGAGGCGGGCGTCGCCGTGATTCCCCTGTCGCCGTTCTATCGCGAGCCCCCGGCGGGCATGCGCATCGTGCGGCTGTGTGTCGCCAAGCGCGACGAGACTCTGACGGAGGCCGCGGCGCGCATCAGCGCGTGGGCCGCCTCCGGCGCGCAGGCGCGCAAGGCGGGTTCATGACGTTTCGCGTAACGCTCGCGCAGCAGCCGCTGGTCTGGCAGGACCCGGCCGCCAACCGCGCGCACTTCGAACGCCTCCTGGCGCCGCTCGCCGGCACCACCGACCTCGTGGTGCTGCCCGAGATGTTCACCACGGGCTTCACCATGCAGCCGCAGACGCAGGCCGAAGCCGCCGACGGGCCCACGCGCGCCTGGCTGGGCGAGCAGGCCCGCGCGCTCGACGCGGCGGTGGGCGGCAGCGTCGCCATCAACGACCGCGGCCGGTTCTTCAACCGCTTCATGGTCGCGACGCCCGGCGGCCCAACCTACTGGTACGACAAGCGTCACCTGTTCCGCATGGGTGCCGAGCACCGGCACTACAGCGCGGGGCATCACGCGCTCATCATCGAGTGGCGCGGCGTGCGCCTGTGTCCACTGGTGTGCTACGACCTGCGATTCCCCGTGTGGAGCCGCCGCCGCCCCGAGCTCGAATACGATCTCGTGCTGTACTCGGCGAACTGGCCGGCGCCGCGCCGGCACGCGTGGATGACCCTGTTACGCGCGCGCGCCATCGAGAACCAGGCCTTCTGCGCGGGCGTCAACCGCGTGGGCGACGATGCCAATGGCGTAGCCCACGCCGGCGACAGCGTGCTGCTCGACTACATGGGCCTGCCGCTCGCGGAGCTGCACGACAAGGCGCAGGTGATCACCGCGCCCATCGACATCGAGCAGTTGCGCCAATGGCGCGACCGCTTTCCCGCGCATCTCGACGCGGATGCCTTTTCCCTGGAATAAAGCTTACGCTTCCGCCCATGAAGGGTCCCACGCTCGTCAATCACCCGCCCGAGACGGCGCCTCCGCCGGGCAACCAGCCCGTCGTCGCGCCTATCTACCAGAGCGTCAAGTACGAGTTCGAAACGGTCGACGAGACCTTGCGCATGCTGCGCGGCGAGACGCCGGGTTATTTCTACATGCGCGCCAGCAACCCGACCACGCGCCAGCTCGAGCTCACGCTGGCCGGGCTGCAGGGCCGCGACGACTGCCTGGCGTCCGCCTCGGGCGTGAACGCCATCGCGCAGACGTTGCTGGCGTTGACGAAGTCCGGCGACCACGTGCTGTGCTTCATCGAGACGTACGGCCCGACGCGCGTCATCATCCGCCGCCTGCTGGCGCGCTTCGGCGTCGAGCACACCATGCTGTCCATCGAGGACATGGCGGGTGTCGAGAACGTGCTCGCAACCCGCCCGACGCGCCTGGTGTTCTTCGAGAGCCCGACCAACCCGGCCACGAAGGTAGCCGACATCGAGCGGCTGGTGGAGCTCGCGCACCGGCACGGCGCGCTGGCCGTCATCGACAACACCTTTGCCGGATTCCACCAGCACGGCGAGTTCGAGATCGACCTGTTCGTGCACAGCCTCACCAAGTACGCCTCGGGCGCCGGGGACGTCATGGGCGGGGCCGTCATCGGGCGGCAGGAGCTCATCGAGGGCATGCGCCCGGATTTCTCGGTGCTCGGCGCGCTGCTCGATCCGCACGCCGCCTTCCTGCTGCAGCGGGGCTTGAAAACCTACTTCGTCCGGTACCGCGAGCAGACGCGCGCCGCGCAGGCCATAGCCGAGCATCTCGAGCGCCATCCGGCCGTGAGCCGCATGCACTACCCGGGCCTGCCGGGCCATCCGCAGGCGGCGCTGGCGAAGAAGCAGATGAAAGAGGCCGGCACCGTGGTCAGCTTCGACCTCAAGGGCGGCAGCGAGGCGGCGCGCCGGTTCTGCGAGCGCCTGAAACTGTTCGCGCTGACGGCGAGCCTGGGGTCGACGGAATCGCTGGTGATGGCGCCCCAGCTCATGGGCAGCCGCGACCTCACTCCCGAGCAGCAGCGCCGCTCGGGCGTCACCGCGGCCACCGTGCGCCTGTCCATCGGGCTCGAGGACCTGGGTGACCTGATCGCCGACATCGACGCGGCGCTCGGCTAGCGACTGCGAGTGGGGATGCGGGGAGGACGAGCGCGCGGCGGCCTTCCCCTGCCACCCCGAATTTCCCGCCGCCCACTTTCCCACCCGGCAGCAGCGTGCGACGATTGCAGCGCTGCGGGGTAGTTTGGGAGGGCGAGTCATGACGAGGCTTATGACCAATCGCGTCGTAGCGCGGTTGTTGATCGGGTTGTGCCTGGCCGGCGGCGCGCGCGGCGAAGCGCCCACCATCGCCGACTTCGCGGCCGACGCCGACGACATGACGCCCGCGCTGTCTCCGAACGGCAGCCTCATGGCCTTCGTCACGCGCATCAAGGATGCGCGCATGCTCATGGTGCTCGACTTCGTGAAGCGCGAGCGCCGCGCGCTCATGCCCGCCATCGTCGACTCGTTCGAAATCTCGGATTGCGCCTTCAAGAACGAGGAGCGGCTGCTGTGCGGCCTGCGCGGCACGGCTTTCGACCGCGGCATGCCATACATGGTCACACGCCTGGTCGCGGTGGACGCCGCCGGCAAGGCCAAGACGAAGGTGCTGGTGCAGAACGGCAGCAACGGCGGCTCGCAGTTCCAGGATCGCGTGCTCGATTATCAGCTCGACGATCCCAAGCACGTGCTGATCGCGCTCAGCGGCGACGGCGACCCCTTCCCCAACGTGCACTCGCTCGACGTGTACACCGGGCTGTCGACCATCGTGCAGCGCTCGCGCAGCCCGATCATGTACTGGCTCACCGACCGGGCGGGCGTGGTGCGTTTCGGCGAGGGGTTCGACGACCGGCGGCAGACCTACGTCACGCGCGATTCCGCCGACGCGCCCTGGCGCACGCTCGCCAAGTGGGAGGTCGGGCAGGAGGACTTCGGCGTGCTCGGCTTCGGCCCCACGCCGGCCACGCTGCTCGTCAAGGCGGACCACAACGGGCGCAACGCGATCTTCGAGATGGACCTCACAGAGAAGAGCGACCGCCAGCTGCTGTTCTCGCACCCGGACGTGGACGTCGGTGCGCCTATCTACTGGCCCACCGACCGGCGCATCGTCGGCTTCTGGTACGAGACCGACCGCCGTTTCCGCAAGTTCTTCGACGCGGACGCCGCGTCCATCTACGCCGCGCTCGACAACCTGCTGCCGGGCTCGGACAACGCCGTCATCGACGCGTCGCGCGACGGCACCAGGCTGCTGATTGCTTCGCGCGCCGACGTGCGACCCACCGACTACTACCTGCTCGACCTCGGGCAGAAGAAGCTGCTCAAGGTCGGCACCGCGAATCCGGCGGTCGCCGCCAAGGCGCCGCTCGCCGCGATGAAGTCGGTGCAGATCAAGACACCGGACGGCAAGGTGCTGCAGGGCTACCTCACGCTGCCGGTGGGCTCCGACGGCAAGAAAGTGAGGACCATCATCCATCCCCATGGCGGGCCGCACGCGCGCGACCACTGGGGGTACGACGACGTGGTGCAGTTCATGGCGAGCCGCGGCTACGCGGTGCTGCAGGTGAACTTCCGCGGCTCGGTCGGCTTCGGTGACGAGTGGTACCAGGCGGGCGTGCGCAACTGGGGCACGGTCATGATCGACGACATCACCGTCGCGACCAAGTGGGCGATCGCAGAGGGCATCGCCGACCCGGCGCACACCTGCATCGTCGGCTGGAGCTACGGCGGTTATGCCGCGCTCATGAGCGCGGCGCGCGAGAGCGAGCTGTACAAGTGCGTGGTCAGCATCGCGGGAGTGTCGGACCTGCGCGCCCTGCAGCGCGAGGACAGCCGCTTCTACGGCGGACGGCAGTCGCTCGAGCGCCTCCTGGGCACGGATTCCGATGAGCTGAAGGCGGGGTCGCCGACCCGCAGCGCGGGCAAGATCAAGGTCCCGGTGCTGATGGTGCACGGGGACAGCGACATCCAGGTGGACGTGGAACACAGCCGCCGCATGGCGCGGGCACTCGACCGCGAGAAGAAGGAAAACGAGCTCGTGGTGATCCGCGAGGGCAATCACTCGCTGTCACGGTTCGAGTGGCGGCAGACGCTGTATACCAAGCTCGAGGCATTCCTCGCCGCCAACAACTGAGTGGTGCCTGGTCGGGGTTCTCGGGATTTGGCGACGAACGCGGCAGATATCTGACTGCCGCCCGGCCGGGCCGACACCGCATGCTCGCCCTGCGAAAGCTCAGGAGGCTGGCATGCCACGTCCGCCACGAATTCACTGGCCCGGCGGTTTCTACCACGTCACATTACGCGGCAATCATCGCCGGCAGATTTTTTTCGACGATGGTGACCGACACCTGCTCAACAGGATCGTCGCGCGCGCGATCGAAAAGTTCGACTCACGGCTGCACGCGTACTGCTGGATGACCAATCACGTGCATCTGCTCATCCAGATCGGGGCGCAACCCCTGGGCCGGCCCATGAGACAGATTGCTGCGGAATATGCGCGCGCCATGCAGTCGAAACTCGATGTAACCGGGCACTTCTTCGAGCGCAGATACGGCGCGACACTGGTCGATGGCGACGCCTATCTTCTCGAGTTGCTGCGCTACAT
Source organism: Steroidobacteraceae bacterium (assembly GCA_044871085.1). Lineage (GTDB taxonomy): Bacteria > Pseudomonadota > Gammaproteobacteria > Steroidobacterales > Steroidobacteraceae > CADEED01. The sequence goes on along the minus strand of JBIOZI010000041.1, from coordinate 2,682 downwards.
ACACATGAACCCCGTGGAGGCGGGCATCGCAAGAAGCCCGGCTGAATATCGATGGTCCAGCCACCACGCATACATGAATCGGCGCCAGGAGCCTTGGCTCACCACAGATTTCGCGTTGCGCATCTTCGCGGTGGAGCGCCTGCGCGCAATCGACGCTTACCAGCGGTTTGTCAGCAGCGCGACCGACTGGAGGCCGCCGGAGGTTTCGCGAGGCACGGCTGTCATCGGCAGCGATGACTTCATGGCGCGAATCGAGCGGTCAATGGCGGCGTCCCGACCGCGCCAGGGTCTCGATGCGCTCATTGCCGAGGCTTGCACGCGATTCGAGGTGACGGCCGAACGGCTTGGTTCGCCGGTGCGCGATCCTTACATCACGAAAGTTCGCGCTTGGATCGCCTATCAGTCGGCCAAGCGTGGGATCGCAACGCTATCCGCAGTGGCACGTGAGCTCGGCCGCGACGAGGCGACGATTCGAGCCGCGATACGAAGGTATCCCAACGAGTTGGAGTGAAGCAGGTCGGGAATCCCGAGAATCCCGACCAGGCACCACCGGCACCCCTCACATGTTGCGGATCAGCGCATCCCCGAACTCGGAGCACTTCACTTCCTTCGCGCCTTCCATCAGTCGCGCGAAGTCGTACGTCACCAGCTTCTGGCCGATGGTCTTGTCCATCGCCGAGATGATGGCGTCGGCCGCTTCGAGCCAGCCCATGTACCGCAGCATCATTTCGCCTGACAGAATCACGGAGCCCGGGTTCACCTTGTCCTGGTCCGCATACTTCGGCGCGGTGCCGTGCGTGGCCTCGAACACCGCGTGTCCCGTCACGTAGTTGATGTTCGCGCCCGGCGCGATGCCGATGCCGCCCACCTGCGCCGCCAGCGCGTCCGAGAGGTAGTCGCCGTTGAGGTTCGTCGTCGCGATGACGTCGAACTCATCCGGACGCGTCAGTACCTGCTGCAGCGCGATGTCCGCGATCGCATCCTTCACCAGGATGCGGCCCGACTTCAGCGCCGCGGCCTGCTCGTCGTTGGCGGCCTTCTCACCCGAAGCCGCCTTCGTGCGGCCCCACTGTTCCCAGGTGTAGAACTTGCTCGCGAACTCGCCGCTCTCCGCCAGCGCATAGGCCCAGTTGCGGAACGCGCCTTCGGTGAATTTCTGGATGTTGCCCTTGTGGACGATGGTGACGTTACGGCGCTTGTTCGCCACCGCGTATTCCAGCGCCGCCTTGAACAGGCGCTCCGTACCTTCCTGCGACACCGGCTTGAAACCGATGCCGGAGGTGTCCGGGAAACGGATCTTCGCGTACGCCTTCGGGAAGGCGGCCTTGAACAGCTCCTTGAACTTCTTGTTGTCCTCGGTGCCGTGCTCGAATTCGATGCCGGCGTAAATGTCTTCCGTGTTCTCGCGGAAGATCACCATGTCCACCTTCTCCGGCGCCTTGACGGGCGAGGGGACGCCCTTGAACCAGCGCACCGGCCGCAGACACACGTACAGGTCTAACAACTGTCGCAGTGCGACGTTCAGCGAGCGGATGCCGCCGCCCACGGGCGTGGTCAACGGCCCCTTGATCGATACCAGATATTCGCGGCAGGCCTCGACGGTCTCGTCGGGCAGCCAGCTCTTGAACGCGTTGAACGATTTCTCGCCCGCGTAGATCTCGAGCCAGTGGATCTTCTTCTTCCCGCCGTAGGCTTTCTGCACGGCGGCATCCATGACGCGCACGCTGGCGCGCCAGATGTCGCGGCCCGTACCGTCGCCTTCGATGAAGGGAATGATCGGCTGATCCGGCACCTTGAGCTTGCCGTTCTCGATGGAAATTTTCGCGCCGCCGGCGGGCGGGCTGACCTTGGGACTCGTGGGCGTTGCCATCGCTGCGTACTTTCCGGAGCGGATTGAAGGGGCCGCGATGCTAACACAGCACCTTCCCTATACTCTGCGGCCCATGGCCCACACCCTCGATTCCACGCCCGCTCACGACGGCTTCGCCATGCCCGCGGAATACGCGCCGCATGCCGGTTGCTGGATGCTCTGGCCCGAGCGCCCGGACAACTGGCGCGCGGGCGCGCAGCCGGCCCAAGCGGCATTCGCGGCGGTGGCCGCCGCCATCGCGCGCTTCGAGCCCGTGAGCGTCGGCGTCTCGGCCGCATATTTCGAGTACGCGCGCGCGCAGCTCGCACCGCAGGTGCGCGTCGTCGAGATATCCCACGACGACAGCTGGATGCGCGACGTCGGTCCGACGTTCGTCGTCGACCGCAAGGGGATCAGGCGCGGCGTCGACTGGCGCTTCAATGCCTGGGGCGGTTTGAAGGGCGGCCTGTATTTCCCCTGGGACGAGGACGACAAGGTCGCGCAGAAGGTGCTCGAGATCGAGGGCTGCGGCCGCTATCGCGCGCCGCTCGTGAACGAGGGCGGGGCGATCCACGTCGATGGACAGGGCACGGCGCTGGTCACCGAGCAGTGCCTGCTGAACCCCAACCGCAATCCCGAGCTGTCGCGGCCCGACATCGAACGGCAGTTGCGCGACTACCTCGGGGTATCCAGCATCATCTGGCTCGGTCAGGGCGTGGTCGACGACGAAACCGGCGGCCACATCGACAACCTGGCCTGCTTCGTGCGGCCGGGCGCGGTGGCACTGCACTGGACCGACAACCGGCGCGACCCGCAATTCGCGGTCTCGCAGG
>JBIOZI010000040.1:0-6970 GCA_044871085.1 Steroidobacteraceae bacterium | reverse complement strand
AACAGACCGACGAGATCGTCCAGAAAGAGGTGTTCGGCCCGGTGGTGAGCGTCACGCGGTTCAAGGACGCGGACCAGGCCATCGAGTGGGCCAACGACTCCGACTACGGCCTGGCGTCATCCGTGTGGACCAAGGACGTGGGCAAGGCGATGAAAGTTGCGGCGCGCCTGCAGTACGGCTGCACGTGGATCAACACGCACTTCATGCTGGTGAGCGAGATGCCGCACGGCGGCATGAAGCGCTCGGGGTACGGCAAGGACCTGTCTATCTACGCGCTCGAGGACTACACGGCCGTGCGGCACGTGATGGTGAAGTTCTAGCGGCGCGCGCGTCTCACTGCGGGTTGGCAGGCGCGGGCGGCTGCCCGCGCTCCACCCGCCGGCGCCAGCGCACCAGTCCAATCGCATAGGCAACGTAGTAACCGGCCAGCAGCCCGAACAACGCGAGCGTGACCGGGCTGCGCGCGAAATCCATGCCATTGCGCGCGGCTTCCGGCCCGTCGACGTAGACGGTGATCATCCGGTAGAGCACGCGCCCGACGAGCAACAACGACAGCGCGATGCCGAGGTGCGCATTCGGCGTGTAGAACAGGCCCTGCGGCGTAACTTCGAACTTCGTGCGGCTCAAACCGAAGACGCCGAGCAGCGTGCCAGCGAGCGCGGCGCCCGCGAGCCATCCCAGCGCCTGCGGATGCGAGCGGGCGGCCGCGTATGCGAATGCCGCCACGAGCAGCGGAAACACGCCGATGGTGATCCAGGGGCGCACCTTCGAGAGCGTCTGCCGGCCGATGGAACGGCGAATGCGGCCGTACAGCCGCCAGATGATGATGGGAATGACGACCAGGAAGGGCAGCAGATTCGAGGTGGGAGCGTGCATGGACCCGATTCCTAACAAACGCCGCCCGGGCAGTCCGAGTACGCGTAGATGAACAGCGCCGGCAGCAGCACGGAGACGAGGCCGAACGCGAACGACACCCAGTCGAGCGCCGAGAGCCGCCGCTGCGCGCGAAACGCCAGGATGGCACCGACGATGGCGAGGAGGGGGGCGATGACGCCCAGCAGCAGCGCGAGCGTGCTCAGCGTCTGGATCAGGTCGAACAGCCAGTCCGCCACGCCCGGCATGGGGCGCATCGACACCAGCACCAGCACGACGATGAAGACGCCACAAACCAGCGCGGCTCTCAGCAGGAGGGTCCCGACGAGCGACCGCCTCACTACTCGCGGCTCGGAGCTCATGCGCCGGGCGGCGCGCGGAATGGATAGGCCGGGTCCTTCGTGACCGACGGTATCGCCCACCAGAACCGGCGTGGATCGACCTGGCGCGGGCTGCCGCCGTAGAAATCGCCCTTCGCGCCTTCGGGCAGCTTCTCGATGGCGAGGCCCGGCCCCGCGCCCGCGAACTCCAGCGCGCGGCCGTCGGAAGTCTCGATCGGGATCTCGATGTCGACGTCGCGCCGGAAACCTTTCTTCAGCTCCTTCCAGGTGGGCTGCTTTTCCAGCAGGTCCTCGGGCGAGATGTCCGGCCACACGGTCACGGTCAGCGTGATCGTCGTGTCACTCTTCGCTTTCACGACGAAGTGCTCGACGTTCGCGAACGACACGCTCACTTTCCGCCCCGCGAACTCGTACGCTGGCAGGTCGCCGGCCTTCTTCACCTGCGGCGTGATGCCCACGTCACGAATTCGCACCAGGTCGTTGTCCGGGTCGTCGGCCAGCTTGCCGGCCAGCGTCAATGTCTGGCAGCGCCGTGCTGCCTGCTTCGCCGCCTCGATTGCGACGACGTCGCGCGGTGCCGCGCGCCAGGGGCTGGCCGGCGGCTCGCGGCCCTCGCCGACGGCGGCGCCTGTCATGCCGCAGACCGCGAGGCCCGACAGCGCGACCAGCACCAGCCGGCGCGCATTCATTTCTTTTTCTCCGAGCAACGCTGCTTGACGAGCGGCGCCAGGTGTTTCTCGAGCGAGCCCTTGCGCTGCTGCTCCAGCAGCCCGTCGAAGTATTCGATGCGCGCCTTCTCGTCCTTCGCGACGAAGGCCGAGTACACCTTGAGCAGGCTTTCCATTGCGGCCACCTGCAGCGCGACCGGGTCCGCATTGCCGGGGTGGCGTATCTGCCACGACACGTTGCCAAACATGTGCTGCAGCATCAGCTCGCGGCCATTCGGCACGTTCTCGTCGCCGGGAATGGGGCCGAGCACGTCGCACATGGACACCATGTAGTCGGGCGTCTCGACCACCCAGCTCAGCAGCCATTCGCGGTCCGCGTCGGCGTCGCTGCGGAACGGATCCTGCTCGAGCGACCCGGTGACGCGCACCGCGCTCTCGGCATCCTTCTTCGCGGCTTCCGCGGACTGCCCTTCCTGCGCGCCCGCGACGGTCGCGGCCAGCAGCAGCGCGGCGCATGCCCATGACTTCCCGTTCATCGCAACCCCCTGCGTACCACCGGGTTCTTGCTAGGCGCCCGTCTTCGCCTTGGTCTGCACCGCGGAGCTGTTCGTCTGGAACCGCGGCAGATCGTCGGCCACATCGAACCACGGCACGCGGTCCTTCGTCCAGACGTGGTCGTCGATGTGCACGCGGCCCGGCTCATCGAGGCTGCCGACGGCGATGAGCACGCGATCGGCGAGGATTTCCTCGTGCATCGACAGGGTGCTGCCGCAGGTCGGGCAGAACCCGCGCTCGGCGAACTCGGAGGAGCGGAAACGCCTGGGCTCCGCGCCTAACCACTGAAACGCCGCCACCGGGAAGTGCACGAACGACAGCGCCGGCGCGCCGGAATGCCGGCGGCATTGCGGGCAGTGGCACATGACGCCGCGCACGGGCGCGGCGGTGGCGCGATAGCGGATGGCGCCGCACAGGCATCCGCCCGCGAACGGCGATTCGTCAGTTCCCGGGGTGTTCAACGGTGTCCGGATCCGGAGGAATAGTGCGCACCATGGTATCGGATTCCAGCGGCATCACTTTTCCGCCGGGCGAGCAGCGCCCGGCCGACAGCAGGCAGGGCGCGAAGGGCTTGGAATCGAGGTCCAGGCAATTCTTCGTGCCGACATGGCAGGGCTGGGGTGGCGGCGCAAAGTAGCCTGCGGGCGGCTCGACGTACGCGAGGGGCGCGCGCTCGAGCACGCGTACGCCGGCCCGCACCGGGGTTGCTTCGCGTGGAGTGGTATCCGGCGGGGGCATGCTGCATCCCAGCAGGGCCAGAACCGTGACCGAAACCAGGCAGCGAATGTTCATGCGAGACCTCCTCCCGTACGGGACATAGGAGTGGCGGCCCGGGGAGCGAGTTCCGTATCGAATCAGCCGTGTCGAATCAGCCGTGTCGAATCAACGATAGCGGCGGCGCGCGTACCGCTGCTCGGGATGCAGCTCGAACGGCAGCTTCGGCTCCGGCTGCTCCGTGGTGAACAGTTTCCAGAACAGCAGCTTGAACGTCGCGCCCGCGACGAAGCCCGAAAAGTGGGCCACGTAGTTCACGTTGCTGTCTTCGAGGCGGTTGTACGCGATGACGTCGAACATCAGGAACATGAGGATCAGCACGAACGAGGGCACCGCGACCATGCGGAACAGCCAGATCCACCACACGAAGCACTGGATCTTGTCGCGCGGATAGCGGAACAGGAACATGCCCATGAAGCCCCACACGACCCCGGACAGGCCGACGGTGTCGGTGGGCTCCGCCGTGGAGATGCTGAAGGCGAGGTTCGTGACCAGCACGAACACCACGAACGCCAGTAGATAGCCCACCACCGAGATCTGCGACTCGATGGTGCGCGCGAAGCAGTAGAAGAAGAACAGGTTGCCGAGCAGGTGCAGGATGCCCGCGTGCGCGAACACCGAGGTGAACATGCTGCCGATGTCGGCGGTCTTAGACTGGTACGCGAGCGCGTGCAGGTCGTGCTCGCCGCGCGCGAAGATGAACACGATGAGGCAGGCGACGCAGACGAAAATGGTGAGGATCGGGATGCCATCCGATCCTTTGCGGCCGAGTGGAACGATCAGCAGCATGGGTGCTGTTATTCAGTCCCTGAAAATGATGCCGTCGAGCGTATCACGCGACCGATTCGGCGCGTCGGTGAGTACGTCAGTTTCGGCGCGAAACGACTCTCACTACCGTCTCGAGGTAGGTGCGGAACCCGAGCTTCTCGTACAGCCGCCGCGCGCCGGTGTTCGCGGTCATAACGTGCAGGAACGGCGTCTGGCCGCGTTCCATCTGGCGGCGCACCAGCTTGAGCGTGAGCAGGCCGGCGAGGCCGCGGCCCGTGAAGCCCGGCCGCGTGCACACGCCGCTGATTTCGCGCAGCGAGCCCGCCTGCATGCGTTCCCCCGCCATCGCGATGAGCGTGTCGCCCTCGAAGAAGCCGAAGTATTCGCCGAGCTCAGGGGTGCGCGGGCCGAAGGGCCCGGGATTGGTGAGCAGCGCGAGCTCGACCGCGCGCGCCGCGTGTTCCGGCCCGAGCGCGATTGCGTCCGGCGCGAGGTCTTCCTCGGGCATCGGCGCGTCCCAGATCATCTTCACCATCGTCGCTTCTTTCTCGATCTGCCAGTCGGCCGGCGCGGCGCCCGACCAGATGTCGCAGTAGAAATGCTCGTCGTGCGCGCAGTACGGCGCGAGCGCGGCGAAATCCGGCCGATGCGGGTCCGGAAACCCGATGATGGGCGAGTAGCCGCGCGCATAACGGCGCCCGGCGTCGGTGCCGCTCGAGAACTGCGCCTGCGAGCCGGCGAGCGAATTCCAGATGATGTTGTCGAGGAGGTGGGACACGAAGCGGCGATTGTGCCCGAGCCGTCGGCGCGGTGCATCAGAGTCTTAGCGATGGTACCCCTTCGCTCCGATGGCCCGTGCCAGCGGGCTGCGAAAATCCTCGCCCGCCGCGACGCGCGCGAGCGTGCTGCGGAAATCGTGGCGCGGACGCCAGCCGAGCACCGTGCGCGCGCGCTCGTTCACATAGACCCGGTCGAGCGTGGGCAGCATCTTCCAGCCGCGACGCGCGTAGATGTCGGCGTATTCCGGTACGCGGCGCGCGAGCACCGCGGGCGCGTTCGTGCCGAGCTCCGGCAGGTCCTCGCGCGCGAACGGCGACGTGGCGGAGATGATGAACTTGTCGAACCCCAGCGCCGGTGCGCGCTCCATTGCCAGCACCAGCGAGCCCACGATGTCTTCGATGTCGGCGCGCCGGTAGAGCAGCTCGTTCACCTTGAGGTTCGCGTCGTCGAACGCGTCGCGGCGCTCGGGCAGGTCGTCTCCCTCGGGGAAGAAGCGCGAGGTGCGCAGCACCAGGCACGGTAGTTTGTGATTGCGATGGAACAGCCGGCACAGGTCTTCCGCCGCGGTCTTGGTGGCGCCGTAGATGTTCTTCGGAATGGGCACGACGTCCTCGGTGATCCACGCCGCAGGCGCGCCGCGCGGCGGAGTCAGCGCGTCGCCGAACGCGCTCGTGGTGCTCGTGAACACGAAGGCGCGCACGTTTGCGGCGACCGCGGCTTCGAGCAGGTTCAGCGTGCCCGTGACGTTGACGTCGATGAAAGCCTGACGCGGGTGGGTCGCGACGTGTGGCTTGTGCAAGGTGGCGGCGTGCAGGACGACATCGATGCCGCGCATGCATTCGTCGACGCACGCACGGTCGGAAATGGAGCCGACCACCGATGTGAACGGCGAAGGCAGGATGTCGATGCCGAGCGGCTCGTGGCCGAGAGCGGGCAGCGTGCGCATCAGCGCCTCGCCCAGGTGGCCTGAGCTGCCGGTCACAAAAATTCTCATCGGTCGTCGACGCTCCGCCGGGGGCGTGGAAGGATGCGACGCGCATGGTACGTGGCGGCCGCGAGCGGCGGCAACGAGAAGTGAGAGGCGCTCCTGAAGACCATCCGCTACCTGACTTTGTTCTTCCTCGGCTTCGGCGTGCTGCTGCTGGTCGGGGCGGTGATGTTCACGGTCGGCACCTCGCGCTTCCTGGCGCGGGCGCAGAGCGCGCCCGGCACGGTCGTCGACCTGCAGGCGAAGCGCGACAGCGACGGCGACACGATGTACAAGCCCGTAGTGACGTTCACGCCGTCCGGCCACGACGCGGTGACTTTCACGTCCACCGCCGCCAGCAGGCCGGCCGCGTACTCGGTGGGCGATGCGGTCGAAGTGCTCTATCTACCCGCAGATCCGCAGCAGGCGCGCATCCGCGGCTTCATCTCGCTGTGGCTGGCCTCGGTGGTATTGGGCGGGATGGGCGTCGTGTTCACGGGCATCGGCGCGGCGTTCATCGTGCAGCGCCGCTCGGCCGAGAACAGGAAGAACTTCCTCATGGCGTACGGCACGGCCATCGAAACCCGGTTCCAGGCGGTCGAGCGCAACACCTCGCTCGAGGTGAACGGCCGCAATCCCTGGCGCATCGTCTCGCAGTGGCAGAACCCGGCCTCCGGCAACCTGCGCGTGTTCAACAGCGAGAACCTGTGGTTCGATCCCACGCAGTACGTGAAGCCGGGGAAGATCACGGTGCTGCTCGATCCCGCGGATGGGCGGCGCTATCACATGGACGTGTCGTTCCTGCCGAAGCTCGAAGACGCCTGACTACCCGGCATCCACCTCGTAGTGGCGCACGCGCCCGTCGAGCTCGACCATCATCGCGCGCACCTTGTCCGGCACCACCGCGATCTCCGGGTCCGCGCCCGCGAACCTGCGGATGGCGTCCATGGACTTCCAGTAGGTGACGATCAGGAACTCGACGCCTTTCGCCACGTCGCGATGCTGGATCGACGCGTCGACGAACCCGTCGATCGCGCGGATCGCAGGAAAGGTCTCCGTCCGCAGGTGGTGGATGTACGTGGCGGCGTGCTCGCGTTTCGCGAGCGCGCGCCAGTGGCGCGCGATCATGGCAGCCACTAGATCACGCGCCAGTCGGCCGCGTCAAACCATACCGCGGCGCTGCGAGAAAAGGGGACAGATCTATTTTTCGGGAGGAAAAGGGGACAGATCTATTTTTTTGGGAA
>JBIOZI010000039.1:0-4140 GCA_044871085.1 Steroidobacteraceae bacterium | reverse complement strand
TGTAGATGGCTTCGCCCGAGTACATGGCGAAGTACGCCAAGCGTCTCATCCACAAGGGCGTGAAATTCATCGGCGGCTGCTGCGGGACCACTCCCGAGCACATCAAGGCCATTGCCGACCGCGTCCGGTGCGAGCCCGTGCGCCGCAAGAAAGAACACACGCCGCGGCTCGAGCTGTCCGGCCTCGAGGCATTCAACCTCACCAGCGACATCCGTTTCGTGAACGTCGGCGAGCGCACCAACGTCACGGGCTCGGCGAAGTTCCGCAAGCTCATCGAGGCCAACGACTACCCGGCGGCGTTGACCATCGCCCGGCAGCAGGTGCAGGACGGCGCGCAGATCATCGACGTGAACATGGACGAGGGCATGCTCGACTCGGAAGCCGCCATGGTGCGCTTCCTGAATCTCATCGCCTCCGAGCCCGACATCGCGCGCGTGCCCGTGATGATCGACTCCTCGAAGTGGACCGTCATCGAGGCCGGCCTCAAGTGCATCCAGGGCAAGGGCGTGGTGAATTCCATTTCGCTCAAGGAGGGCGAAGAGGCGTTCCTCGCGCACGCACGCAAGTGCCTGGCGTACGGCGCGGCCGTGGTCGTGATGGCCTTCGACGAGCAGGGCCAGGCCGACACCGTCGAGCGCAAGGTGGGCATCTGCGAGCGCAGTTACGAGCTGCTGACGGAGCGCCTGGGCTTCCCGCCCGAGGACATCATCTTCGACCCCAACATCTTCGCCGTGGCCACCGGCATCGACGAGCACAACGGGTACGGCGTGGCGTTCATCGAGGCGACGCGCGAGATCCGCCGGCGCTGCCCGCACGCGCACATCTCGGGCGGCGTGAGCAACGTGTCGTTCTCGTTCCGCGGCAACGAGCCGGTGCGCCAGGCCATGCACTCGGTGTTCCTGTACCACGCCATCCAGGCCGGCATGGATTTCGGCATCGTGAACGCGGGCCAGCTCGCCATCTACGAGGAAATCCCGAAGGAGCTGCGCGAGCGCGTGGAGGACGTGATCCTCAATCGCCGTCCCGATGCCTCGGAGCGGCTGCTCGAAATCGCGACCACCTACAAGGACGGCGGCGCGCGCGAGCGCAAGGAAGACCTGGCCTGGCGGCAGTTCCCGGTGCGCGAGCGCCTGAGCCACGCGCTGGTGTCGGGCAACGATCAATTCATCATCGAGGACACGGAAGAGGCGAGACAGCAGGCGGTGCATCCCCTGCACGTCATCGAAGGAGCGCTCATGGACGGCATGAACGTCGTCGGCGACCTGTTCGGTTCCGGCAAGATGTTCCTGCCGCAGGTGGTGAAGTCCGCGCGCGTCATGAAGAAGGCCGTGGCGCACCTGATCCCGTTCATCGAGGCGCTGGCCGACGGGGTGCAGAAGACCAATGGCACGGTGGTGCTGGCCACCGTCAAGGGTGACGTGCACGACATCGGCAAGAACATCGTCGGCGTCGTGCTCCAGTGCAACAACTTCGCCATCGTCGATCTCGGCGTCATGGTGCCGGCCGACAAGATCCTCGAGACGGCCGAGCGGCTCGGTGCCGACATGATCGGCCTGTCGGGGCTGATCACCCCCTCGCTCGAGGAGATGAGCTACATCGCCGGCGAGATGCAGCGCCGCGGCTTCAAGGTGCCGCTGCTGATCGGCGGCGCCACCACGTCGCCGGCGCACACGGCGGTGAAGATCGATCCGCAGTACGACGGCCCCGTGGTCTACGTGAAAGATGCGTCGCGCGCCGTGGGTGTGTGCCGCCAGCTCGTCACGCCGGAGATGAAGCCCGCGTACGTCGCCGAGGTGAAGGCCGAGAACGTGCGGCGCCGCGAGCAGCACGCCGGCAAGAAAGTGAAGGGCGCGCAGCTCACGCTCGCGCAGGCGCGCGCGAACCGCTTCACCACCGACTGGGCAAACTACTCGGCGCCGGTGCCACGCTTCCTAGGCGCCAAGGTGTTCGAGGACGTGCCGCTGGCATCGCTCACGCCGTACATCGACTGGATGCCGTTCTTCAATGCCTGGGAGTACGGCGGCAAGTTCCCCGACGTGTTGCAGGACCCGCTGCGCGGCGAGTCGGCGCGCTCGCTGTACAAGGACGCGCAGGAAATGCTCGCCACCATCCTGCGCGAGCACTGGCTGACGGCGCGCGCGGTGGTGGGGTTCTTCCCGTGCAATTCGGTCGACGAGGAGATCGAGGTGTACAGTGACACCACGCGCTCGCGCGTGCTGCATCGCCTGCATCACCTGCGCCAGCAGAAGACCAAGCCCTCCGGGCAGCCGCACTACGCGCTGTCGGATTTCATCACGCCGAAGGATTCGGGCAAGGTCGATTACATCGGCGCGTTCGCGGTCACCGCCGGTATCGGCATCGAGAAGCATCTCGAGCGCTTCGCCAAGGCGCACGACGACTACAACGACATCCTGCTCAAGTCGCTCGCGGACCGGCTGGCCGAGGCGTCGGCCGAGGCGCTGCACCTGCGCGTGCGGCGCGAATACTGGGGCTATTCGCCGGAGGAGCGGCTGACGAACGAGCAGCTGATCGCGGAGTCGTATCGCGGCATCCGCCCGGCGCCGGGGTATCCCGCCTGCCCCGATCACACCGAGAAGGGCACGCTGTGGCAGATGCTCGACGTCGAGCGCGCCATCGACCTGCGCATCACCGAGAGCTACGCCATGTATCCCACCGCGGCGGTGAGCGGCTGGTATTTCGCGCACCCCGAGGCACGGTATTTCGCCGTCGGGCCGATCGACCTCGACCAGATGCAGAACTATGCCGCGCGCAAGGGCTGGTCGGCGGCCGAGGCGCGCAAGTGGCTGATCTCGAACCTCGAGTCGAGGGTGCAGGATCCGCACGACGAAGCCGCGTGAGGAAATGGGGACATTCCTGATTTCCTTGTAACAATCGATTGTCGCCCGACTAACAATCGCCGCCCCGCGCGATTGTTACAAGGAAATCAGGAATGTCCCCATTTCCATTTCGGAATGTCCCCATTCCCTACCTCTTATTGATGAGCCACAACCCGGCGATGCACAGCACGATGCCGCCGATGTTCGCCAGCGACAGCTTCTCGGCGAAGAACGCGACACCGATCGCCAGCAGCAGCAGCGCGGCCGCGGACTGCGTGATGATCTGGCCCAGGCTCACGTCGAATCCGCCGCGATAGAGCAGTAGGAACCCCAGGTCGGCGCACACCACGGCGACCGCGAACGCGACCGCCGTCCAATTGAGCTGCCCGAAGGCCGCGCGCAGCGGCGTCGCGCCCGGCATCGCGACATAGGCGATGACGAAGCCGACCAGGCCGATCGCGTACGTCACGGCCAGCGACAGATACGGATTCGCCCCCGCCGGCGTCAGCTTGAGGAACAGGTGATATCCCACCGTCGCGGCGATCGCGAGCCCCAGCCAGATCGTGTGCATGTCGAAACTCCTTTGCGACGTAGTGTGGCGACCCGCGCGATGCGTTGCTAGAGTTCCGCGCCGCTCAGGAGGACTCATGACCTTTCGCCCGTGGACCGGACTCGTGTCGATGGCCCTCTCGTGCGCGGCGCTGGCCGCCGGCGCGGCGCCCGCCGCCGATGCGGCCAAGGCCGCCGCCTGGCGACCGCTGCTGGATGCGCAGCTCACGAAGTTCGACGTCTACCTCAGCTATCGCGGTGACGAGATCATGAGCGTGCTCGAGGGCACCGCGCCCGCGACGCTTAAGCCCATCGGCCTCAATCCACCGTCGCAGACCGTCTTCAGCGTGGTGCGCACGGACGGCAAGCCCACGCTGCGCATCAGCGGCGAGGTCTACGGCTGCCTGGTGACCAAGGAGGCGTTCTCAAACTACCGCTTCCGCGCGCAGGTGCGCTGGGGCGAGCGGAAATGGCCGCCGCGCCTCGCGGAGCTCAAAGATTCCGGCATCCTGTATCACAGCCGCGGCGAGTTCGGCATCGACTACTGGAAGTCCTGGGCGCTGTCGCAGGAGTTCCAGGTCATCGAGCATGGCCTGGGCGAGTACTGGACCCAGGCGACCTCCGGGTTCGACATCCGCGTCGACCCCAAGGCGCCGGGTGAGGACGCGCCGCGGTGGAACCCGAAGGCGCCGTGGGCCGTGTTCGGTGCGCCCAACTATCACGCCCTGGCCGGAACCGACGAGGACCGGCCCGG
>JBIOZI010000038.1:0-5792 GCA_044871085.1 Steroidobacteraceae bacterium | reverse complement strand
CCTGCGCAATGCGGCCGACGGCTCCAACGACATCCTGGCGATCACCGCTTCGCCGTCCGAGCAGCGGCGCTACCTGCGGCTGGTCGCGCGCCAGCCGCGGCTCGCGGACCGCTACCAGGTGCTGCTCGCGGACATCTATGCGCTCGAGGCGCGGACTCTCCCGCAATTCGACTTCGTGACGCTGTTCCACCTGTGCGAGTTCACACCGCCTCCCGGCCGCGCCCATCTACTCGACGACCGCGGCCTGCTCGAGATGCTCGTGGGGCGCCTGAAGAAGGGCGGCCGCGTGCTGTTCTACGCGCACTCGAACGGGCGCAAACGCACCGAGCTGCTGCTGCGCGACGCCGTCGCCTCGGGCCGGCTCGCACTCGAGGAGGAATTCCGCAGCCTGCGCATCTATCGCGAGCCCCGTGCATGAACGCCGCACCCGGCGGCCTGCGCGCGCGCTTCAGCCACGCGCTCGCGCTCGATGCGGGCGCGTTCGCGCTGCCGGCGGAGCTGCCGTTCGCCGGCCAGCCGGCATTGCTCGCGGTCGATGCGCAGCCCGCCGGGCGCCGCCGGGGCCGGCCGTACATCGAGGTCGCGAGCGCCGACCTGAAATACCGCCAGTATTTCGATGCGCGCGACACGGCGCCGCTGCTGCTCGACCTCTCGCCGCTGCTGCGCGCCGCGCGCGCGTCGCGGGCGGTGCGGCTGCGCGCGCACGGCATGCGGTTGGCCGCGCACGCGGTGCTGCACGTGTTCGACGCGCTGGACCTGCGTGCGGCGCGCGTGCTGGTGGTCGCCCCGCATCCCGACGACGCGGAAATCGCCTGCTTCGGGTTGTATGCGAGCTGCGCGTCCACGGTGGTGACGCTCACGGCGGGCGAGCGCGGCATGGCGGATCTGTCCGCGCAGGCCACGGACCGCGCCGCGGCGGCCCGGATGCTCGCGCGCCTGCGCGTCGCGGATAGCGTGTCGATTCCGGCGGCCGCGGGCGTGCCGCGCGAGCGCTGCTTCAATCTCGTGTTTCCGGACGGGGCGCTGGCGGAGCTGTGGAAGCGCGCGCCGCAGGCACTCGCGCTGTTCGGCCACGACGACGCGCAGCGCGCCGGCCTGCGCGACCGCAATCCGGCGCACTTTCGCGGCGCTGCGCCGGCGAGCTGGCCGGCGCTGGTCGCCGAGCTCGCGCAACTGGTGGTGGATTCGCGCCCGACGCACATCGCCTGCCCGCATCCGCTGATCGACAGCCATCCGGACCACGTCTTCGCCTCCATCGCGCTCGAACAGGCGCTCGCTGCGGCGCGCGCCGGGGACGCGGCGCTCGACCCGTTGCTGCTGTTGTACGTGGTGCATTCGGCGGCGAACGCCCGCTATCCGTTCGGACCGCCGTCGAGCGTGCCGGGACCGCCGCCGTTCGCGGCGCGGACGCCGCTCGGCGACGCCATCCACCTGCAGCCGCTCGACGCCGCGCTGCGCGCGCGCAAGCGGGCCGCGATCGCGGCCAACCACGATCTGCAGGATCATGCCGGGCTCGCACGCCGCCTCGTGCGCGGGATCCGCACGTTGCTGCGTCCCCCCGCGGTGAGCGCGCGCTCGCTGCGCGCGCGCGGCGAGCGTCCCGACGAGTTCTACTTCGTCGCCGGGCGCGAGTCGTTCGCGCGGCTGGCCGCCGAAGCGTTGCGTCGCAGTGGCTGAGATCCGCGGCGCGCATTCCGGCACCGCGTACCGCCCCGACATCGACGGGCTGCGCGCGGTGAGCGTGCTCGCCGTCATCCTGTTTCACGCCAAGGTGCCGGGCTTCGGCGGCGGATTCGTCGGCGTCGACGTGTTCTTCGTGATCTCCGGCTTCCTCATCACGCGGCTGTTCGTGAATCGTCCACCCGGCGCGTCACCCTTGCATCTCGGCGAGTTCTACGTGCGGCGTGCACGGCGCATCCTGCCCGCGCTGCTGCTCGTGCTGGTCGCGAGCACGGTGGCCGCGCTCGTGCTGTACGTGCCCCTCGACCTGCGCTACTTCGGCCGGGGTCTCGCCTGGTGCTCCTCGATGCTCGGCAACTTCGCCGCGTTCCGTGCCGGCGACTATTTCAATCCGCCCTTCGCATCGCTGCCTTTGCAACATCTGTGGTCGATCGCGGTGGAGGAGCAGTTCTATCTGGTGTATCCACTGCTGCTGGTGCCGTGCCTCGCGTACGCGCCGCGCCTGCGGCTGCCGGGCACCCTCGGCGCCGCGCTGCTGTCATTCGGGGTCTGCGTCTGGGCGTCCCGTGCGTGGCCAGTGTTGAACTACTACCTGCCCGTGACGCGCGGCTGGGAGCTGCTGCTCGGGGCCGCGATCCTGCGCGCCGGTGCGCCCGCCTGGGGCGGACCAGCGCTGCGCACGGCGCTCGCCGCCGGCAGCCTGCTCACGATCATCCTCGTCGTCGTGTGCTACAGCGCCGGTCTGCCGTATCCGGGGGTCTACACCCTGGCGCCGACCGTGGCCACGGCGGTGTTCATCGCGAGCGGCGCGCAGCCCACGCCGGTACATCGGCTGCTGGCATGGAAGCCGATCGTATTCATCGGCCTGATCTCGTATTCGCTCTATCTGTGGCACGCGCCGCTGTGGGTGTTTGCGCGCTACTTTGCGCTGCACGAGCTCGACGCGTTTCAGACCTGCGCGGCGCTCGCCGCGACGTTCGTCTGTGCGGTGCTCAGCTGGGCGCTGGTCGAGCGCCCACTGCGCGAGCGCCGCTGGCTGCGCGCGCAGCGCCCGTTCCTGATAACGATGGCGGCCACGACCGCGGCTCTAGTGCTGGCGGGCGTGCTGTTGTGGAGGTCGGACGGGTTGCCCGGGCGCGTCGATCCGTTCGTGCAGAAGCTGGTGACCGACGAACATCCGTTCATGCCTTTGTTGGAGCGCTGCTTCGACGAGACCGCCGGTCCGGAGGTGGAGCCGAAAATGTGCCGCTTCGGGTCGGCGACACCCGGTGCGCGGCGCGTGCTGTTGTGGGGAGACAGCCATGCGTGGGAGCTGCTGCCCACGCTCGACGAGAGCGCGCGGCGCCGCGGTATCGAGCTGATCTTCGCGGGGCTTGGCGGCTGCGCACCGTTGATCGCGGAGCCCGCCGAGTCCACGTACGACGTTTGGGGACGGCCGCTCGCCCCGTGCAACGACTACAACCGCGCGGTGGTGCGCAAGATCGCGGAGCTGCGGCCCGATACGATCATTCTCGCTGCGTACTGGATCGAGTCGCGCCCGCTGCCGCGGGCCGATGCGGCGTCCATCGGGCGCGCGATGGAGGACACGCTCGCGCGGGTGCGGCCGGCGACGCGGCGCGTCTGCGCGGTGCTCGACGTGCCCACGATCGACCATCCGGTGCAGCAGGTGTTGTGGATCGCGCGCCGCCGCGGCATCTCCGTGGAGTTCATGCGCATGCGCCGCGAGGACGCCTACGCACAGCAGCGCCAACCCGACGCGGCCCTGCACGAGCTCGAGCGGCGCGGGCTGCTCGTGACCGTCGATCCGAAGCCTCTGATCTGCGAGGAGCCGCGATGCCGGGTGATCGACACCGACGGCGTCCCGATCTACTGGGACACCAACCACCTGTCGGTGGACGGCGCGGCGCGGCTGGCGCCGCTGTTCGAGCAATGCCTGTGACGGACGTAGCTAGTCGAGCTGCGCCGCGAGGCGGCGGCGCTCCGCGCGGCCGGCGAGCCAGGCCAGGGGATCGCTGAGCGGAAAGCTCCGCAGCCCGCGGAAGGCGGGCGGCCACCCGGGCGGCGGATTGCGATGCAGCTCCACGTAGCGCTCCGCCGGCATCTGCCAGTACGGCTCGAGCCAGCGGGCGGCGCTGCGCGCCGCGTACCGGCGCAGCCGCGGTGCGCAGCGCACGCTGCCGAGCTGCGATGCATAGGCGTGGAACACCTGCTCGCAGCGCTCACGCAGCGCCGAGGTATCGAGGACGAGATTGGTCAGCGTCGCGGTCAGCGGCACCTGCACCTGGTACACGCGGACCAGGCAGCCCGGCACGTGGCCCGCGGCGAGCGCCAGCGCGAGCGAATGCGCCACCGCGAAGTGCTCGGGATGGAAATCGACGCGCGACGGCGCGTAGACCACCTCCGGACGCAGGTCGGCCAGCACCTCGGCCAGCAGGCCGGCGAGCCGCACGGGTGCCCATTCGCCCTCGGGCAGGCCTAACCACTCGAGCCGCGCTATCCCCATGATACGGGCCGCGGACTCGCACTCCGCGCGCCGCACGCGCGCCATCGCATCCGGACCCGCCACCGTGCGCGAGCGGCGGCCGTCCGTGGCAACCGCGATGCGCACGGAATCGCCCGCGGCCACGTGCCGCAGCACCGCGCCCACGCAGCCGATGGCTTCGTCGTCCGGATGCGGCGCGACCACGAGCACGCGCTGGTTTCCCGGCGACGCCCAGGCCTCGGGCGCGCGCCGCGGCCGGGACAGCGCGCCGATCACGGGGCGCCAGCAGGCCTCCACCGCGGGAGCCAGCGCGTACTTGCATTGCCGCAGCGCGGACCTAAGTGACATCGAAGTCCGCTCCCGACAACAGCCAGGCCCGCGGATCGCGCATGCGCTCGAGCGGCAGGCCGGGCGCGAGCGGCACGAGCTGCACCGAGAACGCCGGCCCGGCGAAGAAACCGCGCCGCGTGAGCCAGCGCGCGAACGGAGTGCCGGGCACCGTGAGCGTGGCGACTCCCTCCCCGCCGAGCGTCCAGACCCGCGCGGCGTATTCGCCCAGGAGCCGCTCGCGCGCCTGCTGATCGTCGGGCCCGGTGACCAGCTCCGCGAGCAGCGAGACCACGTGCGAATCGCTCTCGATGATGCGATACGCGAGATAGCCGGCGACGCGCCCGCCGGTGCGCGCGGCGATCACGCGGTAGCGCACGAGCGGCGAATCGAGGAACCGCCAGTTGATCCACGCGGCGTCGCGCGTGGCCGAGAAGGCGTAGTGCCCGCGCAGCCGGCTCCACAGCTCGTCGAATGCGCCGTCGGCGCGCTCGACGTCGAATGTCTCGAGCGCCGCGTCGCGCGGCACGTGGCGCTGGTGGAAGCGGTGCCAGCACGCGCCCGCGAACCGGGCGTGCCTCAGCCAGGGTAGTTTGAAGCGCCGCGCCGCCACCGCCTCCGGCCGCAGCGGGCGCCGGAACCATTGCAGCGGGAACAGCGGCACCCAGCCGAGCGCGGCCGTGCGCGAGCCCCATTGCTCGTTCGGCAGCCCGATGACGAATCGCGCGCCGCCTTCGCCCCACGCCGCGTAGGCGCGGGTGGCCACGCGCGTCAGCAGGCCGCGGCGGCGGAATTGCGGATCGGTCATGGTGTCCACCGAGACCATGCCGATCTGTGCGTGGCCGTCGATCGAGTAACGCTGCGCGATGCCCGCGTACTGGAATACCGGGCGGTCGTCCGCGACCGCCAGCCACACGTTGCCGGCCGGCGTGGCATTCGACCCGAGTTTCCAGCGCCAGTGAGCGTCGGTGATCGGATGGCCGAACACGCGCGCGAACAGCTCGACGAGCTGCGGCACATCGGTGTCGTGATAAGGTCGGATCGCCGTGCCGCTCTCTACGTCCATAGTCGGGCGCCCATGAAGAAAATCGCGTTGGTCGTGCCCGGAGGGGTGGACCGCTCCGGAGAATATCGCGTCATCCCGGCACTGGTGGCATTGATCCGCAGGCTCGCCGCGCGGGTCGACCTGCGCGTGTTCGCGCTGCGCCACGAGCCGCACCCGGCGAGCTGGCAGCTCGCCGGCGCGCGGATCGTGAACGTCGGCGGCGGTTTCAACACGGCGCGCGCGGTAGCGGCCATCGCG
>JBIOZI010000037.1:0-7736 GCA_044871085.1 Steroidobacteraceae bacterium | reverse complement strand
GGATGCGAGGAATTCACGTTGAAGAAGCCGCCGCCGTTGGTGCCGAGTTGTTTGATGGCGATCTGGCTCGCGGCAGGACCGAGCGGCACGGTCTGCTCGGTGATCTGATCGGTCTTCATCACCGGCTGACCCGACGCGTCGAGCACTTTCTCGCCGGCTTCGCTGGTAACCGGCGTCCGGATGGACACCGGTTCGAGCAGAGTTACGGTGCGATACGGCTGGAAACTCTGCACCACGCCCTGCGTGGCGAGAATGCCCGCGAGGATCAACGACAGCGGCAGGAGGATGTAGAGCGTGCTGCGGGTGAAATCCACCCAGAAGTGGCCGACCTCGGTGGCCTGGCGGCGCGCGAAGCCCCGAATGAGCGCCACCAGCACCGCCATGCCGGTGGCGGCCGAGAAGAAGTTCTGCACCGCGAGGCCGAGCATCTGCGTGAGGTAGCTCATCGTCGTTTCACCGACGTAGCCCTGCCAGTTCGTGTTGGTGGCGAAGCTCACCGCCGTGTTGAACGACGAGTCCGGGCTCACCGCGGGGAGATCCTGCGGGTTGAGCGGCAGCACGCCCTGCAGGCGCTGCAGCAGATAGACGACGACGATGCCGGCGAGATTGATCAGCATCACGCCGAGCGCATAGCGCTTCCAACCGGTTTCCAGCGTCGCATCGACGCCGGCGAGCCGGTAGATGCCCCGCTCGAGCGGCGCGATCAGTGGCGAGAGGAAGGTGCGGCGGCCCTCGTACACCGCGGCCATGAACGCGCCCAGCGGCTTGGCGAGCGCGACCAGGACGACAAGGTAGAAGACGATCTGCAGCAGGCCCTGCGCAGTCATTGAAACTTCTCCGGGTACAGCAGCGCCACCACCAGGTACCCGAGGATTCCGAGCGACAGCAGGAGCCCCAGCCAGTCCATGAAATTCATGTGCGCTCCTGCAAGGCCGCAGCGACGCGATAGATGGCGTACGTGGCTGCGCACAACAGCACGGCGAGCCCGATGATCACGAGTTCCACGGATACCTCACACGCGGCGCGAATCGCCGCCGAATGGAACGGAAAACTAGCATCGGCCCGGTTAGCGCCCGGTGAGGATTTTCCGCGCGCCCGTGATTCAATCTTTCGGGAAAGTGGGCGATCATGGGCCGTGGCCAGCACTTCACGATTCATTCCCAAGGACTATTCCATGCTGATCAGCTGCGTCGCCTACCAGGGCGGCCACAAAGTGGGCGACATCGCCATCGACGAGATCCAGCGCTACATCAACCAGCCGGACACGCTCGTATGGGTGGCCTTGCGCGAGCCGGATGCGGCGCTGCTCGAGAAGATGCAGACGCAGTTCGCGCTCCATCCGCTCGCCGTCGAAGACGCGCGCAATGGACACCAGCGGCCGAAGATCGAGGACTACGGCGACAGTCTGTTCGCGGTGATGCACATCATCGAGCCCGACGGCGAAGAACTGCGGGTCGGGGAAGTGGCGGTGTTCGCCGGGCGCAACTACATCGTCTCGGTGCGCAGCCACGCCGAGCGCGGCTTCCAGGAAGTGCGCGCGCGTTGCGAGCGCGAACCCGAGCTGCTGCGCCTCGGGTCGGGCTTCGTCCTGTACGCCCTCGCCGACGCGGTGGTGGACCGGTACTTTCCCGTGCTCGACCTGCTCGAGGGCGAGCTCGAATCCGTCGAGGAGCGGATCTTTGCCAACAGCGGCTCGCCGCGCGTGAACATCGAGGCGCTGTACGATCTCAAGAATCGCCTGATGACCGTCAAGCACGCCGTCGCGCCCCTGCTGGAAGGCGTGTCGAATCTCTCCGGCGCGCGCGTGCCCGCGCTGTGCGCGGGCCTGCGTGAATATTTCCGCGACATCTACGATCATCTGCAACGTCTCAACCAGACCATAGAATCCATCCGTGACTCCGTGTCCACCGCAACGTCCGTGAACCTGTCGATGATCACGCTGCAGGAAAGCGAAACGATGAAGCGCCTGGCCGCGTATGCGGCGTTGATCGCCGTGCCCACGCTGATCGCCGGCATCTACGGCATGAATTTCGAGCACATGCCGGAGCTGCGCTGGCAGTACGGCTACGGCAGCGTGCTGGCATTGATGACCGCCATCGACGTCTATCTGTTCTACCGCCTGCGCAAGGGAAAGTGGCTGTGATGCCCAGGCTCCGCGGCCTCGCATGCGCTGCGCTGCTGCTGCTCGGCAACGCGCCCGCGTGGAGCTGGGCCGAGCTCGGGCACCAGCTCGTCGGCGAGCTGGCCGAGCGGCAATTGCTGCCCGCGGCGCGGGCGCAGGTGCGCGACCTGCTGCGCGACGAGCCGGTTCCGACCCTCGCGGGGGTGGCGATGTGGGCGGACCGCCTGCGCGGCTCCGACCCCGAGCGCTTCAAGGCCACCTCGCGCTGGCACTACGTGAACATGCCGCCGGGCACGTGCCAGTTCGTGGCGGAGCGCGACTGTCCGGAGGGCGCCTGCGTGCTCGGCGCCATCGAGGCGCAGAGCCGGCTGCTGCGCGACTCCACGCAGCCCTTAGAAACGCGCCGCGACGCGCTCAAGTTCATCGTGCATTTCGTCGGAGACGCGCACCAGCCGTTTCACTCCAGCAACCGCCCCGACAAGGGCGCGAACGATTTCCAGATCTCGCTGCGCACCGACATTCCGCCCGAGGAGTACGCGCGCGATCGCTACCAGAACGGCATCATGGGCACGAACCTGCACGCCGTGTGGGACTACTACGTGCTGGCCTCGGCCAAACTACCGCTGCGCGAATACGCCGATCGCCTGGCGGCGCAGGCGCGCACGCCCGCGCCGCAGAGCAGCCCGGCAGGATGGGCCGCGGAATCCTGCGAGCTCATCGACCTGCGCAGGCTCTATCCACGCTCTCACAAGATGCGCGTGAGGTACCTCAAGGCGATGCGGCCGCTGGCGGAGCGGCGCGTCGAGCAGGCGGCGGACCGCCTGGCGCGGCTGCTCAACGAGCTGCTGGCCGCGCCGGGCGCGCGGCAGTGAGGCGCGTCACCGCACGGACACGGTCTTGCTGAGCTTCGATACGCCGTTCTCGTCGAAGGCTTCCACCGCCACGTGATACTCGACGCCGGCATTGAGCGCGCGCAGGTCGAGGCTGGTGCCCCGGTCCGCGAAAACCTGGTAGCACAGATTCAGGCGATCCGGCTTCACGCCCCAGCGCACGTTGTAGCCCACCGCTCCGCGCACGCGCCGCCAGCGCACCGTCATCATGCGCGGCTCGGCGCGCACCGCCTCGACACCGGCGGGCGTGCGCGGCGCGGGTCCGCCGGCGTCGCCGAACACGCGCAGATCGCTGATGGCCAGGTGCGCGGCGCCGACGTGCCCGTGCACATAGCGCACGTAGCGCGCGCGTACCGGCGCCGGCAGTTGAAAATACGCATTCGGCCGATCGCGCCGCTCGGCTCCGGTGTCGGCCAATGGCTGCCATTGTTTGCCATCCGCCGACCACTCGAACGTGAATTCCGTGTAGATGTCCGGCGCGTCGCGATATCGGCCGGATAGATAGTCGGCGAAATTCACCTGCACGGCGCGCAGCGTCTTGCGGGCGCCGAGGTCGACGGTGAGTGTCTGCCCGGCCTCGTTCGCCGCGGCCACCCAGAACGTGCGCGGATTCTCGTCCGTGACGTGGTCGGCACTGAATTCGCCCAGCACCGAAGACGCGGTCGCCGGTTTGCGATACGACAGCAGCATCCAGCCGGTGAAGAGCTGTTCCGGAGCGCCGACCTTGGCCGTCGGCATGTAGTGCGGAAAATCCGCGAAGCGCGTGTCGACGCTCATCTGCCCGTCGTCGCTAAAGGCGGCCGGAAACAGCGCGATGCGGCGCTCGAAGGTCCAGTTGTAGCCTATCCACGGAGTGCCGGTGTTCCACCAGTTGCCGTACGCGTCTCGAAACGTATTGCCGTGCCCCGCGCCGTGCACGAAACCTCCGGGCTTGTAGCCCACGGGGTTGTAAGGCGCGTACTCGAACGGGCCCAGCGGGTTGTCGGAGACGTAGGTGCCGGTGGCGTAGACATTGAACTCGGTGCCGGGCGCGCCGTACTGCAGGTAGTAGCGGCCGCCATGCTTGGTCAGCCACGCGCCTTCGATGTAGGTCGGCTGGTTCTCGCCGCCGTGGTCCAGCCCGAACCGCTCCCAGCCATGCTGCTTCGGATCCAGCGTGATGAGCGCGCGCGGCTTGCCCACGTAGTGAATGCGCTGCTGCGAGTCGACCTCGCGCAGGTCGAGCTCGATGCCGTACAGCGGAAACTTGTTGGATGACCCCCAGTAGAGATACCAGCGGCCGTCGTCGTCCTCGAACAGCGCCGGGTCCCATGGCCCGGGCTGAACGTGCTCGGGTTGCGCGTCTCCCGGGTGCCAGGCCCCCAAACTACTCTCCGCCTCCCCCGACACGGCGCCGGGCAGCTCCGGCATCCGCCGCGTCAGGAAATCCAACTGGCCGCGCGCCGGATCGCGCGATACCAGGATGGGGTCGGGGCGCGTGGTGGAAGGCATCAGCAGCAGGCGGTCGCCGTCGGAAATCGCCGCCGGTGCCACCACGCTCTCGAAAGGCCAGCGGCTCGGCGTGACGAAGCGCCAGTCGAGTAGATTGGTCGAGCGCCAGTAGCCGTCCGCGAGCGTCATGAACAGGTAGTACGCGTCCTGGTGCCGCACGATCACCGGATCGGCGCCGGTGCGGTAGGAAATGTGCTCGTTGAGCTGCTCGAAGTTGTAGCGGTAGTCGACGTCGACCGGGTTGGCGTACGTCCGCGGCGAGGTGTCGGCGGCGAACGTGCCGGCGGCCATGCCGAACAACAGGAGAGACGTTGCGAAGTTGCGCACCATGCCCGATCTGACGCCCATATAAGTAGTGTCACGGATCACCCCGAACGGGCGGCCGTAACCGGGAACATAGCGCACCCGACGCCCGCCAGCGGCACTGCGGCGGCGATTTGGCTCGAATTCTTAAGGGACAAGACGGCCGCTGCGTGCGTATCGTCGCCTGCGGGGCGCAAAGATGAGAACGGGCTGCGCTTTCGCCCGGGAAAGATGACGCAAAATGCGGGCCGGACTCTGTCACGCCCGGCGGCCGCCGGGTTCTCGAATGGCCACAAATCGTCACAAGGGATTGCGCCAATCGCATGGCGCCGAGGCTGCGCAGCCACCGACATCGTCGGGCGCTGACCTCTCGACGCCGCTGCAGGCAGATGCGCATCTCGCCGAGCTGCGTCAGCGGCACGAGCTGCTCCAGGTGGTCTCCGGCAGCATCGCGGAGCTGCTCACCGCGGGTTCCTTGAAAGACAGCCTGCCGCTGGCGATGAAACAAATCGCCGCGACGGTGAGCATCGATCGCATGCTGGTGGTCGAAGTGCAGCGGCGCGCCGGTCTGCCGCCGGTCAACGTGCCCTACTTCGTCTGGAAGACCGACACGGCACCGGCGTTGCAGCATCCGAGCAGCATCCTCGCCAAAGACGAGGCAGAGCATGCCGCGCTCACGGAGTGGCGGAAACCGCTCCAGGAAGGCAAATCGGTATTCGCTTCGCGGCGCACGGGCCCGCCGGGGCTCGCGGCCTTCCTCACGCGCCTGAACCTGCTGTCGATCCTGCTGGTGCCGATCATCATCCACGGCAAACACTGGGGACAGATCGGCTTCGACGACTGCAGCAACGAGCGCGACTGGACCGAAGACGAGATCAGCACGCTGAAACTGCTGGCGGACGTGATCGGCGTCACCATCACGCGCGAGCGCTCGATGGAGGAATTGCACGCCCGCGACGTGCTGCTGCACGCGGTCACCGCGGGCATCGGCGAGATCATGACGGCGGCCGAGTTGCACGCCGCCATCTCGAGCTCGCTCGCGACGGTGGCGCAGACCCTGCGTGCCGATCGCATGCTGGTGCTCGAGGCCACGCAGGTAAGTGGTGAGGCGCCGACGCTGATCTGCCGGCACTCCTGGCGGGCCGACGCGCCGCCGGAAATGGAGCCGATCGAGCTCGCAGCCGGCGCTGACGCGACTGCAGAGTACGCGGCCTGGACCGCACCGCTGCGGCTCGGGCAGGCCATCATCGGCTCGGCGCGGAGTGCGACCGAGGGTCTCAAGGCCTGCTTCTCGCAATTGCGGCTGAAGTCGGCGCTCATCGTACCGGTCATGGCCAACGGAAAATTCTGGGGGCAGATCGAATTCCACACCTGCACCGTGGAGCGCGAATGGACCGCGGCCGACGTGGACATCTTGAAGACGCTGGCCGAGCTCATCGGCACCGCCATCATGCGCGACCGCTACATCGCGGAGCTGGCCAACGCGAATACGATCATCCAGAACAGTCCCAACATCCTCTATCGACTGCGCGGCGACCCGACGTTTCCGATGATGTACGTGTCGCAGAACGTCACCGTGCTCGGCTACGACCCCGCGGCGATGCTCAGTACTCCGACTCTCTACCAGAGCTACATGCATCCCGAAGACCGCACGCGCGTGCACACGGCGATGATGGAACTGCTGCGCGGGAGCACGCAGCCGTTGACGCTCGAATTCCGCATGCTCAACGGCGGCGGCGAGAGCCGCTGGGTCGAGAACCGCTACACGCCGGTGCGCGGGGACGACGGCCGGCTGATCGAAGTCGAAGGCATCATGGTGGACATCACCGAGCGCAAGCGCGCGGAGCAGCGCATGGCCACGGGTGAAAGGCTCGAATCCATCGGCCGGCTGGCCGCGGGCGTCGCGCACGAGATCAACACGCCCATCCAGTTCCTGAACGACAGCGTCTCGTTCATCAGCGACGCCGTGCAGGATCTGCTGGCGGACAACGCACAGCTGCGCGCCGCAATGCCGGTGCCGCCGCCGCCGGACGAGAACATCGAGGAGTTGAAGGTCGAGCTGCCGCCGGCGCTCGACCGCGTCAGCGATGGACTCGGGCGCATCGCGGAAATCGTGCGCTCCATGAAGGAATTCTCACACGCCGACCAGCGCGAGAAGCGCCAGGTCGATCTCAACCGCGCGATCAACAGCACGCTGGTCATCGCGCGCAGCGAGTACAAATTCGTCGCCGACGTGCACACCGAGTTCGGCGAGCTGCCGCCGGTGACCTGCCACGGCGGGCAGATAAACCAGGTGGTGTTGAACCTGCTGGTCAACGCGGCGCATGCCATCGCGGACACGGTGAAGGGCACGTCCAACAAGGGGCTCATCACCGTCAAGACCTGCGTCGAAGCCGGCTGCGCCGTCGTCAGCATAGGCGACACCGGCGGCGGAATTCCCGAGGCGATCCGCAAGCGGATCTTCGAGCCGTTCTTTACCACCAAGGAGGTGGGCAAGGGCACCGGTCAGGGGCTTTCCATCGCGCACAACGTGATCACCAGTCATGGCGGCACGCTCGATTTCGTCACCGAGATCGGCACGGGAACCACTTTCTACATGCGCCTGCCGCTGAACGCGCAAGACGGCGAGGCCAGTTAGTCGTTCATCAGCGGTCTCGAAGTGACCGGAAGATTCCGATGGCGACGAACAGCCCGACCTGGACCACCAATACCAGGACCCAGCCGGCGTCGAACACGCCGATGACCAGCGCGGAGACCGCGATGGACAGGCCAGTCCACAGGAAGCTGTGGTTCTTTCCTCCGACGATGCCCGCATTCTGCTTGCCGGCGCCAAAGAATATGAACGCGCAAACGAAGGCGATGATCCAGTTTGTCTGCAGGAAAATCATGTACGTCTGGGCTACTGGGTGTTCAGGGCCGCGGCCGTCGGA
>JBIOZI010000036.1:0-25250 GCA_044871085.1 Steroidobacteraceae bacterium | reverse complement strand
CTGCGCGCCGCGCGCCGGCGCATGCGCATCGAGAACGAGCTCGCGGCCGCGATCGAGCAGGGGCAGTTCGAGGCCCACTACCAGCCCATCGTGGACATGTCCTCGCGGCACCTGGTCGGAGTCGAGGCGCTGATCCGCTGGCGCCACCCGACGCGCGGCCTGGTCATGCCGCTCGACTTCATTTCGCTCGCCGAAGAGAACGGCCAGATCGTGCCGATAACCCAGTGGATGATGAAGCGCGCCTGTGCGGATGCCGCGCGCCTGCAGCGCGAAGTGGCGCGCGGCGAGGGGCTGCGCGTGTCGGTGAACGTCTCGAGCCGGTACCTGAACCATGGCCACGTCGCCGAGGACGTGCGCAGGGCGCTCGAGACGAACGGTCTTTCGCCCGACAGCCTGATCCTCGAGGTCACCGAAAGCCTGCTGCTGGAGAACTCCTCGCGCATCGAGCAGACGTTCAAGGAGCTCAAGATGATCGGCGTGCGGCTCGCGCTCGACGACTTCGGCACCGGCTATTCGTCGCTGGCCTATCTACACCGCTTCCCGATCGACATCCTCAAGATCGACCGTTCGTTCGTGCAGCGCCTGGTGCGCGAGCACGACGGCACCGACGCCGTGGACGCCGCGGCGCTCGCGAAGGCCATCCTGTCGCTGGCCGAGGCGCTCGGGCTCGACACCGTCGCCGAGGGAATCGAGCTCGAAGCCCAGCGCGACGCCCTGCTGGCGCTCGGCTGCAAGACGGGGCAGGGCTACGCGTT
Source organism: Steroidobacteraceae bacterium (assembly GCA_044871085.1). GTDB lineage: Bacteria > Pseudomonadota > Gammaproteobacteria > Steroidobacterales > Steroidobacteraceae > CADEED01. The sequence continues at coordinate 24,495 of JBIOZI010000036.1, read as the reverse complement.
CGGCAAGCCGATGCCCATCGAGGAGATCTTCACGGCGGCGGTGACGCGCCGGCGTGGAGTGCTGGCCGGGAATATCGCCGGCGCCGTGGAGTATTCGGCCACCGGCAGGTTTCGCAGCATGAGTGATCACTGAACAGGAGATGCGATGCGCGTTTTCGAAGGATTCCGCCCCATGAAGTACGTAGCCGTCCTGCTCGCATGCCTGTCGCGTGCGGCACTCGCCGGTGGCGCGCCCTGCGATGCGCACACCCCCGCGGAGCTGCGCACGGTGTTCACCGTGGCGGTCGGGCTGAGCGAGGCGCTGCTGCGCGCCAACGCCGGCAGCGAAACTGCGGTGTACCAGGAGCTGCGCGCGCGCCTCGCGGACTACGACGGACTCCACACGCTGCCCTGTGCCGCCGCCGCGGTGGAGCTGCTGCGCACCGCTCCCGACGGTGCGCTCGGCCAGTCGCTGCTCGAGCTCGTCTCGAGCCGCGCGCATTCCGAGGCGCGCATCCCGCCGCAAGCGCCGGCGCGTTTCCTCGCCGCGCGGCCCGATGATTTCCGCGACGCGCTCGCGCGCATGCCGATGGCGGATCGCTGCGCGGTGGTCGACTCGGTCGAAGCCGGCTGGCTGATCATGAACCCCACTATGACCGCCGCCACCGGCCCCACGATGGCCGCGGAACATGCGGGAGTGGACGACGGCCTGGTCGCGAATCTGCGCCGCGTGTACTGCCGCGCGCCCAACACGCGGCCCGCGGTCGAGGCACCCAGCAATCGCGCGCGCAACCGTGCGGAGCCGGAGCGCCGTCCGTCCCGGCCGCGCTATGCGCGCGCGGCTTCCGGCCTGGCGCAGCCGGCGCGTTGCGCCTGAAGCACCGAACATAATCCACTGATCCGCTTCTCATAATGTTCCGGGTGCCAAGCCGAGGCTCCGGACGCCCGAAAAGTTGCGAAGTGCGTGGGCTTTCGCCTTAGGGCGCTCGTCTAATCTCTCCCTGACGCAACGGACGGCACAACTAGAACAACAGCAGCGGAGAACACCGGTGAAGTCTGCAGAAACGAAGTCGCTCGACTCGGGCGAAGAGCCCGAGCGCAGCACAGAGAGCGTGTTGCGGGCCGTGTGTTTGCGTCTCGGCTGCACCGCCGCGACCGCCGTGTTTCCGCGCGAGGAATCGCGCGTCGTGTGGGGACGGTCCGAGACCGACCAGGCGTTCGCGCGCGAGCAGCTGTCCATCGCGGGCGACGAGCTGGCGCGCCGTGCGATCGAATCGCGCAAGCCGGTGGCCACCAACAAGCTCAGGCACACGAGCGGCGGGCAGATTGCCTGCAAGCTGGTCGCCGTTCCGCTCATTGCGCGCGGCGGCCCCGCCGGCGCGCTGATCATCTTCAATCGGCCCGAGGAGCCGAGCTTCGACGAATTCACCATGCGCCGCCTGAACCGCTTCGCGCGGCTGCTGGCGCGCAATGCGACGCAGGATCTCGACCCGTTGACGGGCCTGCTGTCCTGGGACGGCTTCAAGACGCGCGTCGACTCGTGGCAGCGCTCCGCGCCCGCGGGCGCCATGGTGTCGCTGCTGTACGGCGACATCGACCGCCTGCATCTCATCAACGATCTCGCGGGCTTCGCCGACGGCGACCGCGTGATCGCGCGCTGCGGAATCGCGGTGCGCCGCGCACTGGTGGGCGCGGAGAGCTTCGCCTGCCGCCTCTCGGGCGATCGCTTCACCGTGTTCCTGCCGCACATGAACCTGGCGCAGGCGCGCCAGCTCGCCGACAGCGTCTGCCGGGAAGTGTCGACCGGGCTCGCCGCCCAGAAGGAGCCCAATCACCCGGTGTCGATGTCCTGGGGCGCGGTGTCCACGTCGGTGGGCGACCTGCACCTCGACCATCGCATCGCCGAGGCGGAGATCGCCTGCAAGACTGCCAAGGACCGCGGGCGCGGCCGCGTCGAGGTCTACCAGGACACCGACCAGAGCATGATCCGCCGCCATGACGAGATCGGGCTCATCGGCAGTGTGCGCGAGGCCCTGCGCCTGCAGCGAATCGTCGTGTTCGCGCAGCCCATCACGCCGCTGATCAACCGCAACCTGCCGACGACGTACGAGCTGCTGGTGCGCATCATCGACTGCAAGGGCAAGCTGGTGGAAGCCGCGGAGTTCATGTCCGCCGCGACGCGCTACCAGATACTGCCCGAGATCGATCGCGCCGTGTGCGAGCGCGCGTTCGAGCAGCTCTCGAAGAACACCAGCTCGGCGGGGCCGCTGCGGGTGTCGATCAACCTCTCGGGCCCGACGCTGTCGGATCCGGATTTCCTCGAGTGGCTGGTTTCGGCGATGGCCAAGTACGGCATCGACGGGACGAGCCTGGTGTTCGAGATCACCGAAGCCGCCGCGGCCGCCAATCTCAGCCAGGTCCAGCAGTTCATCCGCCGCATGATGAGCCACGGCGTGCGCTTCGCACTCGATGATTTCGGCACCGGCGTGAACTCGCTGGCGTATCTCAAGAATCTCGAGATCAGCACCATCAAGCTCGACGGCTCGTACGTGCGCGACGTGCTGACGAACACACGGTCGCAGGCACTGGTGCGCGCCATCGTGCAGCTCGCCGACGCCATGGGCATCACCACGGTTGCGGAGTACGTGGAGTCGAACGGCGTGCGCGACCGGCTGGCCGCGCTGGGCATTCAGTTCGGACAGGGTTTCGCACTGGGTCGCCCGGGCCCGCTCGACGACGTGCTCACCGCCGTGGCGGAACGCGCGCCGGCGGGGCGCGAGCGGCCGTTCAACGAGAACAAGTCCTTTACGACGCAGTCCGGCATCCCGATCATGTTCAAGCACGCGTAGGGGAGTGGCCCCAAATCATCGTTTGGTGCCGAGCCTGGATTCGGATTCCATCGCTCTCTCGGCCCACTGTGCATCGCCAAACGGTCTCTGCCTGTTCACGCATTCGCGGATCGCTTCGAGTTCCGCTGCCGTTTGCGGCAGGTTGACGAAATCCACCCAATAACGGGGAAGCTCGATGGGTGCCGGCGCCAGCGCAAGCGGCGAAGCCGCCTCGCTGCGCCAGCGCAGACTGCCCCAAGGCCAATCCTCCGCGCGCCGCACGATCCGGGCTTCCTGGGCATTGCGCTCCACGTATCTCATGACCGTCAGCAGATACTGATCCGTCTGCACCAGGCATGCCTTGTACGGGCCCTGCCAGACGCGGCCGGATGACCCGTACTTCCCGTGGTAGTGACGCACGTGCGTCGTGCAGAGCCAATGCATCCAGCGCGAAACACTGGTTGGCTGCTTGGGCTGCACGACGAGGTGGAAGTGATTGGGCATCAGGCAGGCCGCCAGGATCGGGAGCTCCTCGTGCTCCTGTGCTTTCCTCATCAGTGCGATGAAGGCGGCGTAGTCGGCGGCTTCGTGGAAAACCTCTGCGCGCCGGTTCGCGCGGTTGAGCACGTGGTAAGTGTAGTTCGCGACGATGGCGCGGGGTGGCCGTGGCATGACCGCAGGTTAGACCTGGACGCGCGCAGCGCGGGGCGCAGAAACTGACGGGTTCGCCTCGATTCTTTACCGGCCAGCTCAGGTCTCCATGCCCAGGTTCAGCACCAAACAGCCATTTGGGGCCATTCCCCTTTACACTCGCGCGCCATGATCAAGTTGACGCGCTACCAATGGACGGTCTTCGCCGCGGCCTGGCTCGGCTGGGGATTCGACATCTTCGACGGGCTGCTCTTCAATTTCGTGGCGCCCAACGCGATCCCCACCTTGTTAGACCTGCCGATCGGCGGCGCCGAAGCCAAAGCCGCGTTGCCATACTGGACCGGCATCCTCAACTCCCTGCTGCTGCTGGGATGGGCGGCGGGCGGCGTGTTGTTCGGCCCGATCAGCGATCGCTTCGGCCGCAAGCGCGTGCTGCTGCTCACCATGGTGCTGTATGCGATCGGCACGGCCTCCTGCGCGTTCGTCACCGAGATGTGGCAGCTCGTGATCTTCCGCATCATCGCCAGCCTCGGAATCGGTGGCGAGTGGGCCGCGGGCTCGGCCATGGTCGCGGAGGTCGTTCCCGAGGACAAACGGGTGGAAGCGGGCGCGCTGCTGTACACCTCGGCGCCGCTCGGGTTGTTCCTCGCCACCTTCGTCAACGCGGAAGTCGCCGGCGACTGGTTCGCGCACGACCCGTCGATGTCCTGGCGCTACGTGCTGCTGTTCGGCCTGATTCCCGCCGCCGTGGCGTTCGTCGTGCGCTCATTCGTCCGCGAGCCGGAGCGCTGGGCGTCGGCGACGGCCCACGCGGCACCCGCGCGGGTGCGCGAGATCTTCGCGCCCGCAGTGCGCACGCGCACGGCGAGCGCGCTGATCGTCACCCTGGTCGCGCTGATCACCTGGTGGAGCTGCAACGCCTTCCTGCAGGCGCTGGCCAACGCGCTGGCCGGTGCCGAAGCGCTGACGCGCGCGCTCGACCCGGCCGCCACCGCGGCACTCAAGCAGAGCTGGATCAAGCTCGGCACCAACTGCTTCAACTGGGGCGGCCTCATCGGCACGCTGTTGACGATCCCCATCGCGAAGCATCTCGGGCGCCGCAAGCTGTTCGCCATCTATTTCAGCGCGAGCGCCATCGCGGTATTGGCTGCCTGCGGCATCGACCTGCCGTCGGAGACCAGGCTGTACCTGTGGTTCTTCATCGGGCTCAGCGTGTTCGGCGTCTTCGGTGCCTTCCCGTTCTATCTACCAGAGCTGTTCCCGACGCGCCTGCGCTCCACCGGCAGCGGCTTCTGCTACAACATCGGCCGCGTGATCACGGCGGGCGGGGTCTTCCTGGTCGGCTCCATCGCGCAATCCGCCAAGGGCGATCCCCACATCATCCTGCAGACGCTGTTCATGATCGGCTTCGTGCCCATCGTGGGCCTGTTGCTGCTCAAATGGGTGGTCGAGACGCGCGGCCAGCGGATGCCCGACTGACCGCGAGTGTCGGGTCGCCACGGCCGCGCGGCGGGATCCGTTCTTCGTAGCAGGGCGCGCGGCGAGCGCAGGCCGGACCGTCTGCGAAGGTCCGGCGATGCGCCCGCCACGCGAGTGGGTGATCAGGAGCGGATCATCGCCGGCAGGTGATCTCCCTGTTCGTTTCAGAAGCACGCGCACACTTCATGGCTGATAGGCCAGGAAGTCGTCGAACTCCGCCGCCGCCTTGTACGTCACGAGACCCACCCGTCCGCGTGGCAACTCGTTGCCGACGTGGCTCGCCTCCAGCACCATCTCGCCGTTGACGTACACGCGCGTCGCGTACAGCAGCGCTTCGACGCGCAGCGTGTACCACGTCCCCGGCGTCACGGTGAGCGGCGCCTCGGCCAGCGTCCGTATGCTTCCGTTGGTGAGCTGGCGCAGCGAGATGCGGTTGGAGCTGCGCAACGACACGTAGGCGTAGTTGCGGTCGTCGACGTAGCGCACCAGCGCGCCGAACCAGCGGTCGCCGCTCGCGAACGCGATGGCGCGCGCGCGCACCGAGACGACCTGGTCCTCGCCCGACTGCGGGCCGATGAGGGCGCGCGCGTCGCCCGCCACGGAGTTCTGCGCGTACGTGCCGGTGCTCGACACGCTCCAGGCGCCGGGGCCGGTGTTGCTCCACGGACCTGCCGGCTGGCCGGCGGGGAAAGCGCTCGAGTAGATGGTCATGTAGTTGTTGGGGGTTATCACCACGTTGTCGAAGTCCGCGCTGGCGCGCGACGTCATGAGGCCGACGGTGCCGAGCGCATGCGTCGTGTCGCGTGCCGAGAGCACCAGGCGGTCGTCGAGGTACACGCGGTGATTCGCGCCCACGGACTCGAGCCGCAGCCGGTAGTTGCGGTTCAAGGTCACCGCGAGCGGCGCCGACGCCAGTGTCGTGAACGCACCGTTGACCAGGCGCCGCAGCTCGATGCGGCCCGAGCTGCGGACCGTCACGTAGTAGTAGTTGTTCTCATCGACGTAGCGCGTGATGGCACCGAACCAGCGGTCGTTGCCGTTGAAGGCCAGCGGGCGTACGTCGACCTGGATGGCGCCGTCGTAGCGTTGGCTGCCGCCGTGGTAGATGCGCGCGTCGCCACCGAGGAACTGCTGGCGATACACGGTGGTGTTGCCGCTGGTCACCAGGTGCCAGTCGCCGCGGTCGTGACCCCACTGGAACGGGCTGTTGGTGCCGAACGAATCCATGATGACCGTGCCGGCGAACGGACCTTCGTCCGGCAGCTCGTAGATGCGCACGGTGTTGTCGTAGGCCGTGCCCGTGTAACCGCGGCTGCCGACGATCACGCGGCGGCCGGAGATGTCGAGGTGGCCGCCCACCCACCGGCGGTCGCTCGTCGACAGCGTGGCCATGTGGTTGTAGCGCCCTTCCTCGTCGGCGCCGAACACGTGATAGACCCACGCATTGAGGTCGGGGCTGAAGCGGTGCTGGAAGACGAAGCCGCCGCCTTTCTCGAGCGCGCCCTCGACGCTGCGGCTCATGAAACTGTCGGCGGTCTGCAGGCGCGCGCGGAATGGCCACTGGCCGGTCGCGTCGGCCGATTCAGCGCGGTATAGATAGGTGCCTTCGCCGGGTCGCGCGTAGGACGCGTCGATGAAGAGCTCGTTGCCGCTGAGCGCGGGCTGAACGCCGGGGAAGATCCCCTCCAGCCCGTCCTGCGGCAGGGCTCGAGAGGCCCAGCTCCCATCCGCGTTGCGCCGGTAGAGGCGCGTACCGCCGCGGGCACCTTCGCACACGTCCGCCGCGTTGAGCGCCAGCCAGTCACCGTCGATGTCGAGCGGGCCGCCGTTGTTGTCGGTGTCGCCGTCGCGGCATTCGCCCATGACGCGCGTCGCGCGCCAGTTGGCGGGGGGGGCGGCGGGTTCGAGCACGTTCGCGCCCCAGTCGCCTTCGCCCGTCCCGACGGCGAAGCGGCCGTTGGAATATTCGATGTCGGGACCGGCGCCGATGCCGGTGGTGTTTTCCCGCACCCAACCGGTGGCCGTGCGGCGGAAGATGCCGCCGAAGTTGAGCGCCGCGATGCCGTTGCGCAGCGCCAGGCTCGGCGTGTAGAGGCTGCTCGAGGTGTCGTACTCGGTTTCGTAGAGCTTCGAGTCGTACACCCAGCCGGCGGCGGTGCGCCGGTAGACCAGCGCCGCGACGGCTTCACCGCTGCCGAGCGTGGGATCGTCGCGAAAGGCCGTGATCAGCGCGTAGTCGCCGTCGATTGCGACATCGCCGCCGTAGCGAAAGTAGTCGCCGGGAGGCGCGGGCAGCGTGGCGACGGGCTCGATGATCACCGGGCGCGCGACCGCGACACCTGCGAAGAGCGCCATCAGGGCAAAGCCGAATCGTTTCATGTAAGAAGACTCCGTTTGGCTGTACTTACGGTCATGGGAAGAAGCGGCGGCATCTCGTTCTGCGTGTGCATGGCTCTGCCGTCCGTAGTGAAGGTGCTCAGGGCTGGGTGGCGTCGAGCCGGCGGATCGTGACGGCGGTGCGGTACATGCCGACGCCGAACCGGCCGCGCGGGATCGCGTCATCGAGCGCGCCGGCGACGAACCGGTCGTCGACGTAGGCGTGCAGCTCGTTGCCGACCACCGACAGCGCGTAATCGTGGAACCCGCCCGCGGCGACGGTGTAGGGCGCCGTCGCGAGCACCGTGATCACGCCGTTCACCTGCTTGCGGATCTGCAGCTGGCCCGTGCTGCGCACCGACAGGTAGTAGTGAGTGCGTGCGTCGACGTAACGCGCCAGCACTCCGAACCAGGTGCCGGACGGCGACGTGCCGCTCTGGTCGAGGCGGATGCGTGCCTCGACGCGCTGATCATCCGTGGAGGACGGGCCGCTGACGCCGCGCGCGTCGCCTTCGGTCGAGGTCTGCGCGAGGCCGTCGAGCTCCGAGTCGGGCCCTTCGACGGGCGTCCATTGGCCGCCGGTCTGCGCCAGCCCGAATGCGGGATCGCGGAAGTCGGTGAAGTCCTTGGAGTGGAGGCTGAAGGGCAGCGTCGACCCGGCGAACACATTGTCGAAGTCGGCGAGCGTGCGGTTGGTCATGAGCGCGGAGCTCCCGTGCGTGAACGAGCTGTCGGTCGCGCTCAGGAAGAAGTCGCCGTCGACGCGCACGAAGAGCCGGTCGGCATCCGCAAAAAACCGCACGTTGTGCTTTTGAAACTGGGAGATCGGCAAGGCTGCCTCGGCGAGCGTGGTGAACACGCCGTTCAACATGCGCTTGATCTGCACGCGGCCGGAGCTGCGCAGCGTCACGTAGTAGAAGTTGCCGTCGTCGACATAGCGCAGGCCGAGCCCGAACCAGCGGTCATTGCCGTCGAATGCCGTCGGCGTGATGTCGGCTTCCACGTACTGCTGCGTATTCCAGTCGCCGCCGAAGACCGCGCGCGATTCGCCCGCGCTGCTCGCCTGGCGGTAGACGTAGCTCGCGCCGGTGCTCGTCGTGCCGGTGAACGTCAATTGGAACGCGCTGCCCGGCGTCTGGCGGAAGCCCGTGACGTCGCGCGCCTCGAAGTCGTTGACGAACTTGTCGGGGCTCGCGGGTGGCGGCAGGTTGAACACGGACAGGTACACGAAGCCGAAGTCGTTGCTGCCGACGACGGCGGTGCCGCCGCTGAATGCCTGCGTCTCGGCGGAGGCCGGGCCGAACAACATCGCCGCCTGCTCGAACTGGCCGGGCGCGGTTTCGCGATAGAGAGCGGTGAACGAGGTCGAGTTGATGCCGCCGTCGGTCTGGATGCCATGCAGCACGCCGCCCGTCAGTTGCGTGCGAAACGGGGCTGTCCAGCCGTTGGCGAAGTTGAGCGGCTCCACGCGGTTCACGAAACTCCATGCGCCGCCGGTGCGCCGGAACACCGCGCCGCCGGGCGCCACGGCCGTGTCGCCCTGCAACGAGTAGGCGCCGTCATCGACCGCGGTCTGCGGCGGCGGCGAGAGGGTGCCGGCCAGCGGCCACGAGCTCGCGCTCGCGCGCCGGAACTCGTACGCCTCGCGCCCTGGGCCGTGGATCAGCGCCACGCTGCCGTCCAGGTCGAGCGACGCCACGTGGTTGCAGTCCGCGGCACCGAGCCCGGTAGTGAGACGCGCGACCACGCGCCACACGCCGCTGCCCAGCGACTTCTCGTGCACGTCGGCGTCGTAGCTGCAACGCCGGCCCGCGAGGATGCGCGCGCCCGATACCACGAGCCCCGGTCCCGGTTGCGGCGTGCCCGCGACCGCGCTCTCCAGCCACTCGCCGGTGGCGCTGCGTTCGAACACGTGCATCGTGGCATCGAGCTTCACGGCCGCGAGGCCATTCGCCATCGACACCTCGGACTGCAGGATGTCGCCGCCATCGACGTCCAACAACGTCCGGCTCAGCGCCCAGGTGCCGTTCGCGCCGCGCTGGTACAACAGCGCGCTGCGGCCGCCGGTCCGCTCGGCCAGCACGATGATGGAATCGCCGTCGATGGCCACTTTCGGCGTGTTGAACTCGCCGCCGATGGTCGGCAGCGGGAGGTCCTGAGCCGGGGAGAGGGAGTAGACGCGTGCTTCGGCCGCGCCGGCGCACAGGGCTAGCAGGGTGAGCAAGGCGAATCGTTTCATGTGAGAAAGGCTCCGTTCGATGCGGTTACGGTCAGTGTCGAAGCGGCGACGGGCTGTGTTCGTGCTCGGTTGCCGTCCGGTAGTCCGTCTGGATTCAAGGCTGCACGGCCACGAAGTCGTCGTAGTCCACCGCGGCGCGGTACGCCACCAGGCCCGGCTGCCCGCTCGCGTGACTGGTGTCGCTCACCTCGAATTGCAGTGCTCCGTCGACGCGCGCCCGCAGCTGGGTGCCGACCGCTTCGAGCTGCAGGGCGTACGGCCGGCCGCGCGTCACCGGGAAGGGCGTGCTGGCGAGCAGCGTGATCGCACCATTGACGAGCTTGCGAAGCTGCAAGGTGTTGGAGCTGCGCAGCGACAGGTAGTAGTAATTGGCCGTGTTCGAAGCGCGCGCGGCCACGCCGAACCACTTGTCGGCGGTGCCGCCGGAGCCGAATGCGCCGAGCTGCGCCGTGGCGCGCACCACCTGGTCGTCGGTCGGCGTGCCGATCAGCGCGCGCGCATCGCCCGCGACCGAGCTCTGCGCGAACACGCCGGTGCGCACGGTCCAGATGCCCGGGCCCGAGACGCTCCACGCCGTGGTGTCCGCCGACGTGAAGTCGCTCGAGTAGATGGGCGTGCGGGGGCTGGGTGTCACCAGCACGTTGTCGAATTCCGCGGTGCTGGTTTCGGTGACGAGCCCGACGGACCCGTGCGTGGGACCGCGCTGGATCGTGTCGATGACGATCTGGCCGTCCACGTACACGCGCTGCCAGGCATGGGTCGATTCGAACCGCAGGCGGTAGGTGCGACCGACGGTGACCGGGAAGTCGGGGCTGAGGCCGACCTGCGTCAGGCGGCCGCTGCCCATGCGGCTCAGCCAGATGCCGCGCGTCGTGAACACCGCCTGGAAGTAGTTCTGCGGATTCTGGTAGCGCGTGAACAGGCCCACGCCGCGGTCCTGCGCTTGCGGCGGGCTGGTGATGGTGATGTCGGCCTCGATGGCCTGCGTGGTCCAGTCACTGCTCGAGAGCAGCGCGCGCGCATCGATGGCCGCATTCGACTGCCGGAAAACGCGCGTCGGCCCGCGCTGCACGACGGCGAACTGGCTGCCGGCGGTCTGAGTCCATGTAGCGCCGCTGCCGGATTCGAAATTGTCCTGGCGCACCGCCGGCGTGGTGAACGATGCCGGCAGCCGCCAGATGAAGACCTGCGTGAATTCCTCGAGCAGCCCGGAGCTGGCCGCGATGACGTCACGGCCGCTGACGTCGATGCGGCCGCGGAAGAACTGGCCCTGGCGCCCGACCAGCATGGCGGCGTGCGCGTAGCTGCCGTCGCTGCGCTGCTGGAATGCGTTGATGGCGTGATTTTCATAGCGATCGCCGCGCAACGAGCGCTGCAGGACGAGCCCCGGGCTCTTCTCGATGGCGAACGCCACGCCGCCGCCGGCATAACTATCTACCGGCTGCAGCCTCGCCACGGGAGCCGCCGGATTCGCGCCGGACAGATCGAAGACGTAGGTGCCGCTCTGGTTCGAGCCCGCGACGAACAGCCGGCTGCCGCGCAGCGCGACTTCCGGCCCGAACTGCGTCGCACCCGGCGGCGCGGCGATTTCCACGTTCGGCAGCCAGCCCGCGCCGGAAAGAGTGCGATAGGTCTTCGCGTGCGGCGGCAGGTTGTCGGGATCGAAGGTCTCGGAATTGAACAGCACTGCGTTGTCGCCCGACAGGTCGAGCGGCCCGCCGGTCAGCGAATCGCCGCATCCCGGCCCATTGCCGCGCACGGTGCTGCTCGTGCGCCAGGTGCCGGCGGTGTCCTGCTCGAACACCACTGCATCCCAGCTGCAGCCGTTGGCGGCCACCAGGATGCGGTTGCCGTCGATTTCCAGGTCCGGGCCATTCAGGTCACTGAGCGGCGGCGTGCGCACGACGTTCTGGCGCACGAAACTGCCCGCGACCAGCCGATACACGCGCAGCTCCTGGAGCAGCGTCGCGACGATGCCGTTTCTCATCGCGACCGCCGGCGTGAAGCCATCGCCGGAGTCGATGACCTCCTCCGGAGCGAGCGGCCCCACGAAGTTCCACGCCTCCCCTTCCCGGTGATACACCCAGACGATGCGATGGCGTTCCGGGTCGACCGCCTCGGGAGGGGTGTTCACGCGTTCGCCGAGCACCAGCGCGTAATCGCCGTCGATTGCGACCTGCCGGCCGAAGTAGGGCCAGTTGGTTCGATCCGGGTTGGTCAGCGTGACGGAATGCTCGACGACCACCGGGCGCGCCTGCGCGAAGCCGGCGACCAGCGCCAGGAGCAGGAATGCGATTCGTTTCATGTGCGGAAACTCCGTTGCGGGCGAGGTACGGTCTTGGGGAATTGCTCAGGGCTGCGTGGCGGTGAGTCCCCGGACCGTGGCCGCGGTCCGGTACATGCCGAATCCGTACTGGCCGCGCGGGATGCTGCCGTCGGTCGCGCCGGCGAGCAGCACGCCGTCGACATAGGCGTGCAGCACATTGCCCGTCACGCTGAGCTTGTAGCTGTGGAATTCGCCCGGGTTCACCGTGAACGGCACGGACGCGAGCACGCTGATGGACCCGCCGAGCTGCCTGCGGATCTGCAGATGGCCGGTGCTGCGCACCGATAGATAGTAGGTATTGCCCGCATCGACGTAGCGCGCCAGCACGCCGAACCAGGTGCCCGAGGGCGAGGTGCCCCACTGGTCGAGACGCAGGGTCGCTTCGATCGCCTGGTCGTCGACGGTCGCGCCGTGGAATACCCGCACGTCGCCCGCGGTCGAGGTCTGCGAGTCACCGGCCTTGTTGCCGTGCTCGTCCTCCGCCAGCGTCCAAGTGCCCCCGACATACGTGAACGGGCGGGGGCCGAAGTCGTTCTCGTCGCTGAAGTCCTTGTACGTGAGGGTGAACGGCAGCGTCGGGCTCACGTACACGTTGTCGAAATCCACGCGCGTCCGGTAGGTCATGAGCGCGGCGCGGCCGTGGGAGTGGGTCGTGTCGTTCGCTCCGAAGAACTCGCCCAGGCCGTGCCCATCCACGGAGGCGCTGAGGTTCGGGCCGTTGGCCGTGAGCTTCACGTGGTATTTCTGATTCAACGCCACCGGCAGTTGCGCCTCGGCCAGGGTCGTGAATACGCCGTTCGCCATGCGCTTCAACTGGATGCGGTTCGAGCTGCGCAGCGTCACGTAGTAGAAGTTCGCGGCATCGACGTAGCGCACCGCGAGGCCGAACCAGCGGTCGCTGCCGTCGAACGCGGTGGGCGTGAGGTCCGCCTCGATGGATTGCTGCGTGCTCCAGTCGCTGTCCGTGAGGACGGCATGCGATTCGCCCGCAAGGCTCGACTGCCGGTAGACGGAGTTGGAGCCGCTGGTGGCGAGCGCGAACTGGCTGCCGGGAGTCTGCTGGAATCCGCTGACGTCGCGCGTGTCGAAGTCGTTGGCGATCGCGGCCGGCGCCACGATGGGGTTGGGCAACGTGAATATGTCGATGCTGAAACCGCTCTCGGCCAGCTCCACGCTGCCCGCGACGGCCGTGTTGCCACTGACGTCGTGCGCGACGGATTCGGCGGGAGTATTGAGCACCGCCACGTGCTCGAAATGCCCCGGCCTGCTCTCGTGATATAGATAGACGTCGACTTCGTCGAAGCGGTGGGTGGAGGAATCCGCCGTGTGCAGCACGCCATCACGGAAATCGGGCTCCCCGACGAACCCTGCGCCGTCGCCGTAGTTGGCCGGGCGGATGTCATCGACGAAGTTCCACACACCGGCCGAGCGCGTGAACGTGAGGCCGCCTCCCGACACGGCGGTTGCGCCCCGCAGCGCCACCGGTCCGGAACCGAAGGAATTGGGCCGCGTGAACGACGCGGTTTGCGGCCAGTTCGTTCCGCTCCTGCGGTACTCGCGCACCTCGTCGCCCGGATTGCGCACCAGCGCGACGTCGCCGTCGAGATCCACATCCACTCCGTGGTCCGTGCACTCGCCGGCGGCGCCTGCGATCCGGCCGTTGATGCGCCACGTGCCGCTGCCCAGCGATTTCTCGTACACGTCGGCGTCGTAGTTGCAGCCGCGCCGGCCGGCGACGATGCGCTGTCCGGAGACGGCGAGGCCGGGCGCGGGACGCGGCGTACCCGCCGTGGCGCTTTCGACCCAGTCACCGCCGACGCGCTCATAGATGTGCAGGACGTCGTCGAGCTTCACGGCCGCGAGGCCCGGTCCCATCGCCACCTCGGAGCCGCTGATCGAAGCGACGTTGTCCTGCAGCAGGGTGCGCGACAGCGCCCAGACGCCGTTGGCGCCGCGGCGATACAGCAGCGCGCTGCGGCCGGTGCCGCTCTCCAGGAGCGCGATGATCGAATCCCCATCGATCGCCACCCGCGGGTTCTCGAACGAGCCGTTCGGATTCGGGAAGCTGAACGACTGGGTGGGGCGCAGGTCGTAGACGCGTGCTTGCGCCGTGAGGCATGCGCCGAGAGTCGCGATGAGAAGCGTAACTGCGATTTTCACAAACGATGCTCCTGTCAAGGTTGTGTGGCGGTGAGGCCCTGGATGGTGGCCGCGCTGCGATACATGCCGAAGCCGTACTGGCCGCGCGGGATGCTGTTGTCGAGCGCGCCGGCGCGGAACACACCGTCGACATAGGCGTGCAGCTCGTTGCCGGTGACGACGAACTTGTACTTGTGGAACTCGCCCGGATTGACCGTGAACGGCACGGACGCGAGCACGGTTATGGTGCCGCCGAGCTGTTTGCGGATCTGCAGCTGGCCGGTGCTGCGCACCGATAGATAGTAGTGAGTGCCCGCATCGACGTAGCGCGCCAGCAGGCCGAACCAGGTGCCGGAAGGCGAGGTGCCCGACTGGTCGAGGCGGATGAGCGACTCGATCTCCTGGTCGTCGACGGACGCGCCGTGGAACACGCGCACGTCGCCCGCGGTCGAGGTCTGGGCCACACCGAGGAGGTTGCCGGTGTTGGGGTCCTCCGCCAGGGTCCAGGTTCCGCCGACCCAGGTGAACGGGCGGGGGCCGAAATCGTTCTCGTTGGTGAAGTCCTCGTACGTGAGGGTGAACGGCAGCGTCGAGCCCGCGAACACGTTGTCGAAATCCGCGCGCGTCCGGTAGGTCATGAGCGCGGCGCGGCCGTGGGAATGGGTCGCGTCGGTCGCGCCGATGCTGGCCCGCGGAACACCGTCCACCTCCACGACGACGTTGAGCCGCGCGCCGTCGGCTAGCAGGCGCACGTGATATTTCTGATTCAAGGCCACCGGCACTTGCGCCTCGGCCAGCGTCGTGAACACACCGTTCGCCATGCGCTTCAACTGCACCCGGTTCGAGCTGCGCAGCGTCACGTAGTAGAAGTTCGCCGCGTCGACGTAGCGCACCGCGAGGCCGAACCAGCGGTCGTTGCCGTCGAATGCCGTCGGCGTCAGATCCGCGTCGATGTACTGCTGCGTGCTCCAGTCGCTCGCGGTGAGGACCGCGTGCGATTCGCCGCTGAGACTCGACTGCCGGTAGACGGAGTTGGAGCCGCTGGTGGCGAGCGCGAACTGGCTGCCCGGGGTCTGCTGGAATCCCGTGACGTCGCGCGCGTCGAAGTCGTTGGCGATCGCGGGCGGCGCCACTATGGGGTCGGGCAGCGTGAAGACATCTACATAGTAGCCGGTGGCGAACAGCGCCACGCTGCCCGCGACGACGGTGTTGCCGCTGACGTCGTGCGAGGCGAATTGACCGAACGTGTTGAGCACCGCGGCGTGGCCGAAACTGCCCGCGCCGCTCTCGGCGTATAGATAGACGTCGGTCTCGTCGTTGCGGTGGCTGGAGGAATCCGCGGTGTGCAACACCCCGTCACGGAAGTCGGGCGCGGTGACACTCCCCGCGCCATCGCCGTAGTTGAGCGGCCGGATCGTGTCGATGAAATTCCACACTCCGCCCGAGCGCGTGAACGTGGCGCCGCCTCCGGCCACCGCGGTCGCGCCGCGCAGCGTCACCGGTCCAGAATCGAAACTCACGCCCACGGGAGGCGCGAACGATCCGACCTGCGGCCACATCGTCCCGTTCCTGCGGTACTCGCGAACCTCGGAGCTGGGGTTGCGCACCAGGGCGACATCGCCGTCGAGGTCCACCTGCACGCCGTGATCGGTGCACTCGCCACTCGCGCCCGAGATCTGGCCGTTGATGCGCCACACGCCGCTGCCGAGCGATTTCTCGTAGACGTCCGCGTCGTAGTTGCAGCCGCGGCGGCCGACGACGATCCGCTGCCCGGAGATCGCGAGACCGGGCGCGGGGCGCGGCGTGCCCGCCGTGGCGCTCTCCACCCAGTCGTTGCCGACGCGCTCGTAGATGTGCAGCACGTCGTCGAGCCGCACGGCCGCGAGGCCGGGTCCCATCGCGACTTCGTATGTTGGGACCTCGCCGCTGTCCGCATCGAGCAGGGTCCGCGACAAGGCCCACGTGCCATTGGTGCCGCGCCGATAGAGCAGCGCGGTGCGGCCACCGGCGCGCGGGACGATCGCGATGAACGAATCGCCGTCGATCGCCACCTTCGGACCGTCGAATGAATCCTCCGGATTCGGGAACGCGAAGCTCTGGATGGGGCGCAGCGAATAGACACGCGCCTCCGCCATGGTGCAGGCGCCGAGCGCCGCGACGATGAACACAATCACGAATTTCACAAACGATCCTCCGGGCGGGAGCCTGTTCAGGGATGCAGGGTTGTTGGGAACCGATTCGTCAGGGTTGAATCGCGCTGAAGTCGTCGTAGTCGACCGCGGCCTTGAACATGACGGGGCCGGAGGTGCCGGCCGGATGCGAGGCATCCGTGGCCTCGATGAGCAGTGCCCCATTCACGTAGCCGCGCAGCTGGTCACCGATCGCGTCGAGACGCAGCGAGTACCAGGTGCCGACGTTCACCGGAAGCGACGCGCTGCCGAGCGTGGTGATGGTGCCGTCCACGAGCTTGCGCAGTGCGGCGGTGCCGTTGTTGCGCAGTGACAGGTAGTAGTAGTTGCGCTCGTCGACGTGCCGCGCCATGACGCCGAACCAGCGCTGCTGCGTGCCCGTGGCCGTGGCGAAGGTGTTGGGCCGGGCGCGCACGCGCACGATCTGGTCGTCGGTGGGCACGCCGATGCTGGCGCGCGCGTCGCCGGCCACGGAGCTCTGGTAGTAGACGCTGGAGGTGTCGGGCCACAGCAGCCAGAACCCCTGTCCGCTGTGCGTCCACGGGCCCGCGCTGCCGCCCTCGAACCCGGTGGAGTAGATAGTGGTGTGCGGGCTGGGACTCACGACCACGTTGTCGAAGTCGGCGGCGGTGCGGTCGGTGACGAGCACGGCGCGCCCGTGGGTGGGGCCGGTGCTGTCGACGTCCACCAGCAGCGCACCGTCCACGTACACGCGGTGCTGGGTGCCGATCGACTGCAGGCGCACGCGGTAGGCGCGATTGGCCACCGGGGTGAACGCGGCGCTGGCCAGCGTGCGCAGCGTGCCACTCGCCATGCGGCGCAATTCCACCGCCCCCGAGGCGCGCACCAGGACTTCGTAGAAGTTGCCGGCGCCCTGGTAGCGCGTCGCGAGGCCGAAGCCCGCACTGCCGGCACCGAACTGCGTCGGGCGGATGTCGGCCTCGATCGCCTGGTTGGTCCAGTCGGCGGCGTCGAGCACGGCGCGCGCCTCCGCCGCGATGCCGGCCTGGCGCAGCACCCGCGACGGGCCGCCTGGCACGACCGTGAAGGTGCTGCCGGCCGTGCGCGTCCAGCCGGGAGCGTTGCCGGTCGCGAAGGTGTCCTGGATGACGGCCGGCGTCACCAGGTTCGCCGGCAGCTCGAAGTAGTGCACGATACCGGTGAAGCCGTTGGCAACCAGCACGCGGCGGCCGCTGATGGCGATGTCACCGTCCACCGACTGGCCATTGCGCGCGGCGAGCACGGCGACGTGCTCGTACGATGCGTCGGCGCGCTGCCGGTACACGTTCACCACGCCGGCATCGCGGTCGGCGCTGAGGCTGCCGGTGAGCAGCAGGTCCGCGTTCTTGGCGAAGCCGCGCGCCCCGCCGGCGCCCATGAAGCTGTCGATCGGGCGGATGCGCCCGGCCAGGTGGAAGCCCATGAACGGCGTCTCGCGGTACACCAAACTACCGGTCACGTCGCTGCCGCCGACGATGACGTCCGTGCCGCGAATCGTCACGTCCGGTCCGAACCGCGTTACGTCCTGCTCGGGCCGCGCCTCGCTGTAGATGCTCCAGCGCCCGCCCGAGAAGTTGTAGATGAACGTGCGCGGTGCCGGCTCGTCCTGCGCGTCGGGCTGGTGGACGATGGCCCAGTCGCCCGAGATCGCGGCGGGGCCGCCCACGAACTCGTCGTCGCAGCCGTCGCCGCGGAACAGGCCGGGCAGAATGGCCTCGGTGAACCACGCGCCGCTGGCATCCTTCGCACGGATGCGGCCGTCCCAGCTGCACTGTCCCACGCCATTGATCACGCGGCCCGCATCGATGTCGAGATACGGCCCGGAGCCTTCATTGCCGGCCTGCGAGGTGCGCACCCAGCCGGTCGGGCCCAGCTCGTAGATATCGGTGCGCACCGTCTGCACGACGGCGATGCCGTTCTGCATCGCCACGGCCACCGGCACCGGCACGTCGGGGCTTTCGTGGTATTCGTCCAGGCGTCGCACGACGGTCCAGGCGTTGCCGCTGCGCTGGAACAGGAATGCGGTGCGCACGTTGTGCGGCGGCTCCGCGTTGGTCGGGTCCTCCACGCGGCGCGACGCGGTCGCGATCGCGTAGTCGCCGTCGATGGCGATGCCGTCGGCGAAACGGGTGTAGGCGCCATCCGATGCATAGAGCGGATCGGGGCTCGAGAAGCTCGCGAGATTTTCGATGACGACGGGGCGGGCGGCAGCGATGCCGAGGGTGCCGAGCGCAAGTAGCGTGGGCGCGACGCGAAGCACGTATTTCATGGAGACCCTGCCGGACCGGCTTTGTGTAGTTAGCCGGTGACTTGCAAGGAGCGGGCCAGCGCGCGGCACCGCGCGCGGGGGTGCGGCGGCCGTCTCCAGTTGCCGACAGCGCGTGCAAAGCGTGCCCTAGGGGGCAATTCTTGCGAGAACCTCCTGCAATAATTGCCGTGTGGCGTGCGCGCCCTCCGCCCCTCCTACAGGCGGCAGGCGCAAGTAGTTAGACCACGTGCGCCAATCCTACAGCGGCGATCCTACAGCCGCGCGGCCAGCTCCGCGCTGTAGCTGCGGCGCGTGTAGGGGTGGAACGCCCAGTAGCGCTCGTTGCCGAGGTTGTCGACGCCCGCGCTCAGGCTCCAGCGCTCGCCGAGCTCGTAGCGTGCGCGCACGTCGGCCACGAGGAAGCGGCTCGTGCCGGTGTACGAGGTGCCGTGCGGATCGATGTTGTCGAGCGTGTTGTACTGCCGGCCGCTGTAGCGCGCGCCGAGCGTCATGCTCAGGTGCTCGCGCGGCCGCCAGGTCGCGAGCGCGTTCGCACGCCACTCGGGCACGCGCGGCTGCCACGCGCCGATGCTTGCGGGAAAGTTGTCGTTCTCGCGGATGCGCGAGCGTGCCCAGGTGAGGCTGGCGGACAGCTCGAGCGTCTCCAGCGCGCGCGCGTGCGCCGCCAGCTCGACGCCGCTGGTGCGGATGTCGTCGATGTTCTGGATGGTGTTCACCGTGCCGCCGCCCACGACGTCGCGCTGCGAGTACAGCGCGTCGCGCGTATCCTCGAAGAACAGCGTCGTGCGCAGGTCGCCGTGATCGAGCGTCCACAGCGCCGACAGCTCGGTGGTCCACGAGCGCTCCGGCGCGAGCGTGGGATCGTTGTTGACGATTTCATTGGCCACCACGGAGCCCTGGTACAGCTCGGACACCGTGGGCATGCGCACGGCGCGGCCCGCCGATGCCTTGAACGTCAGTCCCGGGCGAGCCTCCCAGGCGACCGCCGCCTTGGGAGATATATAAGTGTCGGTGCGCGTGGGGAAGGGCAGTGGAGGCGGCGTCGTCTGCGGCGGCGGCAGCTCGGGGCCGGCGATGCGGCCGTCGCTGGCATGCCAGCGCTCGGCGCGCGCGCCGAACGTCGCGTCCCAGTCGCGCGCGAAACGCCAGTGATCCTGCGCGTACAGGCTGGTGAGCTCGGTGCTGCCCCCGAACGCGGAAATGCGCGAGCCCGCCGCTCCGTCGCGCCACTCTGCGGTGCCGCGCACGCGCGTACGCAGCTCGTAGCGCTCGTTCTGCAAGCCGAATTCGAGCGAGTGTCCGCGCGACTCGCCCGCATGGCGGCGCGCGCGCAGTGCCAGCGTCGTCCAGCCCGTACCCGACTGGTCGACGACCCTGCCGGCCGGATCGATCGCGCCGTCGGGGTTAACTCGAGTGGGTGAGCGCGACGCGTCGCGCTGGTCGTCGTAGAGGCTGCCCGCGGCCTCGAGATCCCAGGCGCCGAACCCGTCGCCGCGGACGGACAGCCCGTGCATGAGATGGGTGAGCTGCGCGGTCGCGGGCGCCATGTCCGCGGGCTGGATGAAGAATACGCGCTGGTCGATGAGTACGTAGTCGCTCCATACCGGCCGGCCATTCTCGTCGCGCAGCCAGGTGGCCGAGGTACGCGTCGCGTCGTTGGCCCAGATGCCGAGCGTGTACGACACGCGCACGCGGTCGCCGAAGTCGTGCGCGACCTTGAGCTTGGCGTGGTCCTGGACGGTGTGGATGTTGTTCGTGGCGCCGAGCAGCCACCAGTCGCGATCGCGCGGGTCACGGCCCGCGATCGCGCCCGTCACCCGCGGCACGGGGATGGCGGGGTTGGCCGGCACCGGCGTGGCGTCCTGGAGTAGTTTGGTCGAGAAGGCGATGGGATGCCCGTCGCTGTCGAGCCGGCTGAAGTTGGCCCACACGGAAGTGCCGCCGATCACCCCGCCCATCGAGGCGCTGGCCTGCCAGCCCGCGTACCTGTCGTGGTCGCCGTACACGTCGAAGTCTTCGCTGAAGCTGCCGATGCTCGCGCGCGCCTCGAACTCCTCGGGCATGCGCGTCACGTAGTCGACGACGGCGCCGACGGAGTTGCCGGGATACGCCGCGGAGAACGGACCGTACAGCACGTCGACGCGCTCGATCTCCTCGGGGGTCACCAGGCCCCAGCGCGGCGTGAAGGTGGCGCCGTTGCCGAGCAGGTTCGACAGCAGGATGCCGTCGGCGTACACCAGCGAGCGCGCGCTGTTGCCCGTGCCCGAGGCGCGGCTCGCGAGCACGGCGTGGTCGAAATCGCCGGTGTAGCGCTTGCGCACGGTGAGGCTCGGAAAATACTTGAGCGCATCCTCGCTGTCGGTGGCGTTGATGGTGCGCGCCACCGTGTCGCCCGTGATGCCCTCGACGGTGGTCGGAATGGTGAACGGCAGCGAGCTCGGCCGGCGCGCGACCACGGTGACGGTTCCCATGGTCTGCGTCATTTCGTTTTCGGCGGCCACGGGCGCGTCGCGCGCTTCGACGGCGACTTCCACGGTCACCCTGCCGGCGACGCGGAAGTTGAGCTCGAGCGACACGCGCTTGCCGTCCTCGAGCGGCTCCTTCAAGTCCACCAGCATGATATGGATGCCGTTCGGTTCCACTTTCACCGTCTGGCCGGGCGCGATCGGCACCTCGCGCAGCTGGCGCATGCGGGCCAGGCCGTCGGCGAGCTGCGTCTGGTGGAACTCGACGCGCGCCGAGGCCGGCGAGCTGGCCGAGACCAGCGTGTCCTCGTTGGCGCCATGGTTGGTGATGGATAGATAGGCGACGCCGGTGGGGATGCCGGCCACGGTGGGCCGCGACCAGGGGTGGCCGACGACGAGATCTCCGGCAGCGTATTCGTGCGCCGCGGCCGGCGCCGACAGGATGGCCGCCGCGGCGAGCGTGAGCAGCAGGCGGTTGACGCGTGACAGATGCGGTGGGCTGCCGGCCGGATGCGTGCGGCGGCGCGCGCGGGGGCGCGCATCCGCCAGCGCGGTGGCGGCGAGCGCGAGCAGTAAGCGTTCCATGAGAACTCCATGCGTGATGACACCCGCCCGCGAGGGCGCGTGATTCAACGGACGAGGAAGACGCGGACGCGTCAGGCGCCTGCGAGGCGCGCGTCAGGCCCGGGGCGGAGCGCGGGCGCGCTGGGTGCGCGCGAGGGGAGCATCGGTGACCTGGGAAACGAATTGCGGGATGACCCGCTCGGCGGGCGGTGCCGCGCCGTCGAAGGGCGAATGCGCCAGCGGTGCGCCGAGCAGCGGCGCCACGCAGAACTCGCAATGAGTGCGGGAGTGATCTTCGCCCGGGGCCTCGAGCTTCTCGGGTGCTCCGCGCTCGAGCGAGGAGCACAGCGTGCCGTCGTAGCCGGGGAGCGCGTTGCCGCCGGCCAGGCCGGCATTGGAGAGGCCCGCGCCCGGTAAGAGTGCGCGCAGCACCAATGCCCCCAGCACCATGGGCAGCAGCCAGATCCGGCGACGGAAGGAATGCAGTCTCAACACGCGCCGGATATTAGTCCTATTTCTGCCGGATGTAATTCAGGAATCGAAGTGTTGCTTTGCGATGTCGAGGAAGCGCCGTCGCGCCACGTCGTGCGCGACGATCGGCGCCGGGTAGCTCGTGCCCAACTTCACGCCCGCGGCGGCCAGGACCGGCGCGGGCGCGAGCCACGGCGCATGAATGTGTTTGGCCGGCAGCAGCGCCAGCTCCGGAACCCAGGCGCGCACGTACTCTCCGTCGGCATCGAACTTCCGCCCCTGTGTCACGGGGTTGAAGATCCGAAACCACGGTTGTGCGTCGCAACCGCAGCCGGCCGACCACTGCCAGCCGGCGTCGTTGTTGGCCCAGTCGCCGTCGGTGAGCAGGTCGAAGTAGTGGCGCTCGCCGCGGCGGAAGTCGATGAGCAGGTGCTTGGCGAGGAAGCTCGCGGCGATCATGCGCGCGCGGTTGTGGACGAAGCCGGTGGCCAGGAGCTCGCGCGCGGCCGCGTCGACGATCGGATAGCCGGTCCGTCCTTCCACCCAGGCGATCCAGCCGGCATCGTCGTGGCGCCACGGGAATCCGGCCCACTTCGGCTGGAACGGCTCCGCGAGTAGTTTGGGACGGTCGTGGAGCGTCGAGTGCGCGAACTCGCGCCACAGCAGCTCGTTCTGGTAGACGCGCAGCGCGTCGGGGGAGACCTCGCGCAATGCCCTATCCACCGCGTTCCACACCGTGCGCACCGACAGGGTTCCGAACTTGAGATCCGCGGACAGGCGGCTGGTGCCGGCGCGTGCCATGAGATTGCGCAGCTCGTCGTAGTCCCGGGCGTCGCCGGCGAGCCAGCGCCTGAGCCTGGCGCGCCCGTTGCGTTCACCGCCTTCCTGTACGCGCGGGTTGCGCGGGAGGCCCAGCGACTCGAGCGTCGGCAACGCGACCTCGCGCGTCTTCACGTCCGCCGGCAACGGCGGCAGGGCGCGTGGCGCGGGCAGCGCGGGCGGGACCCGCACGTCGCGCGCGAAGGCGCGCGCGAATGCCGTGAACACGGAGTAAGGATCGCCGCCGCCGGTGCGCAAACTACCCGGCCTGCACAGCGTCTCGGTGTCCAGCAGCTCGAGCGGCACGTCGAGCGCGGCCGCGACCTTGCGGTCCCGTTCGCGCCCGATCGGCGCCACCCAGCTCTGGGCGACGACCCGGTCCACCCGCCACAGCTTCGCCAGGCGCGGAACCTGTTCCACGCTGCGGCCGGGCACGAGCAGCAGCTTCGATCCGAGATGCTCGAGATTGGCCGCGAGCGAGGCGATGGAATCGATCAGGAACTGGATGCGGAAGGGAATGCGCCGGGCAGCCGCGGGCCGGAAGAAGTGCTCGTCGAGCACGAACAGCGGTATGACGCCGCCGCCGTCCCGCGCCGACTGCAGGGCCGCGTGCAGCGGCGCGTGATCCGCGACGCGCAGGTCCTTGCCGCGGAACCAGACCAGCGTTCGCAATCTACTTGCTGACCACCCGCAACTTGCGCAGCAGCTGGCGGTCGACGTAGGTGCGGCAGTCGAGCACCAGGCGATCCTGGAACTGCTGCAGCTGGTGCATCCAGAACATCACGATGATGCAGTTGACCAGCGCGGTCAGCGTCGCGTTGAACGTGATGCCGAGTCCCATCGTGACGCCGGAGATGTCGCCGCCCATGGCGCCCTGCGCCTCCTGCAGCGCCGCGCCGATGCCGCGCACCGTGCCGACGAAGCCCACCGCCGGGATGGCCCACGCGGTGAAACGCACCATCGAGAGCTTGGTATCCATGCTCGAGGTCTCGAACTCGCATTCGTCGCGCACCGCCTCGGCGGCATCCTGCACGCTGCGCGTCGCACCGAAGCGGTTGTACGCGACCATGAGCAGCCGTGGCAGGAAGCTGTCCTGTTCTTCCTTGGGCAATGCCTCGAGCGGGCGCGAATACACGCGCGCGTCTTCGGGCAGCACCACCTGGTTCTCGGCGATCTTCACGTAGTCGCGGTCGAGCAGCTTGCGGCTGGCATTGGTGAGCTGCGCCTGGCGTCCGAGCAGCAGCAGCGACCACATGCACAGGATGACGCACATCTCCTGCTCGTGATCCTTGAGGATGACGTAGATGGAGCGCAGCTGGAGCACCTGGGCTTTGACGTTGCTGCCGGCCTGCGTGACCGTGACCCGCTGCCCGAGCACCGCCTCGGCGCGCGGCCGGATGATGAGCGTCCAGATGCTGTGGATGATGATGACGGACAGCAGCAGGGCGCTGATGCTGTACACCGCGTCGTCCAGCACCCAGCGCGGACGGTCGCGGCGCGCGGGCGAGGACTTTTCGACGGTCAGGGGCGGGTTGTTCTCAGTGGCCATTCAGAATTTCTCGTGCGGCGGAAGAGGCAGGCCGGCGAACTTGTCCACGGTGGCGATCAGGAACGCCGGCAGCCGGCGATAGATCACCTCATCGGCGTTCAGCATCGGCAGCGGCCGGTCGCGCGTAAAATCGCAGGCGGGGTTGGCGCAGG
>JBIOZI010000035.1:0-7506 GCA_044871085.1 Steroidobacteraceae bacterium | reverse complement strand
GCGCTCGCGGGCGGCGCGGATGGCGCGGATCTCGAAGGATTGATGAGCAACCTCACGCAGCGCGTATTCCTCATGCGCAACGTGCACGACGATGCGCCGGTGCTCATGAAGACCCGCTGGGCGCTGTCCTATCTACGCGGCCCGCTCACCGGGCCGGAGATCGCGCGCGTCATGGCGCCGGTGAAGGCGGGCCTGGGCGGCGCTGCGGCCGCGCCGAAAGCGGCGACAGGCGCGGCTACGGCCGCGGCGCCGGCTGCCGGTTCGTCCGCGGCCGCGCGGCCCGCGGTGGGTGCCGGCATCGTGGAGTATTTCCTGACGCCGTCGAACGGCGCGGGTCCGGTGCTGTACAAGCCGATGATCGCGGGATTCGCGAAGCTGCACTTCGTCGACTCGAAGCTGGGCCTGGACGAATGGCAGACCACGGGCTTGCGCGCCCCGCTCGACGACGGCGGCGGCAATGTGGCGTGGGAAGACGCCACGCGCGATCCACAGCTCAAGGCGCGGCTGGTGAGCGCTCCCGCCGCGGATGCCTCGTATGCCGAGCTGTCGGGCCCGGCGCTGCGCGCACAGAGCTACGCGGACTGGGCCAAGCGCCTGCAGGCACATTTGTACGAGACGGCGCGCGCGGGCGTGTTCGTCTGCGACGCGCTCGAGTCCGCGTCCAAGCCCGGCGAGGCGGAAGGCGACTTCCGCGCGCGGCTGGCGCTGGCGGCGCGCGAGAAGCGCGACGCCGCCGTGGCCGAGCTGCGCAAGAAGTGGCACGCCAAACTACTGCAGCTCCAGGACCAGATCCGCCGCGCCGAGGAAAAGCGCGAGCGCGAGAAGAGCCAGCTCTCGCAGCAGCGCATGCAGACGGCGGTGAACATCGGCAGCTCCATCCTGGGCGCGCTGTTCGGCCGCAAGACCATCTCCGCCGCGAACATCAATCGCGCCGGGACCGCGGCGCGCTCGGCGTCGCGCTGGGGGCACGAGTCGCAGGACGTCGCGCGCGCGCAGGAGAGCATCGAGGTGCTGCAGCAGCGGCTGGCCGACACGACGCGGGAAGTCGAGGCCGAAGTGGCGCGCCTCGAGTCGGGCTACGACTCCACCGCGCTCGAGCTGCGGCGCGTCGAAGTGCCGGCCCGCAAGGCCGACATCGCGGTGGGCGAAGTGGCGCTCGTCTGGACACCGTGGCGGCGCGGCGCCGACGGATTCCCGGCGCCGGCGTTCGAGTGACTGAACAACGAAGGGGAGAGCCATGAAAGAGCTCATCGACATGTTGACGAAGAATCTCGGAGTCTCGGGACATCAGGCCGAGGGCGGCGCCGCCGTGCTGTTCAAGGCCGCGAAGGACAAGCTCGGCGGCGCGGAGTTCGACCAACTGCTCGGCGGCGTGCCCGGCATGGGCGAGCTGCTCAAGAAGGCGCCCGCCGCGGGCGGCGGCGGCCTGGGCGGAATGCTCGGCGGCCTCGCGAGCGCGATGGGCGGCAATGCCGGGCTCATCGCGACCATTGTCGGCGGCTTCGGCAAGCTCGGGCTCACCACCGATCACGCCAAGAAGTTCGTGCCCGTCATCATGGAATTCCTGAAATCCAAAGTCGGGCCCGACGTGGTGTCGAAGCTCGAGAAGACCCTGCGCGGTTGAGGTAGATAGACAGCCATGCCCTCCTTCGACGCCGTCTCCGAGCTCGACGTGCACGAGCTCACCAATGCCGTGGACCAGGCGAACCGCGAGCTCTCGCAGCGCTTCGACTTCAAGGACACGGGCGCCACGTTCGAGCTCAAGGAAAAGGAGTTCACGGTGCAGCTCAAGGCGCCGGCGGAGTTCCAGCTCAAGCAGATGATGGACATCCTGACGCAGAGGCTCGGCAAGCGCGGCATCGACGTGCGCTGCATGGAGAAGAAGGACCCGCTCACGAACCTGGCCGAGGCGCGGCAGGACGTGGTGCTGCGTCATGGAGTCGATGCGGAGACGGGCAAGAAACTGCAAAAAATCGTAAAGGAATCAAAGCTCAAGGTGCAGGCGCAGATCGCGGGGGACAAGCTGCGGGTGACGGGCAAGAACCGGGATGATCTGCAGGCGGCGATTGCGCTGCTCAAGAAGGCCGAGGTAGATCGGCCGCTGCAGTTCAACAATTTCCGGGACTAGTCAGCCAGCGCGCAGCTTCACCGCGAACGTATACCGCGACACGAAGCAATTGCGATTCGGCGGCCGCCCCGCGTGGCGGATGGCGCCATCGAACAGCAGCAGCCGTCCCGGCCGCGGCGTCACGGCGATGCGCGCATCACCACCGGCGTCGAAGAACAGCGTCTCCCCGCCCCACTCCACGTCCCAGCTCTCGCACAGGAACCACAGCGCGGTGAGCTCGCGCGCATTCGGCAGCGCGTCGACGTGCGTCAGCAGCGTGTCGCCGTAGGACGCGAAGTTGGTGTACACGCGATACGGTAGATAGCGCTCGTTCGGCCGCAGCCCGGCCACCACCTTCTCGGTAGCCGCCCACAGGCTGGTCTGCGGCAGGTTCTCGAGCGGCATGTCGCACACCCAGTGCCGGGTGTCGGCGGCGTCGGCGCGCGCAATCTCCGTGCGCGTGAAGGCCGCCCTCGAAATGGCGCGGAAGTAGAGCACCACTTCTTCGTGTGGCACGAGGCCGTCGTACACGAAGATGTCGCGGCCGTCCACGCTTTCGGTGCGGGTGGGTGTGCTCACATCGGCTTCATCTTGACCGGCAAGGCCGCGCAGTACTGGCGGATGAAATCGTCGTGCGGCGGGAAGGAATCGACCAGCCTGCGCGTTTCCTCGGCGATCAGCGCGAAGCGCCGCTCGAGCTCCTCGTCGCTCACGCTGTCCGCGAACGGGTGATAGTGCCGGGCGCTCACGCCCTGCCCCTCGAACACCGCGAACCAGCTCGCATCCTGGAACAGCTCGCCGGGCAGCGTCAGGATGTGCCCGTTGTTCTCGTACATCTGCCACTTGCGCACCAGCGAGTCGGGCTTCTTGATGGCCTGGCAATGCCGCCAGAACGGCGTGTCGTCGCGCTCGGTCGCGGTGTAATGCAGCACGAGGAAATCACGGATGTCCTCGAGCTCGGCCCGCACCAGCGCGTTGTACTTGTCGATCATCGCCTGGTCGAAGTTGTCGCCGGGGAACAGGAACAGCAGTTTGCCGATGCCGGTTTGAATGAGATGGATGCTGGTCGATTCGAGCGGCTCGAGGAAGCCGCTCGCGAGCCCGAGCGCGACGCAGTTCTTCTTCCACGGCTCTTTGCGCCGCCCGGTGACGAAACGCAGCGGCCGCGGCTGCGCCAGTGCTTCGCCATCGAGCCGGCTCGACAGCAGGCTCGCGGCCTCGTCCTCGCCGAGGAATTCGCTGCAGAACACGTAGCCGTTGCCGGTGCGGTGCTGCAGCGGAATGCGCCACTGCCAGCCGGCCTCGCGCGCCGTCGAGCGCGTGTAGGGAGTGGTCACGGGCAGGCGCGCGCAGGGTACGGCCATGGCGCGATTGCACGGCAGCCATTCGCTCCAGTCCTCGTAGCCCGAATGCAGCGCCTGCTCGATGAGCAACCCGCGGAAGCCCGAACAATCGATGAAGAAATCCGCCTCTTTCACGCGGCCGTCCGCGAGCGTGACGGACTCGATGAAGCCGTCTGGCTCGCGCAACGTGACGTCGACCACCTTGCCTTCGAGACGCCGCACGCCGGCGGCCTCGGCGAGCTTGCGTAGATAGGCCGCGTACAGGCTGGCGTCGAAATGAAACGCGTAGGCGTGCGGCCGCAGCCGCGTCATGTCCTTGGGCACGGGCTTCGCGAAGCGGCCGGCGCGCGCGGCCAGGATGCTGGTGCAGAACTCGTCCTGGTGGCGCCTGCCGCCCTCGAGCCAGTGGCGTTGCAGGAAACTGTAGAAATGGATGCCGGCCATCTCCACGCCGTAGTGCCCGAACGGGTGGATATACGAATGCCCGAGCCGCCGCCAGTCGATGAACTCGATGCCGAGCTTGAACGTGGCCTGCGTCGCACGGATGAACTCGGTTTCGTCGAGATTGATGGCGCGGTTGAAATCGAGGATCGCCGGAATGGTGGCCTCGCCCACGCCGACGATGCCGATGTCGTCGGATTCGATCAACTCGATGTCGAAGGTGGGTCCGGCGAGCCGGCCCAGCGCGGCGGCGGCCATCCAGCCGGCGGTGCCGCCACCCACGATCAATACCTTGCGGACTCTGCGGTTCATGTGCTCTCAGGTACCCGTGGCACGTGGCTGCCCGCCACGGGCGTGCTGTAGATAGTCGACGTGGCGCGGCATCGTGCTCACCAGCCGTTCGACGTATGCGGCGAGCGGCGCGACGTCCTTCGGCTGGACCGCGCGCAGCTGCAGCGCGACCTGCCAGTCGAGCGCGGCGGGCGCCGGCGCGGCGCCGAGCAGCAGCCAGGCCCAGTCGGTCTCCTCGAAGGTCTCGTGATCCCCGATCTCGATGCGTCCGTTGGCGGAGTATAGATCGAGCTTCGCCGCGAGCCCGGCGGGCACTGCCGTCGCGCGGGTCGCGGCCCAGAACGCACCCTCGCGCGCGGGGCCCGCGCGATAGTGCGCGATCGTGAAGTCGCGCACCGCGTCGGCATACTCCGCCATCAGGCGGTTGTATTCCGCCGATTCGATGCGCATGTCCGCATCGATGGGAAACAACTCCATCAACAGCGCGAGACCGAGCTGCGCCAAGTGCAGGTCCGCGCCGGCCAGAGGCTCGAGGTAGACCGCCGCCGCCCCGAGCGCCACGCAGCGCCCCGACCAGAATTCACCGCGTCGCCCGGAAGAAAACCGTGTGACCACGGGCTCGACGGGCGGCGCCCGCGCGCCGTCGATCGCGCCCAATGCAGCGTCGTCGCTCGTGAAGGCGGAGCAATACACGTGGCCGGCCAGGGTCTTCTGCGCGAGCGGCGCCTGCCACATCCAGCCCGCGGTTGTCGCGGTGGTGCGCATGACGGGCGCGGGCGCCGGCAGCGGCGCCGCGACGCAGGAGATCGCCCGATCGCAGGGCAGCCAGGCCGACCAGTCGACGCGCCGGGATTCATCGAGCTGCGAAATCAATCGCGCCTGCTGGCCCGTGCAGTCGATGAAAAGATCCGCCGCGAGCTGCTCCCCGCCCTCGAGGATCAATGCCTGGCAGTCACCCTGCGCGTCGCGGCTCACACCGGCGAGCGTGCCTTGGATCCGCCG
Source organism: Steroidobacteraceae bacterium (assembly GCA_044871085.1). GTDB lineage: Bacteria > Pseudomonadota > Gammaproteobacteria > Steroidobacterales > Steroidobacteraceae > CADEED01. Next base: position 2,322 of record JBIOZI010000035.1, on the reverse strand, counting down.
CGCGCCGGCTTTCTCGGCGTGCTCGCGCAGGAACTCGACATACGGACGCTCTTCGACGTGGAAGCCGTAGGTGAAGCTTGCCGTGAGCTCGTGCGCCGCACCCATTGGCCGCGCGAAACGGCCCTGGGCCGCGGCCAGCGCACCCACGGAGAAGCGTTCGGGATTTTCGGGCGCGCCTTCGACGGCGCGGGCCTGGAGGTATTTGTAGAACGGCGTGCCCTCGATCGCCACGCCGAGCTGCGAATGCGCGTGCAGGAACCGACTGCCTTTGCCCTGCCAGCCCACGTGCTCGCTGGCGAGCTTGAACGCGGCGCCGGTACGCCGCAGGAATTCCGGCTCCGCCACACCGATCTGCGCGTGCGCGCCGCGCTGCGACGGCAGCGTCCACCGGCCGGCAGGCGCGCCCGCCTCGGGGCCGAGATCGAGCACCGCGACGTCGAGCTCGAGATGACGCAGCGTGCGGCGCAACGCGGCGGCGGCGATCCAGCCGATCGAGCTGCCACCCACCACGACGACGCGGCGCAGCGCGTTCATCGGCCCGCAGGCGCCGGCGGCGTGCGATTCGCCGGGCAGTACTGCGCGAGAAAGCTTTCGTGGTCCGGCATCCGCTCGACCGCCCCCGCGACGCGCTCGCGCACCGCGCCCAGCCACTGCGCGAGCGCGGTGCCTTCGAGCGCCGCGGCGCGCGCATCGTGGCCGGTCGGCACCACTCGCTGACCGAAGTACACCGCGAGCCACGACGGCTCGAGGAACAGTCCGTCCTTGTACGTGATGACGCGCGCGCGGCGGCGGAACAGCTCCATCTTGTGCGCCAAGCTCTCGGGGATGTCCATGGTACGGCAGTAGTTCCACAGCGGCGTGTCGTCGCGCTCGGTGGCGTGGTAGTGCAGGATGAGGAAGTCGCGCACCCGGTCGTATTCCATCTCGATCCAGCGGTTGTACGCCTCGACGATGCGCGGATCGAAGTCGAGCTTCGCGGATAGATAGTCGATGAGCTTGGTGACGGCGATCTGGATCAGGTAGATGCTGGTCGACTCCAGCGGTTCGAGGAAGCCGCCGGCGAGGCCGATGGCGACCACGTTGCGATTCCAGGTCTTGAGCCGGCGGCCGGCCGTGAAGCGCAGGAAACGCGGCTCCGCCAGGGCCTTGCCGTCGAGCCGCGACATGAGCTTCGCGGCTGCCTCGTCGTCGCTGATGTACCGGCTGCTGTAGACGTAGCCATTGCCGGTGCGGTGCTGCAACGGGATGCGCCACTGCCAGCCCGCCTCGCGCGCAGTCGCGCGCGTGTAGGGAGTCAGCGGCCCGGCGTTCTCGCAGGGCACTGCCGCCGCGCGGTCGCAGGGCAGCCAGCGGGTCCATTCGTCGTAGCCGGTCTTCAAGGCGGACTCTATCAACAGGCCGCGGAACCCCGAGCAGTCGATGAACAGGTCGCCCTCGATCACGGTGCCGTTCTCGAGCCGGACCGAATCGACCCAGCCGTCCGCGGGCCGGAGCTTGACGTCGACGATCTTGCCGTCGATGCGCTCGACACCGCGCGCTTCGGAGAACTTGCGTAGATAGGCTGCGTACAGCGATGCGTCGAACTGGAACGCGTAGCCGAACGTGGACATCACGTCGGTGGGGTCCTCCGAGGGCAGCGCGAACTTGCCGCGCCGTGCCGCCATGATGGGCAGGGAATACGCCTCGAGCGGCGTGGTGTCCCCGCCCAGCGCGGCGCGCAGCCAGTAATCGTGGAACGGCACGCCGCCGGCCTTGCTGCCGTAGGCGCCGAACGGGTGGATGTAGCTGTCGCCGATGCGGGCCCAGTCGGCGAACTCGATGCCGAGCTTGAACGTGGCCTGGGTGCTCGCCATGAGATCGCGCTCGTCGATGCCGATGCGGCGATTGAAGAAGCGGATGTGCGGCAGCGTGGCCTCGCCGACGCCCACGATGCCGATCTCGCTCGATTCGATCAGGCGTATCCGGCAGCGGTCACGCGGCAACGTCGCGATGAGCGCCGCCGCGCTCATCCAGCCGGCAGTGCCGCCGCCGACGACTACGACACGAAGCGATGCGGACAAGATCTTCCGGCCTCCCGGATTCCTGGGATTTCAGACGGGCAGAAAAAAAGGGCGCGCCGCACATGATGCGGCGCGCCCATTCGTTTGAGCAATCGTTACTGGAACCGGTAACGCACGCCGAGTTGGAAGCGGCGGTCGTTGAGGAACCAGGAACGCGGCAGTGTCATGCCGTCGTTGGTGACTTGCTGACGCAGCACCGTCTCCGACTGCAGCAGGTTTTGCCCGTCGATGAACACGTCGAAGGCCTCGGAGGGCTTGAAGT
>JBIOZI010000034.1:0-11304 GCA_044871085.1 Steroidobacteraceae bacterium | reverse complement strand
AGGCGCGCACCGCAGGGCGGGTCCGCGAGCGCTGGGAGGCGATCAAGGCCGAGCAGGAGGGCCGCGAAGGCGTCTTGTTGAAGCAGGGGATGAGCACTGCGATGCTCGGGCTGCGGCGGGCGTCCCGGGTGAGAGGTTCAGGCGAATGCATTGCACACATTATGTCGTCCGCGATGGTCTTTCGAGCGTGACCTGCCGCACGGTCGCGCGCCCGCCGAGCCGTGATCCAGGCCTCAAACGAGGCGAACCGGTGCGGCCGCCGGGGCGGGCCGGGGGCTCAGGATTTGATCGCGATGCGTCCGGTCTGATCGAGCCGGTTCAGAAGAATGGCGACCTGCTGGGTGGCGAAGTATTCGTCGACCGCGCGCCGCGCGCCTTCCCAGTGACCGTAGTCGTCGATGATGAGCACGCCGCCGCGCGCCAGGCGCGGATACAGATGCTCGAGCTCGTGGCGCGTGGATGCGTACCAGTCCGTGTCGAGCCGCAGGATCGCGATCTGCTCCGGCGCCGCGGAGGGGATGGTGTCTTCGACCTTGCCCTTCACGTAGTGCAGGCGCTGCGCGTCGTAGCCGGTGGCCGCGAGGTTGGCCGACACGTCCTCGATGGACGCGTAACACCAGTCGGATTTTTTGTCGTTGTGCGCGGTGCGTTGGTACGTGTTTGTGGCGCTGCGTTCTTGTCAGTCACGATCCGCCTTGGTCGGCGCCGTCATGCCTTCGTAGGTGTCGAACAGATACAGCTCGCGTTCGCGCTGGCCCGTTTCGATGAGCGTGAGCGCCGCGGCCATTGCGCTGCCGCCGCGCCACACACCGCACTCGACCACGGCGCCCGGCACGCGCGCGCGGCCCAGATAGCGCACGGCTTCGATGAGGCCGAATATCCTCTCGTGGCTGGTCATCGTGAACGGCTCCACGCGCCGGATCGTCGCGCGCGCCGGGCCGTCGGCGTCCTTCAAGCCGAGGAAGCCGTTGGCCGCGCCTAGCAGGCGATTGCGAATGCGTTGGATGAAGGCGCTCATGGAGGGCGTATGTTAGTTTTTATGGTCTCGCTGAGCCATCCGCATTTCGCATGATCGACCGACCCGGCAAAGGACGCTTGTTACTCGCGCACGCGGACGGCATCGCGATCGCGGCGCTGCGCCGCGCGGTGGCCGCTTTCGCGGCACGCGAGGCGCTGCAGGGGTGCCGCGTGCTCGACCTGGGCTGCGGCACCATGCCCTACCGCGAAACCTTCGTGGCGCGCGGCGCCCATTATGTCGGTGCGGACATCGACGGCACGCCCGAGGTGCTCATCGTCCCGGGAGCGCCGCTGCCGCTCGACACCGCGAGCTGTGACGCGGTGGTGTCGTTCCAGGTGCTCGAACACGTGCGCGACGTGGCCGCGTATCTCTCGGAGGCGCGGCGCGTGCTCAAGCCCGGCGGCCGGCTGTTCCTTTCCACGCACGGCGTGTGGCCGTACCACCCGCATCCGGCCGACTACTGGCGCTGGACCGCGGATGGATTGCGCATCACCTGCGAGGACGCGGGCTTCGCCGTCGACCGGTTTCACGCGCTGTGCGGTCCGGCGGCGTGGATGGCGATGTTTCCCTTGCTCGTCGGGCAGAAACTGCTGGGCCGCGCGGCGCTGGCACTCGCCCCGGTCAATTTCCTCGTGAACCTGGTCGCGCTGGCGGCCGACGCACTCACGCCGCGCGGAATGCGCGACCTGAACGCCTCCATCTTCGTGGTCGAAGGCCGCAAGCCGGCATGATCCAGCGACGCACGCTGGCCGAGCTGGTGCGCTACGGACTCACCGGGGTGTTCTGCATCGGCCTCAACGTCGCCATCGTCACGCTGCTCACCGAGTACGTGGGCCTGCACTATCTCTGGTCGCTCGCGGTGTGCTTCGTGACCGTGACGTTCGCGGGCTTCGTCCTGAACCGCTGGTGGACGTTTCGCAAGCAGGGCGGTGCGCCGGTGCAGGACTTGCGCCGCTACGTGCTGGTCACGCTCGGCAACATGGCCGCGGGAATTCCACTGTGCGCGCTGTTCGTCGACGTGTTCGGCATCCCCTACTCGATCGCGATCGTGCTGATCTCGCTGCTGTTCGTGCCGCTCACGTTCCTGTTGCAGCGTAACTGGTCGTTCCAGCTCGGACGCGGAAGTTAGGCCGGCCGGCGCGCGACGACGAACCACTGCTCGCCGCTCGAGAACACCGACAGCAGGTCGTCGAGTTTCACGAGCTGGTAGATCGTGCCGGCCGCGAACCCCGCGAAGCCACTGGGGTTGATGCTCATGACGCGGTCCGGCCCGATGCGGTTCGCCGCCGCGAGGTACGTCCAGGTGATGGGCCCGCCCCAGGCGCGCATGCGCTCGATGACGAGCCCGCTGCCTTCGATGCACGCGCGCAGCGCGTCCGGCTCGTAGCGGCGCACGTGGCCGGCCGCGACGTCCGAGGCGCACCACTTGCGCTGCCACGCCGGCACGCTCACGAGCAGCCGGCCTCCGGGCGCGAGCGCCGCCGCCACGTGGCTCATGGCGCGCGCATCGTCGGGCAGGTGCTCGAGCACTTCCATGCAGGAGATGAAATCGAAATCGCCGCCCCACGGCAGCGGCGCGTCGCCCTGCAGGTCGCAGCGCGCGATGCGCGGACGCACCTGCGGTGCCGCGAGGTCGATGGCGTTCTGCGAGAACTCCGCGCCATATAGATCGAGCGCCGGAGCGCGCAGGCCGGTGACCACCAGGAATGCGCCGTTGCCCGCGCCCACGTCGAGCATGCGGCCGCGGCTCGCCGGCCCGAGCCCGAGGTGGCGCAGGGCCAGGCGATAACGCGTGCGCGCCAGCGGGCCGCCGGCGTGCAGGTTGGCCCACTGCTTGCTCCACAACGCGTCGTACTGCGCGCGGCTCTGCTCGGTCGAGCTCACGGGCGGTACTCTGCGCGGCGATCAGGCCGTTCATTCATGGCGTTTTCGTCCAGCTTGCACGAGCGCGGTGAACCATTCGAGATAACGGGCCGCGCAATCCGTCCACGACCATAAACCGCGCGCCACCGCGGCTCTGCGCGCCGTGTCGCAAAGATAGGCTAAATCGCCCAACGTCTCGCGCGCCGCCTGCTCCCAGCCGTCCTCTTCGGTGGCGCCTGCCGCCGCGGGCCCCACCCGGATGTGCGGCGTGACCGGCGGACAGGCGCTCGCGACCTCCTCGCTCGACAGTATCCCGGTGCCGCAGCACATCGCCTCCTGCACCACGAGCGGAAACCCTTCGCCGCTGCTCGGCAGGATCAGCAGGTCCACCGCGCGGTAGAAATCCGGCAACCGGTCGTTCGGAATGCGTCCCGCGAGCGTGAGATTGCCGTGCGGCGAGGGCGCGGGCGCCTCGGGCCCCGAACCCACCACCAGCCAGTGCGCCTCCGGAATCCGGCGCGCGAGCGCCTCGACTATGTGCAGCCCCTTCTTGCGCACCAGCCGGCCGACGAACAGCACCACCGGGCGGTCGGGCAGCCCGAGGCGCCGGCGCAGCTGCGCCTTGTCGTCCGCCACGGGCGTGAACCGCTCGAGGTTCACACCATTGAAGATGAGCGCCGCGCGCGCTGCGTTCTCGAGCCCGAAGAAGCGCCGCACGTTGGCGCTGATGAACACCGCGCCATGCGCCAGGCGGAACATCAGCAGGCCGAGCAGCCGCGCGCCCACTGAATAGAGCAGCGTGCCGAAGCGGCTGCGCAGGCGCAGCGCGCCCATGTGCTGGGTGATGATGACCGGGCGTGCGCGCAGCCGCGCCAGCAGCACCGCGACGATGCTGCAGGCATACAGGTGCTCGTGCACGTGCACGGCGTCGGCGGCGCCGATGCGCCTCCACAGCAGCGCGAGACTGGCGGGTGACCAGAGTGGATAGGGCAGCTGCGTGCGCTGCTCTATGAAATTCGAAGTACGCACGGCGATGCAATCGACGTTCGCGCCCAGGCCCTGCGGTGCGGCGTCGGTGTCGCTCGAGATCCAGGTGATGTGCACGTCGCGCGCCGCGAACTGCCGCGCGAGCTCGAGCGCGACGCGTTCCAGTCCGCCGCCATGCGCCGGAAAGAAATGCGTCACCAGCAGCATCCGCATGCGCGTCAGGGCGCCGTTGCGGAGGGTGTGGCCTTCACTCGATCCCCAGTTTCTTGATGCGATAGCGCAGCGCGCGGAAGGTCATGCCCAGCGCCTTGGCGGCCGCCGTCTTGTTGTAGCGCGCCGCCTCGAGCGCCTTGATGATGGCCGCGCGCTCCACGTCCTCGAGCTGCTCGCCGAGCGCCGGCCGCGAGACCGTGTCGCCGGGCGTGCCGGCGCGCATCTGCTCCACCGCCGCGGGCGGTGGCTGCGGCGCGCCTTCGGCGCGCGGCGTCGCGCGCAACTGCAGGTCGCCCACGTCGATCTGCTGCTGGTTGCACAGCGCCAGCGCGCGTTCGAGCACGTTCTCGAGCTCGCGCACGTTGCCGGGAAACGGAAACTTCTGCAGCACTTCGAGCGCGGCCGGCGTGACCGACGGCGGCTCCACGCCCAGCCGGCGCGCCAGCCGGCGCACGATCGAATCGGCGAGGTCGGGAATGTCCTCGGCGCGCTCGCGCAGCGACGGCACCCGCAGCTCGATCACGTTGATGCGGTAGTAGAGGTCCTCGCGGAACTTCGCCTGCGCGACCAGATCGCCGAGATGCTTGTGCGTCGCGGAGAGGATGCGCACGTCGATGGGCGCTTCGCGCTGTTCACCGATGGGCCGCACGCTCTTCTCCTGGATCACGCGCAGCAGCTTCACCTGCATGTGCAGCGGCAGGTCCGCCACCTCGTCGAGGAACAGCGTGCCGCCCTCGGCGGATGGGATGAGGCCGATCTTGTCGGTGACGGCGCCGGTGAAGCTGCCGCGCTTGTGGCCGAAGAACTCGCTCTCCATGAGCTCGGAGGGAATCGCGCCGCAGTTGACCGGCACGAACGGCCCCTCGGCGCGCGGCCCGGAGGCGTGGATCATGCGTGCCACCAGCTCCTTGCCCGTGCCGGACTCTCCGGAGATGTGCACCGGCGCCTGGCTGCGCGCGACCCGCGAGATCATCTCGCGCAGGCGGTCCATGGTGGGCGTGCTGCCGATGAGCTGCGCGCCGCTGCGGGTCGTGTTGTTCTCGCCGGACTGCGACAGCTTGAGCGCCGTGGAGACGATGCGGCGCAGGACACCGAGATCGAGCGGCTTGGACACGAAGTCGAAGGCACCGAGCTTGAGCGCGCGCACCGCCGATTCGACGTTGCCGTGCGCGGTGATGACCGCGCAGGGGACACCGGGGCAGTGCGACGACATCCACTCGAGCAGGTCGAGACCGTCGCCGTCGGGCAGGCGCATGTCGGTGAGGCACAGGTCGAAATGCTGCGACTTGAGCAGCCTCTTCGCGCCCGCGACGTCGCCCGCGGACTGCGCGGAAACCTGCATGCGCGACAGCGTCAGCGTGACCAGCTCGACGAGGTCGGGTTCGTCATCGACTACGAGTACCAGCGGTGGCGCCATACGCTTGTGAGCGGGCCGTGGGCCGCGCGCCTAGGCTACCCAGCGCTCGGGGTCGCGGAAGACGATGCGGAACAGGCTGCCGCCGCTGGTGCGCGGCTCATAGAGAAGAGTGGCGCCGTTGGTCTGCGCGAGCTCGCGCGCCAGGAACAGCCCGAGACCGGTGCCGCGCTCGTTACCCGTGAAGAACGGCTCGAAGATGCGCTCGCGATGCTGTACCGCGATGCCCGAGCCGCGATCGGCGACTTCCAGGAATGGCCGCGCCGTGGAGGGCAGGCGCCCGATGCGCAGCTCGATGGTGTCGTGCCCGGCCTCGCCGGCGCCGTACTTCACGGCGTTCTCGCACAGGTTCCACACGATCTGCCGCAGCTGCGAGGGATCCACCTGCACCTCGACGTCGCCGAGCAGCGTGGCGATGGCCAGCCGCGTCAGCGGAATCTGCATGGTCGCGCAGAATTCGTCGCGGAAGCCCGCGAGCCAGGCGGCGAGGATCACGCGCTCCGGCCGTGAATTCTCGCGCCGCGCCATCGACATGACGTTTTCGATGATCTGCCGCACCCGGTCGCCGTTGGTGCGCACGATCTCGGTGAGCCGCTTGTCCTCGGCCGAGAGCGAGGGTGACTCGCCCAGCAACTGCGCCGCATGGCTCATCGCGCCCACGGGATTGCGGATCTCGTGCGCGATGCTCGCGGAGAGCCGGCCGAGGCCGGCGAGCTTCGACTGCTGGATCTTGGCGGCCAGCAGCTCGGTATCCTCGAGGAACACGATGACGGGCGAGGGCTCGGCGCCGCCCAGCGAGGCGAAGTGCGGCTGGATGACGTGGCCGCCGTCGGCCGCGACGAAGGTGGCCGAAGGCGCGGCCGGCGTCGCGGTGCGCGAGCGCCAGGTCTCGAGTAGATAGAGGAGCTGCGGCGACGCCTCGCCGAGCAGCGCGCCCGGATAGGCGCTGCGGTCGCCGAGCAGCGCCGCGGCCGTCTCGTTGATGAGCCGGATGCGATTCTCGTGGTCGACCACCACGATGCTCTCCCGCAGGTGCTGGACGATGTACTGCGAGAGCTGCGCCATGTTGGCGAGGTCCACCTGCTGGCGGCGCACGGTGGCCTCGCTGTCCCGCAGCCGCCGCGCGATCGGCCAGGCCAGCAACGCAACCAGAAACACGATGCCGCCGAGGATGCCGGTGGCCGGGTACTCCGAGCCCTCGGCCGTGCCGGTGACGTGGCCGCCGATCTGCTGGGCGAACAGCGCGAACGTCGCCAGTGTCGCCAGCACGAAAGCGTCGCGGCTGTCCGCGAGCAGCGCCATGGCGCCCACCGGCACGACGAACAGGATGCCGAGGCCGCTCGCGACGCCGCCGCTGGCCAGCATCAACAGGCTGATGGCCACCGCGTCCACCATCGCGTGCACGAAGGTGGTTGCCCGCAGGTTGGGCAATACCCGCCGCCCGCCTGCCACGATTGCCACACCGGCGGCGAAATAGACCACGCAGGTCCACTGGAACAGCTCCGGCCGCACGGAACCGAGCGCCGAGTCGCTGCGGATGACCACGTATAGCAGGTACAGCGACGGCGGAATCAGCAGCCGGTAGAGGTTGACCAGGCCAATGACGCGCCAGGCAAGATCGGTCGGGGCTGGAGGAACGGCGGCGAACGACATCGGCGGGGACTTTAGCAGCTACCTTTGCGCCGCAGTAGTTGACTGCGAACGTTCAAACTGGCGACTGCCGCACGATTCCGGGAGAATACCGGCTCTTTTTCGCCAGTAAAGACAAGAGCCGGATGAACCTCCACGAATACCAGTCGAAAGAAGTCTTCCGCGAGTTCGGGATCCCGGTCCCCGCGGGTAAAGCCGCTCGCAGCGCCGAAGAGGCCGTGGCGGCGGCACAGTCGTTAGGCGGCAAGCTCTGGGTCGTCAAAGCCCAGGTGCACGCGGGCGGCCGCGGCAAGGCCGGCGGCGTCAAACTCGCCCGCGATCTCGATACCGTGCGCAGCGCCACCGCCGACATGCTCGGCAAGCGCCTGGTCACCAAACAAACCGGCCCCGAAGGGCTGCCCATCGAGACGGTGTACGTCGAAACCGGTTCCGACATCGACCGCGAGATCTATCTCTCGCTCACGCTCAACCGCGAGCGCGGCCGCGTCGCCATCATCGCCTCGGCCGCGGGCGGTATGGACATCGAAGAAGTGGCGGAGCACGAGCCGGAGAAGATCCTGCGCGTGGACATCAGCCCCACCGCGGGGCTGCAGGGCTACCAGTGCCGCAAGCTCGGCTTCGGCCTCGGTTTCAAGGGCCCGCAGATCGGCAAATTCCAGTCGATCCTCATGGCGCTGTACCGCATCTATCTCGAGCGCGACGCGGCGCTGCTCGAGGTCAACCCGCTCATAGTCACCAAGAGCGGCGAGCTCATGGCGCTCGACGCCAAGATCAACATCGATGCGAACGCGATGTTCCGCCAGAAGAAGCTCGGTGAGATGCGCGATCCCTCGCAGGAGGATCCGATCGAGCGCGAGGCGTCCGAGCACGACCTCAACTACGTTTCGCTCGACGGCGACATCGCCTGCATGGTCAACGGTGCCGGCCTCGCCATGGCCACCATGGACCTCATCAAGCTGCACGGCGGCAACCCCGCGAACTTCCTCGACGTGGGCGGCGGCGCCACCGCCGAGCGAGTCACCGCGGCGTTCAAGCTCATTCTCTCCAACAAGAAGGTGCGCGCGATCCTCGTGAACATCTTCGGCGGCATCGTGCGCTGCGACCTCATCGCCGAGGGCGTGATGATCGCGGTCAAGCAGGTGGGCGTCTCCGTGCCCGTGGTCGTGCGCCTCGAGGGCACGAACGCCGAGCAGGCGCGCGAGATGCTGGCGCACAGCGCGCTCGCCATCACGCCGGCCTCCGATCTCACCGACGCGGCGCAGAAGGCCGTCACGCTGGCCAAGGGCCAGAAAGACAAGAGTCAGAAGTAATGAGCATCCTCGTAAACAAGCACACCAAGGTGATCTGCCAGGGTTTCACCGGCCAGCAGGGCACGTTCCACAGCGAACACAGCATCAAGTACGGCACGAAGATGGTCGGCGGCGTCACGCCCGGCCGCGGCGGCGAGAAGCACCTGAACCTGCCGGTGTTCGACACCGTCGCCGATGCGGTGAAGGAAACCGGCGCCACGGCCAGCGTCATCTACGTGCCGGCGCCCTTCGCGGGCGACGCCATCCTCGAAGCGGCCGATGCCGGCATCGAGCTGGTGGTGTGCATCACCGAAGGGATTCCAATCAACGACATGGTGAAGGTGAAGGCCGCGCTCACCAACACCGGCACGCGGTTGATCGGTCCCAACTGCCCGGGAATCATCACGCCCGGCGAGTGCAAGATCGGCATCATGCCGGGCTTCATCCACAAGAAGGGCCGCGTCGGCATCGTGTCGCGCTCGGGCACGCTCACGTACGAGGCCGTGTTCCAGACCACCAACAAGGGGCTCGGCCAGAGCACCTGCGTGGGCATCGGCGGCGACCCGGTGCGCGGCATGAACTTCATCGACGTGCTCGAGCTCTTCGAGCGCGATCCGCAGACCGAAGGCATCATCATGGTCGGTGAGATCGGCGGCACGGATGAAGAAGCCGCGGCGGACTTCATCCGCAGGTACGTCACCAAGCCGGTGGTCGCGTACATCGCCGGCGTCACGGCGCCGCCGGGCAAGCGCATGGGCCACGCGGGCGCGGTCATCGCCGGCGGCAAGGGGACGGCCGCCGACAAGTACCGCGCGCTCGACAAGTCCGGCGCGCGCACCGTGAAGTCGCCGGCCGACCTGGGCAAGGCGATGGCGGAGCTGCTCGCGAAGCAGCGCGCGAAGCCCGTGAAGAAGCCGGTGCCGAACGTGCTCATCATCGAGCCACGAAGCGCCTCGAAAAAGCGCTCGCCCGCGAAGGCGAAGGCGAAGGCGAAGGCGAAGGCGAAGGCGAAGAAGCTGCCGGGCAAGAAAGAGCCCGCCACCGTGCTGAAGAAGAAGGCTGCGAAGGCGCGGCGCGCCAAGTAGCGCCGCGATGTTCGAACGGCGGCCGTGACCACCCCACCCAACCGGCTGCGCATCGCCCTCGGCCAGCTCAACCTGCTCGTCGGCGACATCGCCGGCAACGCGCGCAAGATCGTCGCGGCGTCCGAACGCGTGTGCGCGGACGGCGCGGACCTGCTCGTGCTGCCCGAGCTCACGCTGTCGGGCTATCCACCCGAGGACCTGCTGTTCCACCGCGGCTTTCGCGTCGCGGTCGAAAAGGGCATGCAGACCGTGCGCGGCGCGAACACCAGCTGCGGCGTGGTCGTGGGCTTTCCCGAGTACGCCGGGGCGCAGATCTTCAATTCCGCGGCGCTCATCGAGCGCGGTGAGGTGCGCGCCACGCACCGCAAGAGCTGCCTGCCCAACTACAAGGTGTTCGACGAGAAGCGCTATTTCAAATCCGGCGCGCAGCCCACCGTGGTCGACTTCCGCGGCTTTCGCATCGGCATCCTGGTCTGCGAGGACATCTGGGAGCCGGAGCCCGCGCAGCTCGCGCGCCAGGCCGGCGCCGAGATGTTCGTCGTGCTCAACGCGTCACCGTTCGAGATCCACAAGCAGCGCAACCGCGAGGACATCGTCGGCCGCTGCGTGCGCGATCTCGGCCTGCCGGTGGTGTACGTGAACATGCTCGGCGGCCAGGACGAACTCGTGTTCGACGGCAACTCGTTCGTCATGGACGGCGCCGGCAAGGTCGTGATGCGCGCGCCGCCCTTCGAAGAGGGGCTGTACGCCGTGGAGTTCGAGCGCGTGGGCGCGGCCGCGTGTCCCGTGCCGGCGGCCATCGCGCCCGAGCTCGGCGACGCCGAGAGCGTGTATCGCGCCCTGGTGCTGGGCGTGCGCGACTACGTCGCCAAGCACGGCTTTCCCGGTGTCGTCATGGGCCTGTCGGGCGGCATCGATTCCGCGCTCACGCTCGCGATCGCCGTCGATGCGCTGGGCAAGGACAAGGTGCACGCGGTGATGATGCCGTCGCCCTACACCTCGCAGATCAGCCTCGAAGATGCGCGCGCGCAGGCGCAGTCGATGGACGTGAAATACAGCGTGCTGCCGATCTCCGAGATGATGAAGGCCACCGAGGCCACGCTGCGCGAGGAGTTCGCCGGCCGCCAACCCGACACCGCCGAGGAGAACATCCAGTCGCGCTGCCGCATGCTGCTGCTCATGGGCATCTCCAACAAGACCGGCAAGATGCTGCTGACCACCGGCAACAAGAGCGAGATGGCCGTGGGCTATGCCACGCTGTACGGCGACATGGCCGGCGGCTTCGCGCCCATCAAGGACTGCAGCAAACTACTGGTGTACCGCCTGGCCGAGTATCGCAATTCGGTGGGCAACGGCGCCGGCGCCGTGATCCCGCGGCGCGTGATCGACCGCCCGCCCTCCGCGGAGCTGCGGCCCGACCAGAAAGACAGCGATTCGCTGCCGCCGTACGAAGTGCTCGATCCCATCCTCGAGGCGTTCATCGAAGACGATCGCTCGGTGGACGAGATCGTCGCGCAGGGGTTCGAACGCGCGACGGTGGTGCGGGTGCTGGACCTCGTGAAGCGCAACGAATACAAGCGGCGGCAGGCGCCGCCGGGCGTGCGGGTGTCGCGCAGGGCATTTGGGCGCGATTGGCGGTATCCGATTACGAGTGGGTATCGGAGGTAGCGGGGGGCCGGATCGGCGCAGGCACGCGAAGGCCGCGCCCGTGATATGACTCGTTCTGCGCGGCGGATGTGAGGTGTGGGGTATCGCGAGATTCGGGCCCGCCGCCTCTCTGATTCG
>JBIOZI010000033.1:0-8750 GCA_044871085.1 Steroidobacteraceae bacterium | reverse complement strand
CGGCTGCGCGGCCGCCGCGGACTCTATGGCCGCGGCGACGGCCGCCGCATCCGCGGTGGTCACGGTGCCGATCTCCTCGGTGGCATTCGCCGGGTTGCGCACCACCACCGGCGCGCCGCGCGCCGGTCCGGAACCCCGGGTCCTGCCATCCACCCAGGTCTTCCCATCGACGACGGGCGCGGCACTCCAGCCGTGCGCGGCGGCGCGCGCGCAGTCGCGCAGCAGCGCGTCCACCGCCTGGCCGTCGGCGAAGTTGAAGCCGGTGGAATTCACACGCTCCGGCGCGAACAGGTTCGCCGGCAGTGGAATGCGTGGATGCACGACACGCTCGAGCGCGTCGACTTCGGCGATGGGATCCGCCACCACTTCCTCGGCCGGCAGGCTGGCATCGACGATGCGGTTGACGAACGAGGTGTTCGCGCCGTTCTCGAGCAGGCGCCGCACGAGATACGGCAGCAGGTCTTCGTGCGCGCCCACGGGCGCGTATACCCGGCAGGGGAATTTTCCCCACGGGCCGCGCACCACGCTGTCGTACAGCTCCGCGCCCATGCCATGCAGGCGCTGGAATTCGAAACGGCTCGCATCGCCACCGAAGACCTCGGCGACGTGCGCGATGGTGTGCGCATTGTGGGTCGCGAACTGCGGGTAGATGCGGTCGCCTGCGCCCTCGAGCAGCCTGGCGCAGGCCAGGTAGGACAGGTCGGTGTTGGGCTTGCGCGTGAACACCGGGTAGCCGGCGAGGCCGCGCTCCTGCGCGCGCTTGATCTCGCTGTCCCAGTACGCGCCCTTCACGAGGCGCAGCGTGATGCGCCGATCCTTCTCGCGCAGGGTGCGCGCCAGCCACTCGATGGTGCCGTAGGCACGCTTCTGGTACGCCTGCACCGCGAGGCCAAAGCCCCCGTAGCCGCGCGTCACGTCGCTCGCGAGCAGCTTCTCGACCAGCAGCAGCGAGATCTCGAGACGCTCGGCTTCCTCGGCATCGAGCGTCACGCCGATGCCCGCCGCGCGCGCCTCGCGCACCAGCTGCTCGATGACCGGATACAGCTCGCGCATGACTCGCGCGCTCTGCGCGAACTCGTAACGCGGATGCAGCGCGGATAGTTTGATGGAGATGCTGTGCCGCGCGGTGATGGACTCGCGCTCCTCGACCGCGCGCCCGACGGTCGCAATGGCCGCAGAATATTTCTCGCGGTAGCGTTCGGCGTCCGCGCGCGTCAGCGCCGCCTCGCCCAGCATGTCGAAGGAGTAGCGATACGCGCGCTCTTCCTTGCCGGCGGCGCGCGACAGCGCCTCGCCGATGTCGCGTCCCATGACGAACTGATGGCCGAGAATGCGCATCGCCTGCTTGAGCGCCGCGCGCGCCACCGGCTCGCCGATCTTGCCGGCGAGCCGCGCATACCAGGAGCGCGCCTCGCCCACCTCGCTGCGGTCGAGCGAGATCACGCGGCCGGTGAGCATCAATCCCCAGGTGGAGGCGTTCACCAGCATCGACTCGGAGTCGCCGAGATGCTCGTCCCAGGCGCCGCCCGGAATCTTGTCGGCGATGAGGCGATCCGCCGTCTCGCCGTCGGGAATGCGCAGCAGCGCCTCGGCGAGGCACATGAGGATGACCCCCTCGCGCGAGGCCAGGCTGTACTCGCGCAGGAAGGCGTCGAGCGCGCCGCCCCCGCTGCGCGCGCTGCGCACCGCCTGCACCAGTGCCAGCGCGCGCGTGGCGACATTGCGTGCCGCCGCCTCGCCGAGCCTGGCGTGGTCGGCAAGCTCCCGGACGAGCGGCTGTTCTTCGGTCAGATATTGGGAGTTGATGGCGCGGGCTACCGGATCGGGGCGGTCGAGGAGTGGGAAGCGGTTGATATTCATGGCCGAAATTCTATTGAATTCGTCTCACCGAGTCCCAATAAGCGTGGCCATGAGCTCATCGCTGCAAGCCGTCACGACGGCCAGTTTCAACAACGAGGTGGTCGACGCCTCCTCCCAGCAACCCGTACTCGTGGACTTCTGGGCGCCGTGGTGCGGTCCGTGTCGCGCGCTGGGTCCCGTGCTCGAACAGGTGGCCGACGAGCACCAGGGCGCGCTCAAGGTGGTCAAGGTGAACACCGACGAGAACCAGGACTTGGCCCAGCAGTTCCAGATCCGGGGCATCCCGGCCGTTAAGCTGTTTCGCGGCGGGCGCGTGGTGGACGAGTTCGTCGGCGCGATGCCGCTGGCTCAGGTGCGCGCCTTCCTCCAGCCGCACTTGCCGCGCGTCGAGCCCGCCGCCTCCCCCGAGCACGAGGCGGCGCGCGCGCTGGCAGCGGGCGGCGACTTCCCGGGCGCCATCGCGCGGCTGCGTGCGTTGGCCGAGACCAACCCGTCGAACTTCGATGCGCGGCGAGACCTCGCACGTTTCCTGGCGCTGTCGGGCGACGTGGTCGGCGCAAGCAAGGTGCTGGGCCAGCTGCCGCCGCCGGCACAGAGCGAGCCCGCGTCGAATGTCGTGCGCGCGCTCATCCACTTCGCGGCGCTCGCCACCGAAGAGTCCGCGCGCGCCGACAGCCTGCGGGCCGGTGCGGCGCGGTCGATCCTCGGCGGCGGGCTCGACGCCGCGGTCGAGGCATTGCTCGCGCGCATGCAGGGCGATCGCCCCTTCGCGACGCGCGCGGGGCGTGAAGACCTGCTGCAGGCGTTCGCGCTGCTGGCGGCCGACGATCCGCGAGTGGTTGGCTGGCGCCGGCGGCTGGCCGCGCTGCTCAATTGAGCCACGCCTCGTAACCCGCCCATGGACCTGCCCGCCCACACGCTGCGCGGGCTCATCGTTGCCGGCGCCCTCGCCGCCTTCGTCTGGCTGCTGATCTCGCTCGTGAGAGCGGCGCGGCGCGGCGGCAGGCGCATGCACGCCGTTGGCGCCATGCTCATGCTGTTCGGCTGGGGCAACCTGCGCGATCCGCGCAACGATCCCGTCGCCGAGGCCCGGGACGGGCGCATTCGCAAGGGCGAGGAGTCCGGGGATCCGCCCGCCAGGTAGTTAGTCCGAGGCCGCCTCGCGCCGCAGCCGCTCCGACTCGCCGCGCCCCAGATACCCCACGATGGCGAACCGGGCCACATACAGCAGCGGGATCAGCGCGATGGCCGCGCACATCTTGTACACGTAGTTCACCGTGCCCACCGCCAGGAACTGGGGCACCGACCAGTGCTGCGGTCCGAGCACGAACGCGATGTACAGCACGATGAAGCTGTCGAGCAGCTGCGAGACCGCGGTCGACACGGTGGCGCGCAGCCACACGAAGCGCTCACCGGTCATCTTGAGTATGCGATGGAACACCACGACGTCGACCAGCTGGCCGACGAGGAACGCCACGATGGAGCCGGCAATGGTCCACAGGCCCTGTCCGAAGATGTTGGCGTACGCCCGCTGGATGTCGGGCACACCCATGCCTTTGTTGATGTCCACCCAGAATCCCGCCGGCGCCAGCGAGATGGCCGCGTAGGCGGCCAGAAACGCGTAGCCGATGAGGAAAACGGCGATCCACGAGATGAGCCGCACACCGCGCACTCCGAAGTATTCGTTGATGACGTCGGTCATGATGAATACGAACGGCCACACCAGCACGCCCGCGGTGAAGTTCAACGTGCCGTCGATGCCGAACAGCGACCAGTGGAAGGGTTGCGCGCCGAGCGTGGCCTCGAGCGCGAAGATCTTCACACCGACGAACTCGCCGATGAGCGCATTGGTGAGGAAGAAGCCGGCGAGGAAGATGAACAGCCGGTTGGCGCGGTGATCCGTGGTGCGCATGGGCCGCGAGCTTACGTCAATCGCGGCCCCGCAGGCGGCGCAACTGCCGCCGGTCGTGTTTGTCAGGTCGCACGGCCGAGCGTGGCGCGAACGCCGAGGCGAGCCGCGCGGCTTCGGCGTATTTCTCGCGCGCCGCGCGCGCGGTGTCGGTTTCGGCGTAACACGCCTGCGCGAGGGGCGCCGCGCCGCGGCGGTCGGGCAGCTTCAGCACCTCGCACTCGAATTCGAACCCCGGCCGCGTGACTACGATGCGGTCACCGACCCGCACCGGCTGCGCGGGCTTCACGCGCCGGCCATTCAGGTGCACCTTGCCGCCCGCCACGGCCTCGGCAGCCATGGAGCGCGACTTGAACAACCGCGTGCACCACAGCCACCGATCGATGCGAAGTCTTTCCTCGCCGCCCTCCAGGCCGTCCGTTTCCTCGTTCATTCAGCCCGATTGTGCCGCGTGCGCACCGTTTTCACGAGCCGCAGCAAGACCAGGAGTGCGAGCGCAAGGGTCAGAGTCCAGTCGAGCGCTCCTTTCACGACATTCGTGTACACGACCTGTGCTCCAACCTCGATGGCCGGCAGCGTCTGCGCATCGTGCGTGCAGCGGATCGAGTAGACGTATATGCCGGCGTTTTCCGACGAGACCGAGCGCGAACCGGACTGCATCAGCGGCCCCGCCCAGCCCTCAGTTCCCCCCACTCCCTCGCAGACTGCATGGGGCGAAGAATCCCAGGTGAGCGTGACGGACTTGCCCTCTTTCGCGGAGCTGGCGCTGGAGCTGAGGCTGGCCGACAGACCGCCCGTGCCGGTCAACGCGGTGGTATAGACGGTGCCCACATCTACCGTGAGCGTGCCGGTGCGCGTCAGCAGCTCCGTCGGTTTGAACGTCACGGTGGCTATGCAGGTGGCGTCCACGGCGAGCGTCGTGCCGCAGTTGTGCGTCACGGCGAAGTCACCACTTCCCGTGATGGAGCCGATGGTCGCTGCGCCCGTTCCGTCGTTCTTGAGCGTGATGCCCGCGGCGAACGGCGTATTGTAGGGCTGGAGAGGGAACACCGGATTGCCGGGCGAGAACGAGATGTGCGGCGCGAGTGGTGGATTGACGACCGACTGGCCGACACGCACCGCCCAGGCACGCATGCCGACGACGCTCGTCTGCTCGAGCAACTGTTCGCCCCGATCGCGGAACCAGACGGTGGAAGTCCCGTTCTGCGCCCTGCCCCAGTAACCATCGCCTTCGATGTTCTGGAACAGCGAGTAGCTTCCGTTGTTCGACGTCGCGATGGCCACATGCGCGGTGCCGCCGAGCTCCTCGAAGAACAGCCGCCACCACTCGCTCGAGTTGAGCGCGAAGCCGTCATCCGGAACGCAACCATCTCCGCAGCTGGGGGCCTGCAGGTCGGCGGTGCCCACTTCCGGCAGGCGCCAATCCGAATAGCCCTTATAGTGCGTGACGTTGAGGTAGTTGACCCATGCCTGCGCGCCGTACCAGTTCATCCTGCCGGTGGCCGCGTCGAAATCCGCCGCGACGATGACGTGGACGCCGCCGGCGAGCGTGAGAATGGGCCCGTTCGTCCACGCCGCAACGATCTGCGTCACCAGGCTGGCGTTGGATGTGGCCATCGTCCGGAAGAGATTGGCATCCGCGACCCAGGTCAGATTTGCGGCGGGATGGTTGATCAGCCCGTTTCCGACGTCGACGAGCGCGGCGCGGCTGGTGGAGGCGAGCAGCGCCAGAACGAGGGTGGCGCCGAATCGAGATACTGTTTTCATGCGGGTAACTGTTTTCATGGGGTGCGTAGCGGACACCGTACCCCGGTTTCCGTCAAGCCCTCGCTATAATTCGCCATCGTATTCTCCGCAGGGTGCTCAGTGGACCCCGATTTCTTCCATCGAATCGACACACAAATCGACACATTGCGCGCGGAGGGCCTGTTCAAGACGGAACGCGTGCTGGCCAGCCCCCAGGGCGGGCAGATCCGCGTCAACGACGCGGAGGTCATCAACCTCTGTGCTAACAACTACCTGGGGCTGGCCAGTCACCCGTCGATACGCGAGGCGGCACACCGTGCCATCGATCGCTACGGCTACGGCATGGCGTCCGTGCGATTCATCTGCGGCACGCAGTCCGTGCACAAGCAGCTCGAGGCGGCGCTGTCGAATTTCCTCGGCACCGAGGACACCATCCTCTACTCCTCGTGTTGGGACGCGAACGGCGGCTTGTTCGAAACCGTGCTCGGCGAGCAGGATGCCATCATCTCCGATGCGCTGAACCACGCCAGCATCATCGACGGTGTCCGCCTGTGCAAGGCGCGCCGGCTGCGCTATGCCAACTGCGATCTCGCCGAGCTCGAGCAGCACCTGAAAGACACCCAGGACTGCCGCACGCGGCTGATCGCCACCGACGGCGTGTTCTCGATGGACGGCAGCATCGCGCCGCTGCGGCAGATCTGCGACCTGGCGGACCAGTACGGCGCGCTCGTCATGGTCGACGACTCGCATGCCGCGGGTTTCATGGGCGCCGGCGGCCGGGGCACTCCGGAGCATTGCGGCGTGGCCGGCCGCATCGATTTCCTCACGGGCACGTTCGGCAAGGCGTTGGGCGGCGGCAGCGGCGGCTACACCTGCGGCCGCGCCAATGCCATCGCCTGGCTGCGCCAGCGCTCGCGCCCCTACCTGTTCTCGAACAGCATTCCGCCGGTGGTCGCGGCGGTGACGCTGCGCGCGCTCGACCTCGTGGCTCATGCCCCGGAGCTTCGCGAACAATTGCGGTCGCACGCCGCGAAATTTCGGGGCGGCATGAGCGCCGCGGGCTTCAAACTACTGCCCGGAGAGCATCCCATCATCCCGATCATGATCGGTGACGCCGCGCTCGCGGCGCGCTTCGCCGACGCGCTGCTGGCGCAGGGCGTGTACGTCATCGGTTTTTCGTTTCCCGTGGTGCCGAAGGGCGCGGCGCGCATCCGCACGCAGATGTCCGCGGCCCTCAGCGACGCGCAGATCGACCGCGCGCTCGCCGCCTTCGTGAAGGTGGGGCGCGCGCTGGAGCTGGTCAAATGAAAGCACTCGTGAAGAGCGAAGCCCGCCCGGGCATCTGGATGAAGGACATCGACGTGCCGACGGCCGGTCCCAACGACGTGTTGATCGAAATCGCCAAGACGGCGATCTGCGGCACCGACATGCACATCTACAACTGGGACGCGTGGGCGCAGAAGACCATCCCGGTCCCCATGGCCGTCGGCCACGAGTATTTCGGACGCATCGTCGACATGGGCAGCGAAGTGCGTGGCTTCGCCGTGGGCGACCGCGTGTCGGGCGAGGGGCACATCACCTGCGGCTTCTGCCGCAATTGCCGCGCCGGGCGGCGCCACCTGTGCCGCAACACCGTCGGCGTGGGCGTGGACCGGCAGGGCTGCTTCGCGCAATACCTCGCGATCCCCGCCAGCAACGCGTTCAAACTACCCGACGCCGTCACCGACGACATCGCGAGCATCCTCGACCCGTTCGGCAACGCCACGCACACCGCGCTGGCCTTCAACATGGTGGGCGAGGACGTGCTCATCACCGGCGCCGGCCCCATCGGCATCATGGCCGTCGCGATCTCCAAGAAGATCGGCGCGCGCCACGTGGTCATCACCGACGTCAACGACTTCCGCCTCGGGCTGGCGCGCAAGATGGGCGCCACCCGCGCGGTCAACGTGTCGCGCGAAAAGCTCGACGACGTGATGCAGGAGCTCGGCATGCAGGAGGGCTTCGACGTGGGGCTCGAGATGTCGGGCAACCCGACGGCGTTCCGCGACCTGCTGCGTACGATGCATCACGGCGGCAGCGTGGCCTTGCTGGGCATACCGCCCGGCGAGACCGCCATCGACTGGAACCAGGTGATCTTCAAGGGCCTCAACATGCGCGGCATCTACGGCCGCGAGATGTTCGAGACCTGGTACAAGATGGCTGCGCTGCTGCAGGCCGGGCTCGACATCACACCGGTCATCACGCATCACTTTCCCATCCAGGAGTTCCAGAAGGGATTCGAAACGATGGGGTCGGGGCAATCCGGCAAGGTAATCCTCGACTGGAGCACGCTCAACTAAACCTGAACGGGCATCTCACGCCCACCCGACCTTGCGGAACTCGGCCACTTTCGGCCTTAAGCGCCACCCTCTTGCCAAATCGCTTTACACGCTGAAGGCCTACATTTAGTCTAGTTAGATTAACTAACCAGCTGACTTCACTCCTGCGTAGTATTTGGACCTAGGGGGACTTGCGTGGGTGACTACAATTTCCACGGACTAAATCCGCGCGATTTTCAGCACCTGGTCCAAGCGATCGCACGAAAGGCGATCGCTTCTGGTGTCACAGCTTATGGAGATGGGCGAGACGGAGCTCGAGATCTAACTTTTCGGGGCAAGATGGACTTCCCCTCTGTCGCGGCGTCCTGGGATGGATACCTCATTGTGGGTTGCAAATTTCAGCAGAAGCCAACTGGCAATCCTAGCAAGGATGGCCAATGGGCAGTTTCTCAGCTTGAGGGCGACTTTAAGAAATACTCGGCAAAAAAATACAAGTTGCGCAAGCCTGAGTACTACATTTTTGTATCCAATGTCGCCTTAAGCGCCGTTGGCGAAAAAGGTTATCGCGACCAAATCGAGCAGCGACTAAAAAACCAAGGTCGCGAACTTGGATTGAAGGACGCCAGAGTCTGGGACTATAACGATTTGCGCGGCTTTCTCGACGGCGACGTAGATTTGCGGTTCGCGTACGGACATTTCATCACTGCGGGTGATGTGCTCTCAATAGTTGCGCAGCAGATTCTCCATGGTGCCGGAGCCAACTTTGTTGAGCTTATGCATGTCTATCTGCAGAAAGAACTTCTGAGCGACGTTGCAGCCAAACTCTTGGCGTCTGGAGACGATGTAGAGGCGCAAGTTCCGTTGGCAAGTGTTTTTGTAGATTTGCCTTTCGCAGAAAATTCAGAAAAGGCGAACGC
>JBIOZI010000032.1:0-15918 GCA_044871085.1 Steroidobacteraceae bacterium | reverse complement strand
CGCGTGGCGGTGACGGCGCAGCACCGCGACCGCGATCAGAGCGCGCTGACGATCGAGTACGACCTGAACGGCGGCGCGACCGCCGCCGCGCTCGCCTGGGACGGTGGTGTGGGAGGGCGGCGAGCGTAAGCTCGCCCCCTACCCGATTGGGAGGCGCCACCGCTGTCTCTATCTACCCACATCTCGAAAGGGATAGAGAGACTCAATCGAATGCGCCACGTGCCCGTAGAGGCCGGGTGGTATCTTGCGCCCCGTCGCCACTGCGGCGATTTCACCAACAGGAATATCGAAATGTCTTCGTCGAATCTTGCCGTGCGCTTGGAGCACACGACAACGGACAACCTTTCCGATCCCCCGCGCCTCGAGGTTCGCGACGCCGCGAACGACGAGCGAGTGGTGCGGAATGTCCGGCCTCGCTTGTCTTTCACGAACAGGAAGTTCGTCGTTCGCGATCAAGGCCTGCGGTTGTTCCGCATTCGTTGATCAGTCAACCCGCTCCGCCATCGTTCGCGTACGCGACGATGCGCGGATGCAAGAATTCACAGCCCCCGTCGGGAAACCGGCGGGGGTTTTCGTTTACGAAGCGATCGGAAAATTCATCTCGTACGGCCGGGGCCGGTTCCCCGGATTCGAAAAGTTCCAACCGGGCTCACGGTGGCTACCGTGCAATGACGACGCGCGGCGGGTAAGTGTCCGCTCTTGTAATCGGCCGGCGATAAACGATGGGGAAAAGCGCTGGCGTTCAGACGACCAGCCCTTCTCCATGCTGTCGGCGGCAAGAAGGGATGCGCGGACAAATGAACTCCGAATACGACGAGCCGGGACGTCAGCCTGTCATTTTCAAACGAGTCGCTGTCGACGGCCTGCAGCGCTGGCGGGTTGGCAGCGGATTCGCCGTCGCCATCGTGATGCTGTTGACCGGCTGCTCTGGCGGCGCTGGAGGTCCGCAGTCCCCACAGCAGAACGCTCCGCCGCCCGCTTCGCCGACCGCCCCGCCGCCGGATCCGCCACCCGCTCCGCCCCCGGCTCCGCCGCCGACCCCGCCACCCGCTCCGCCCCCGGCCCCGCCGCCGGCTCCGCCACCCGTTCCGCCCTCGGCACCACCACCCGATCCGCCGCCGTCCCCGCCGCCCGCTCCGCCGAACACCAGTGGACTGGACGCACGGCCCAGCAACACGACCTGTGTCGCGCCCGTTCGCGCCACGGGAAGCACCACCATCGGCACGCAGCGGGTTTTTCCGAACCTCAACTTCCAAAATCAAACCATCTCCATGCAGCAGGCGCCCGGCGACGCGAGCCGCTGGTTCGTGGCGGACCGGACGGGCTTCGTGCGCGTGTTCGAAAACCGGCAGGACGTGACGGCAACCCCCGAGTTCGTAAACATCGCATCGCGCGTCGAGTCGACCTGCGCCGAATGCGGCTTGCTCGGCATGGCGTTTCACCCCGATTTCCCCGCCACCCCGCGCGTGTATTTGTCTTACACCAGCCTGCAGCGCACGGGCAGCGGGCCGGATTCACGAGTCTCGGAATTCACCTCGCGCGATGGTGGACGCACGCTCGATCCAGATTCCGAGCGCGTCATCCTCACGATCATGAAAAACAACGTCCATCACCACGGCGGCCGCATTGCCTTCGGCCGCGACGGTCTTCTCTATTTTGGTATGGGTGACGGCAACTCCTACAGATTGGACAACGCGCAGAACACGAAGACGCTGCTCGGAAAGATGATCCGCATCGACATCCGCGGCACGACTGGCACGGCGCTTTATCGGATCCCGCCCGACAATCCGTTCGCCGCGAGCACCGAGCTGTGCGGCGTGAACGGCTTCGGCACGCAGAACTGCCCCGAGATCTACGCCTGGGGTTTTCGCAATCCCTGGGGCTGGAGTTTTGATCGCCAGACCGGCGACCTCTGGGTGGGCGACGTCGGGGAGAGCGACATCGAGGAAGTGAGTCGCGTCGAGCGCGGCGGCAACTACGGCTGGCGCTGCTTCGAGGGTACGCAGGACATGTCCTCGCGGTATGCCACGGGTGCGGCCTGCGCCCCCCGGACGAATCTGGTGCCACCGATCGCTCAGTACCCACACACACTCGGCCCCGCGGTCACGGGCGGCTACGTTTACCGTGGCACGGCGATTCCGGGCCTCGTTGGCCGCTACGTGTTCGGGGATTTCTCGACCGGGCGCATCTGGGACATTCCGAATGACACACAGCCCACGATGACGATGACGGGTGGGCTCGAATCGGACTTGAACATCTCTACGTTCGCAGAGGACCAGGACGGCGAGCTGTATGTCGTGCACATGTACCGCGGTCTGCACCGCATCACCGGCTCGGGTGGCGGCGGCGCGGGCGTGGCCACGCGACTGTCCGCCACCGGCTGCGTCAACGCGTCGAACGCGACACGGCCGGCGAGCGGGCTGATTCCCTACGCGCCGAGCGCGGCGTTCTGGTCCGACGGCGCGGTGAAGGAACGCTGGATCGGATTGCCGAACGGACGAAACATCACCGTCGGCGCCGACGGCGACTGGGATTTCCCCAACGGTACGGTGTTGATGAAGAACTTCCGTCTCGACGATCGCCTGATCGAGACGCGCCTCCTCATGCGTCACCCCGACGGCGTCTGGGCAGGCTACAGCTACGAATGGAATGCGCAGCAAACCGATGCGACCCTGGTGCGCGGCGGCAAGCAAGTGACGGTCGGCGGACACAAGTGGAGCTATCCGAGCGAGGGCCAGTGCATGCTGTGTCATACCGAGGCAGCGGGCCGCTCCCTCGGCCTCGAGACACGACAGCTCGCGTTCAACATCACGTATCCGCAGACCGGTCGTGATGCTCATCAGCTCCTCACGTTCAACGCAATCGACGTGCTGGCGGCGCCGATAGCCAACCCGACAGACCAGGTCCCGTATCCCGATCCGACCGGAACCGCGGGCACGCTCGGCGCTCGCGCGCGCGCGTACCTGCATACCAACTGCGCGCAGTGCCATCGCCCAGGGGGTCCGACGACTTCCAACATGGATCTTCGTTACACGACCCCTCTCGCGGACACCAATGCATGCAACGTCCCGCCGGGGGTCGGCGACCTCGGCATCAGCAACGCGAGGCTCATCGCGCCGGGCGCGGCGACACGCTCCGTGGTCATTGCGCGCATGAACCGGCGCGACGCACACGGCATGCCGCCCCTGGGGTCAGAGCAGGTGGATGCGCAGGGGGCAGCGTTGCTCACCAACTGGGTCAACTCGCTCACGAACTGCAATTGAATCGCCAGCGCCGCTTCAAGCCTCCACGATCGGCTTGAAGCCCGCCCACGCCATGCGGCTCATGTCGAAGGGCATGTTTTCGGGGTCCATCATCTTGGCGAGCCGCGGATCTGCCATGACTTTCTTCATGATGCGTTTCGCGTCCGACTTCGATTTGTAGATGATCCACGAGAAGACCACGACCTCGCCCGGCTTCGTCT
Source organism: Steroidobacteraceae bacterium (assembly GCA_044871085.1). Lineage (GTDB taxonomy): Bacteria > Pseudomonadota > Gammaproteobacteria > Steroidobacterales > Steroidobacteraceae > CADEED01. The sequence continues at coordinate 12,455 of JBIOZI010000032.1, read as the reverse complement.
TGGCGAGTTTCGGAAACAGGGACGTGAAGGTCTTGCCCTCGTGCTTGCTGGTGAGTTGGTCGGCCACGCACTCCACGTACTCGAGGGCACCGTGGCCGCGCCACACCTTGGCGGCGGCGCGGGCTACACGGCGGTAGGCGGCGAGGTTCTTCTTCGCGACCGGCAGGACGAATCCATCCACATATCGGGTCATGCTTTTCTCCTTGGTGGTTTACTTCTAGTCGAACGGCGGAGTCCCTTTTCGACCCCCGCCGGAAAACTGTTTTTCGGGCTCGGCGAGGCGCCGTTCCGGGAAACGGCGTTCCGAGGCCTGCTTCGCGCCAACCGTGGATCACGCCCGGAGCCGGGCCGGGGCTAGTTGGCCGGGGATACCGGTCGGCCGGCAATAAAAGTATGGATGACGCGGGTCTTGCGCAGCTCATTCGCCGACGTCTCCGCGCTGAGGCGTCGATCGAGCACGATGACATCCGCCGCCATGCCTGCGCCGAGCGAGCCGATCTCGTCTTCGCGGCCCAACATGCGCGCTGCGTGCACCGTGTATGCCGCGAGCATCTCCTCGAGCGTCAATGCTTCTGCCGCATTCAGCGTCCCGCGCCCGGGTTGCTCCGGATTCATGCGCGACATTCCGGTGGCCATCGCTTCGAACGGATTGTAGCTGGAGACGTTCCAGTCGCTGCCCCCGGCAACTGTGGCGCCGGCGGCCAGCAGCGCGCGCGCGGGATACAGGCGTGCATGCCGCTCCGCGCCGAGGTACGGCTTCACGGCGTCGACGCTGTAGTTATCGGGCTGCGCCCAGAGCAATTGCAGCGACGCGAACACATCGAGTGCGGCGAAGCGCGGCAGGTCCGCGGTATCGACGAGCTCCAGGTGCGCGATGCTGTAGCGCTGTTTGCTGCCGGCTGAGCGTGCGGCTGCGAAGGCATCGAGCCCGGCACGCACTGCGCCATCGCCAATCGCATGAATGTGAATGCCAAAGCCGGAGTCCGCGGCATTGCGCACGAATTCCGCCATCGCGACGGGGTCGAGATACAGCCGGCCCCGCTTATCGGTCGGCGTGCCATCGGCATTCAGGTAGGGCGCAACCAGGGCGGCGGTCTGCGTCGGGTGTTCCATGATGCCATCGGCAAACAGCTTGACCACGTCGGCGCGCAGCAGCGGTTCGTGGGCCACTTGCTCGCGCAGGTGGCGCAGGCGCGCGAATTCCTCTTCGTCATCCTCGCCGTCGCTCTGCAATGCGATCGAGACGTGCGCATGTAATTGCTTGTCGCGCGCGAGCGCGACGTAGGTGAGCAACGTCTCGGCATCGGTATTGGCTTCCATGAACGAGGTGATGCCGGCGGCATGCAGCTCGGGCAGTGTGGCGCGCAAGGCGTCGACTCGTTGCGCGGGCGTGGGCCGGATCGCGATGTCGGTTACGCGCGCGACGGCCTCATCGACCAGGAACCCGGTCGGCGCGCCGCTCGTGTCGCGTCCGAAACGTCCGCCCGCCGGATCGCGGGTTGCGGCGGTGATGCGCGCCGCGCGCAGTGCCGCGCTGTTGACCCAGGCCGTGTGGCCGTCCGCGCCCCAGAGCAGCACCGGACGGTCGCGAACGATGGCGTCGATGGAGCGCGCGCTCGCGTCGAAGCCGACGCCGTTGACGTCGAGGACGATGACCCAACCCGTGCCCGGTGGCCGCGCCGCGCACTCGCGGATGGCCGCGGCCGCGGCGTCCAGCGTCAATGGTTCATCGTGCAGGCTGCACGCGCCACGTGCGAGCGCCCCTTCCATGACGTGGATGTGGCTGTCGATGAGGCCGGGAAGCACGGTGTGGCCGCGCGCGTTGACGACGCGGGTCTTCGAGCCTATCCACTGGCGCGCGCCGCGGTCGTCACCGGCGTAAGCGATGCGTCCGGCGTGCGCGACGATGGCGGTGGCGCGTGGCGTCGCCGCATTCATGGTGCGCACGTCGCCGTTCAGGATGACGAGGTCCGCCGCGACGCGCGGCGCCGACTGGCAGCCCGCGAGCAGCGCTATTGCCAGCGCGGCGAGCGGAAGACGGGCCATCAGAAACGGACCTTCAAAAACGGAACTGGGCCGATAGCATAACGGTGCGTGGCTGCTGGAATTCGATGGGCAGGCCGTAGTTGGGATCGTCGGGGAAGGCATCACCTGGTGTCGGATCGAGCTCACCTTCTTCGTATGTACCGACTTCGTTTTCGAGATCGAGCACGTTGATGACCTCCAGCCGCACGTGTCCCTGGGTCGCTCCGAACTCGAACTCGAAGCGCGTGGACAGGTCGAGCTGATGCAGCCAGCCGGTGCGGCCCACGCTGCCGCGCGGCACAGGCTCGCCGTCGCGATAGAATGCAGCAGACTCGTAGACCTGCGCATTCAGATCCGTCGGATGCAGGCCGAGGAAGCTCACCGGCCGGCCGCTCGCGGACAGCCAGTTCCAGCCGACCTGCCACCGACGAGCGAAGCCCCAGCTGCCCCAGAGCTTGAGCACGTGCCGGCGATCGTTGGGTAGATAGCCGTCGGCGTGCTCGAGCAGGCTCGGGAAATCGAACGCGGTCGTGAAGCCGGCGTTCTGCTCGACGAACAGGCCGTCGCTCTTGACCGTGCCTTCGTAGTTGCCGCTCGATCGCGACCAGGTATACGAGCCCGCGAGGGACCACGCGTCGCGGTAGTCGCGCTGCACGCTGAAATTGAGCGCCGTGTATTTGCGCGTGGCCTGCGGATAGCCGAGCTCGGCGGCGGCGAAGCGCAGCTCCTCGAGCCCGTCGCCCTGGCCAAAGTCGTGGAATACGCGCATCGCCGAGCCCGGGTTGGTGAGAACATAGGGCGGGCTGATCGTGCCGCAATAGTCCGCGATGCCATAGCGCTCGAGCGCGATCGCATCGAGCGGCAGGCACGGCGTCGAGTCTTCGATGGCGCGACCCAGCTTGCGATAGACCGCATTGATGTCCGCGCTCCAGGCGTCGGCCAGGCGAAAGGCATATCCCGCGATGAATTCGTCCTGGTACATCGGCTCGATGTCCTGGTTGACGATGGTTCGCGGATCGGCCACCTCCCCGTCGAACTGCACGAACAGAGGATCGAGCACGGCGCCCAGGACCGGCGTGCCGTCGTCGTTGAGACCCACGAGCTCGAAGCGCTCCTCGTCGGCGTAGAACGCGCCGGCCAGCCGGATGTTGAGGATGTTCGCGACGGGTAGATAGTAGCGGCCGGCGTTGGCATACAGCTTGTCGTTGCCGTCGCCGCCGATATCCCAGGCGACCGCGAAGCGCGGGGCGATCTGGCGCTCCATGTCGACAAACGTGCCGCCGAGGCCGTTGCGGTTCTCGAACTGGTCGCTGCGCACGCCGGCCGTCAACGTCACGTCGGGCAGGCGGAACGTTCCCTCGACGTACGCGGCGGTGGCGATGGTGCGGAATTCCCCCGAGGTTCTCTGGTGGAACGCCCAGGCGAAATCCTGCGGATCTTCGGTGTGCAGCTCGTAGTACACACCGCCCGAGTAGGTCTTGTCCTCGAAGCTGTCCATGACCTCGCGGTCGAGGCCGAACGACAGGGTGTGATCGCCAATGTCCCAGTCGAAGTCGAGGCGCACCACGGTGCGTTCGTCGTCGGCCGGCCCGAACTCGTCGCTGCCGAAATTACCGATCGGTGTGAAGGTGGTGCCGTCGTCGGTCAGGTAGATAGCCGGGTTGGCGTCGAGCGGGCTCGAGTCGACGAGATCGTTCTGCGTGCGGCCGACCAGCGCGGAGACGCTCAGCGCGTCGGTGAGCTGCCCGGAGTACCTTACGACGGCGCTCGTGCCGCCGCGCCTGCTGGTCGAGCGCCGCGGGTCGCCGGAGACCTCGCCCGTGTCGCTGTCCCAGTCGCGCTGCGTGAAGTCGACGTCGTGCCGGTCGGAGAATGCGGTGAGCTCGAGCTTGTGAGAGTCGCCGACGAGCCAGTTGAGCGACAGGCCCCAGAACAGATTGTTCTCGTCGCGCTCGACGCGCGTTCCGGAGGGTTCGAAGTCGAAACCCTGCACGCGGCGCGGACTCACGAGCGTGTAGAGAAACAGGCGGTCGGCGATCAACGGTCCGCCCGCTTCGATGTTCACTTCGGTCTCGTCGAGGCGATCGCGCGAATTGGCGACGGCCAGAGTGCCTTCACTGTTGCGCACGTCGCGCGATCGGCTGCGCAGCGTGCCAGGAGTGCGGTAGATGTTCGCGCCGAAGCGCCACTCGTTCGTGCCGCTCTTCGCGACCGCGTTCACGACTCCGCCCGTGGAGCGGCCGAACTCGGCGGAATAGCCGCCCGTCTTGATCTGGAAGTCCTCGTAGAAATCGAAAGGTACGTCGGGTCCGCCGAGCCCGTTGCGCAGATTCGTGACATTGAGCCCGTTCACGTAGAACACGTTCTCCGCCACGCTCGCGCCGCCGAACGAGGGCAGGCCATTGAACCCCGCGTCGCCACCGACGACGCCGGGGGCCAGCATGGCCACGGACGCAATGTCGCGTTGCACGGGCAACCGCGCGAGCTCCCCGACCGACAGCTGCACGCCTGCGTCCGTCGAATATCGGTCGACGAGGCCGTGCGTGCGGCGCGCGGAGACCTCGACGGTTTCCATGGCCGAGATCAGCAACTGCAACGCGGTGTTGCCACCGACGTGTACCTCGACCGTTTCCGGCACGGTTTCGCCCGCCGCGGACGTCGCCCTGACCTCGTAGGTGCCGACGGCGAGCGTGCCAATGCGGAACTCGCCGTCCGAGCCGGTCGTGACGCGGTGCGTGCGGCCCGTGTCGACATGGCGAACGGTGACGGTGGCGCCGGCGACGGGCGCATCGCCGGCCCCGACCCTGCCGACGATGCCGCCGGTGGTGTCGCCGACTGCGAACGCAGCACTCGAAATCAAGGCACTCAGTACGAGCACGAAAAGTACGAGTACGAAAACCCGGGTTTCCCTGAGCATGTCGACTCCAGATATTAGTTAGGCGGCGCGTCGGGCCGCGCAAGCGTGCCGGCGAAGCTAACAGATTCCGGGCCGAGTGGATCACCGCGTCGCGCCACATCGCGGCTCTGGTTACGCGAATCGGATTGGCGCGGACCGGCGGTTCGAATGGTCTGTCCGCTGACCGGCCGACCCGGTGCCGGCCGGCCGCGCGCATGCCGCCCGCGAATGCGACGCCGTTCGCACTCGCGCGAGTCGAGGTACCGGGCGGGCGCTCGCGCGCCCGGGAGCCGCGGCAGATGTGACCACTATCCAGTCGTACCGCGGGTGTCTTTGCGAACATCTGCGGATGAATGTCCGCGACACCGCCACTACCTGATCGATGGGAAATGCCCTAGGGAAACTCGTCGATCGCTGGTCACGAACGGCGCTTTCGCTGTGCATCGTCTACTCGATGACGTGCCTGGCCGCGCTCAATTTCGGCTTCGGCGGGGAACGGGTCGCCGACTTCATCGCCGCGTGGGGATCTTTTCCCATCATCATCACGCTGCTCGTGCTGTTGTGGCCGGTGATGACCGACCGCGCGCTGACATCCAAGCGCCGCCTCGCGTTTCGTCTGATCTTCGCGGCAGAGGTCCTCGATATCGTCGCGAGCACTGGTTGGGGATACAGCGAGCTCACCGCGAGCTCCGTGTACGGCGCGTGGCCCGACGTGTTGTGGCTCTTCTACTACCCGCTTGCCGCGGCCGCATGCATCACGCTCTATTTCGATGTCGGCGGCCGCATGAACACGCTGCGTTCGCTCGTGGATTTCGCAACGCTCGTGGTCGGCTTCGGGGCGCTGCTGTGGTTCACGGCGCTCGCGCCGCTCACGACGATGAACTCGCACGAGTTGGCACAGAACTGGTCCGCGGCGAGCTACGGTATCGGCAATGGCACTTGCATCATCGCCGGGGCGATGCTCGCGATGCAGGTCACCGACTGGCGTTCCGAGCGCGCGATCGCCTGGCTGCTGGTCGCACTCGTGGCCACGCTGGTGTCGGATCTGGTTTGGGTCAACACGCAGTTGCGCCAGGATGCCGACACCGCCGCGCCGATGGACCTCGTGTACCACATCTTCTACCTGTGCATGGTCGCCTCCGCGCATACACAGCGGCAACAGCGCAAGCTCAACTCGAGTACCGGTGGACTGCACGGCGATTTGCGCGGCTCGCTGCCGATCGTCGCACTCATGGTCAGCGTCGTCGCCTTGCTCGACGACCGGCTGCAGCTCGCCAATATTCAATCGCCGGTGCTGGTGTTCGTCGTGCTGGCGGCCACCCTGCTCGTGGTATTCGGCCAGGCGCTCGCGACGCGCGAGGTCGTCGGGCTGAACCGTGAGGTCGCGACGCGCCGCTTCGACGAGCGGCTCACCGAGCTCGTACGCCGTTCCAGCGACATGATCGCCATCATCGATCGCGAAGGAATAATCCGTTACGCGAGCCCTTCATCCGAAGTTTTGCTCGGCGCGAGTCCCAACGACCTCGACGGCAGGCGCATCGACGATGTGCTCGGCCACGCGGGCGTGCAATTGCGCGCGCTCTTCGAGGAGGTGCTGCGCAGCCCGCAGTCCGAGAAGACCGCCTCGTTCTCGATTCCGCAGGAAAGCGGCGAGAAGCGTTCCTACAAGATGGTGATCGCGAACCTGTGCCACGTGGAATCGATCGGCGGTGTGACGCTCAACATTCGCGACACGACGGATGCCACCCGCCTCAACGACCAGCTGCGCACGCTCGCGTTCCATGATCCGCTCACGCTGCTCGCCAACCGCTCGCTGTTCTCCGACCGCGTGCACCAGGCCGTCAAGCGCATCGCCGATGGCATGACGCCCGCGGTGCTGTTCATCGACCTCGACAATTTCAAGACCGTCAACGACAGCCTGGGGCACAGCGCCGGCGATGCACTGCTGCGCAACTTCGCCCATCGCCTGGTCCAGTGTACGCGCGCCGGCGACACGGTCGCGCGCCTGGGAGGTGACGAATTCGCCGTGCTCATCGACCATGCGCCGAACATCGACGCCGCGATGGCCGTCGCGCGCCAGATAACCGACGTCTGCCGCCAGCCTTTCGACCTCGACGGCAAGCAGGTACACGTCGGCGCGAGCATCGGCGTCGCGCTTGCGGACCGCGCCAGCAACGTCGAGCGGCTCATGCGCAATGCCGATGCCGCCATGTATTCGGCGAAGTCGCACGACAAGGGACACGCCGAGTCGTTTCAGCCCGAGATGCTGCGTGCGGCGCGCCGCCGCTTGCGCGTCGAGAACGAGCTCACCACGGCGATCGCGCAACAGCAGTTCGAGGCGCACTACCAGCCCATCGTCGATCTGGCCTCGCGGCACCTGGTAGGAGTGGAAGCGCTGATGCGCTGGCGTCATCCGAAGCGCGGCTTGGTGCTGCCGGGCGATTTCATCGCGCTCGCGGAGGAGACCGGGCAGATCCTGCCGATGACGCAGTGGATGCTGAACCGCGCCTGCGCGGACGGCGCACGCCTGCAACGCGACATCGCGCTGGGCCACGCCGTGCGCGTCTCGGTAAACGTCTCGAGCCGCTATCTCAACCAGGGCCATGTCGCCGAGGACGTACGCCAAGCGCTCGGGCACAACCGGCTCGCGCCCGACTGTCTCATCCTCGAAGTCACCGAGAGCCTCCTGCTCGAGAACTCCAAGCACATCGAACGCACGTTCGCGGAGCTCAAGACCGTCGGTGTGCGTCTCGCGCTCGACGATTTCGGCACCGGCTATTCCTCACTCTCATATCTGCATCGCCTGCCCATCGACATCCTCAAGATCGATCGTTCCTTCGTCGAGCGCCTGGCGCGTGCCGATGGGAGCAGTGACGGCGCGGACGCCGCCGCGCTCGCGAAGGCGATCCTGTCGCTGGCCGACGCGCTCGGCCTCGACACCGTCGCCGAAGGCATCGAGTTCGACGCACAACGCGACATCCTGCTGACGCTGGGCTGCAAGGTGGGGCAGGGCTATTTGTTCGGCAAAGCCATGCCGGTCGAGGAGATCCTCGACGTCGCGGCGACGCGCCGGCGCCGTGTGCTCGCCAGCAACATCGGGGAGGCCGTCGAGTATTCCGCGACCGGGCGGTTCCGGTCCATGAGGGAAAAGTGAGCGCACGGCGTCACGGCACCTTTCCCAGACGCTCAACCAGGCGTTTGTACGCCGCGCTGACGTACTCGAGGAGCGAATCGAGAAGTAAGTACGGGTGAATGAAGCCCGCCGGCTCGTTGGCGTCGACGAAATAGACGAAGTCGGCACCCAGGTTGCGCTCGACTACGGCGACGTCCTTTGCGTCGAAGTTTTTCCGGCCCTCGTCACCGGTCGCGGGAAGCATGAAAAGAATGTGTGATCGCCTCAGATGGCTTTTTCATTTTGGCGACGTCGCAGGCCGTGCCCGCGACACGTCGCGTGGTGCGCCGCGACATGGCGCCGACGCCTCAAATTTCCTCAAGTAGCTCGATTCGCGCTGGCGCGCCTCCCGCCGCAGGGCGCGCGGCCGTACATCGCGTTGTACCCAATACAGCGCGTGTTAGTCTCGACCTCCTTGCAGGAGATTTAGCGTTTTCATGGGCGCTGACGCGCGAGTCCTCGTGGTTGGGGGCTGGCGTGGGTAATCCATGTTCGGTCGGGTGATTCCCTCAGGCTCGGGGGAATTCCAGGGTGGCTGCTGTGTGCCATCGGCCGCGGCGTTGCCTATTCCTCAACGCGAAATCCCCTGCAACCCGAATGCGCGCTGCGCATCCGGAACAAAAACATCAGGGGACGAAGACTATGAAACTGAAGTCTCACCAAGGGCGCGACCAACAGGCGTGCGAAGGCAAACTATCGATCCGCAGGGCCGTCAGGACCGCCCTCGCGAACCATCCAATCTTGAAGATGACCCGCGCGGCCATCGCGAGTGGCTCACTGGTTTTGGCGGGAATCGGCGTGTCGGCACTGGCGCCGAACTACGCGGTGGCGGCGGCGTACACCACCGTCGATGTCGCGGGTCATGTCGTCAACGAAAAAGGGCAACCCATCCCTTCGGCAAAGGTCGAGTTGGTTTCGGACCAGGGCACGGTTCGCAGCGTCACGGCGGACAACTCCGGCGCGTTCCGCCTCTCCGCGATACCGGGTGGCACGTACAAGGCGACCGTGCAGGCGCCGGGTTTCGCGTCGCTCGAGTCCCGCGTGATCACGGTGGCGCCCGGCGCCAGCACGTTCGCGTTCACGCTGGGCAAGGAAGGCGAGAAGCTAGACGAGGTGACGGTTTCGGCCGTGCGCTCCATCAAGGACTTCGGCAGGACGGATAGCGGCATCTCGCTCGACGTCCAGGACATCGCCGATCGCACTCCGCTCGCGCGCAGCATCAACGCGACGGTGATGCTGGCTCCGACGGTGTCGCTGGCCGATCCGTCCATCGTGGCAAACGGCGTGCGTCGCAACCAGAACGCGGTGACTGTGGCCGGCACCTCCGCCGCCGAAAGTGCGTATTACGTCAACGGTCTCAATGTCACCGATCAGCGCACGTTCCTCGGCTACGCCGACCTGCCGTTCGAGATGATCAAGACGATCGAAGTGAAGACGGGCGGATACCAGGCCGAGTTTGGTCGCGGCACCGGCGGCATCATCAACATCGTCACGCGCTCCGGGTCGAACGATTTCCACTGGGGTGTGAGTGCCTACTGGTCGCCGGACTCGTTGCGCGCGTCGCGACCGACCACCTACCGCCCGGGCGGCAACAACTCGGTGGGCATCATCGACATCCAGGGAAAGGTCAAGCAGGACTTCAGCGAGCAAACGGTTTGGGCGAGCGGCGCCATCTGGAAGGACAAGATCTTCTTCATGGGCCTCGTGAACCCGCGCCAGACCGACAATTGGCTCGCCGTGGCGTACACGAATCCGACCACGAACAACGGCACGTACACGAATACGCAGTACAACGATCCCCGCTACGCGGCGAAGCTCGACTTCGTCTTCACCGACAACCATCGCGTGGAGGCCACCTACTTCTCTGATACGGAGACGAGCGAGTACCAGCCGTGGAACTATGGCAAGGCGGAGAACGCGATTCTGCCCGTGGCAGGCCTGACGAATGAAGATGGCTCACTACTCAAGTACAGCCAGAAGTCCGGCGGCAGCAATGCCATCCTGCAGTACACCGGCGTGTTCAGCCCGAACCTGACGCTATCCGCATTGGCCGGCAGGACGAAGAGCCACTATGGCGATTTCGGCCCGTACATCGAGCAGCCGGGCATCCTCGACTTCGGCACCACGGGCGGGTCAGTGACACTGGGTCGCCAGGCGGGTCCGTTCAATCTCGTGGGCGTGGACACACGTGACACCTATCGCCTCGACGCCGACGTCTACTTCAATGGCGCGGGCGAACACCACGTGCGCGTCGGCTACGACTACGAGGACCTGCTGAGCACCGCGGTCAGCGCCTATAGCGGCGGTGCGCTCTACTACGGCTACGTGCAGGGCGACTGTCCGGCCGGCGCCGGCGTGAACGGTTGCGTCGAGAAACTGACGTTCGCCAATATCGGCGACTTCAAGGCGATCCAGTCCGCCTGGTACGTGCAGGACTCCTGGTCGATCACTCCGTCGCTCACGTTGCAGTTCGGTCTGCGCGGCGACGTGTACGACTACAAGAACGTGCAGGGCCAGAGCTACGTCAAGATCTCCGATCAGATCGCGCCGCGCATCGGCTTCAGCTGGAACATGGACGAGAGCGGCCGCAACCGCATGTTCGCCTCGATGGGCGACTACTATCTACCCATCGCGACCAACACCTCGATCCGTGCGAGCTCGGGAGAGGTCTACACCGACCAGTACTTCCAGACCACGCGCGATGGCGCCGGGAACCTCGTCATCGACGCCAGCGGATTCCCGACGGTGGGCGCACAGATCGGGCCGACGGACTACTTCAGCCCACCCTCGGCGCCGGATCCGCGTTCCGTCATCGCGGCCGACCTCAAGCCCATGTTCGAACGGGAATTCAGCATCGGGTTCGAGCACCGCTTCGACGGAGGTTGGTTCGACGGCTGGTCGGCCGGCCTGCGCTACACGAAGCGCGAGCTCGAGAGCACGATCGAGGACACCGCGATCGGCGATGCCATCAACCGATACTGCATCCGCAATGGCCTGCCCTGCGAGGACGTCGATCCGAGCATCTACCCGTTCGTCCTCGTCAACCCGGGCGATCCGGCGCGCGTGTTCCTGGACATCAACGGCGAGGGTCGTGCGGACGCTGCCGGCAATCCGAATCCGGCGTACGACCCGCAATGGATAGACCTCACCAAGGGAGACATGAATCTTCCCTCGGCCGTTCGCAAGTACGACGGCATCGAGCTCACATTCAACCGGCCCTTCGATGATGTGTGGAGCCTGCAAGGCTCCTATCTCTGGTCGAAGTCGCGCGGCAACTACGAGGGCGCGGTGAAGTCGGACGTCGGTCAGACCGACACGTCGATCACGCAGGACTTCGACCATGCGGCCAACATGATCGGCGCGTTCGGTGCGTTGCCGAACGACCGTCGGCACAGCTTCAAGCTGAGCGGCAGCTATTCGATGTGGGAGAAGTTCACGGCGGGCGCGAACCTGATCGTGCAGTCCGGACGTCCGTACGGATGCATCGGTTACGTGCCGCCGGCCGTGGATCCGCTGGCGCCCAACTCGGGAACGCCGTCGAGCTGGTTCTGCCCGCGCGGAGCCCAGTTGGCGAACGTGACGGGCGCGCTGGCGACGCAGCTCGCGGCGCTCGGGGTCGCTCCTTCGCGGTTCGCGGACGAGCCGACCACGCGCGGCTCGCAGGGACGGACGGATTGGGTCACCAATCTCGATCTCAGCTTCGCGTACCGGCTGTTCGAGGGCGCCAAGGGGTCGAGCGTGATGCGTCTCGACGTCTACAACGTCCTCAATGCCGACTCCGTGTCGCGGGTGGTCGAGCAGGGTGAAGTGCGCACGGCGGCGACGGGCGCGAAGAACGTTCCCGCGCCGTTCTACGGCCAGCCACGCACGTACCAGGCACCGCGTTCGGTGCGCGTCGGCTTCTCGTACGAGTTCTAACTACCGTTGCTGCAGATGAAGAACGGGCCGCCCGCGAGGGCGGCCCGTTCTTTTTGCGCGGCCGGTCTGGGTCTTGCCGCTCATATCCGCGCTGCGAAACATCCGATCACTTCAACGTCAAATCGATCCTTGCGCGGCGGCTGCTTGGATACTTCTTCTTTTTCATTCGTACCCGCGCTTTGCGCGGATCATTTCGCCTTGATCGATACCGAGCTGAACAAACCAAGTTTCGGAGTGAGTACGCACATCTCGCCGGCTCCCGGCGCATCTTGGTCCCACTTGATGCCATCCCAATATGTAAGTCCGCGCCCTTCTTCGACCGTCAACTCCATTGGAATTTCCTTGTTCCCGATCAGTTGCCACAACGTAATGGTGATCGCATTACGGTTGGCTTGTGAAGAATATGCGGCGAGGCGGGTGACCATCCTGACTCCACGATACTCA
>JBIOZI010000031.1:0-5382 GCA_044871085.1 Steroidobacteraceae bacterium | reverse complement strand
CGGCCGCGCGCGGCAGGAAGAAGGTGCTGATCCTGGGCGCGGGCATCTCCGGGCTCACGGCCGCTTACGAGCTCGACCGCAAAGGCTACGAGGTGCGCGTGCTCGAGGCGTCGTTCCGCGCCGGCGGGCGCAACATGACGCTGCGCGCCGGCGACCGCATCGACGAGACCGGCTATCCGCAGGTGTGCAGGTTCGACGCGGACCCGGACCTGTACTTCAACGCCGGGCCGGCGCGCATTCCCGGGCACCACGTCCACCTGCTCGAGTACTGCAAGGAGCTCGGCGTCGAGCTCACGCCGTTCATCAACGACAACCGCAATGCCTGGGTGCAGGACGACGCGATGTTCGGCGGCAAGCCGATCCGCGCGCGCGAGTACCTCAACGACACGCGCGGCTTCGTCGCCGAGTTGATGGCGAAGTCGATGAAGCCCGAGATGTTCACCGGGCCTATGACCACGCAGGACTGGGAGCGGCTGCGTGACTATCTACGCGCCTTCGGCGAGCTCGACCCGCAGTTCCGCTACATCGGCACCAGCCGCTCGGGGCTGGCGAAGCACGACTACACCGCGCCCGAGCAGCTCAAGGCGCCGCTGTCGCCCAGCGAGCTGCTGAAGTCGAAGTTCATGCTGATCATGAGCTTCGGCGAGACCGACGACCAGGCCGCGATGATGATGGAGCCCGCCGGCGGCATGGACCGCGTCGTCGCCGGGTTCCTGCGGAAGGTCGGGAATCTCGTCGAGCTCGAATCGCAGGTGCAGAAGATCCAGGTGCGCGAGCGCGGCGTCGACGTCACCTACCGGCGCAACGGCGCGTACACCACGGCGCGCGCCGACTACGTGCTCAACTGCATCCCGATGCACCTGCTGGCGGGCATCGAGCACAACTTCCCGGCGGAGTATTCCGCGGGTTTCACCGCGGTGCCGCGCGGCAAGCTGTTCAAGATCGGTTTTCAAATGAAGGAGCGCTTCTGGGAGCGCGAAGGAATCTATGGCGGCATTTCCTGGACGCTTCAGGACATCCAGCAGATCTGGTATCCGGCGCATGGCATTCATCGCAAGAAAGGCGTGGTGCTGGGTGCATACACGTTTGATCCGCGCGCCGGCGAAAAATTTGCGCGCCTCCCGCCGCAGGAGCGTTTCGAGCTCGCAATTCAGCAGGGCGCGAAGATACATCCAGACTATGCGAGCCATGTGGAATCCGGCGTCAGCATCGCGTGGCACCAGATGAACCACATGCTCGGCTGCGCCGCGCAGTGGGACGAGGCGCTGTTTGCGCGCTGGTTCGCGCGCCTGCAGGCGCCGGTGGGCGCGCACTACCTGATGGGCGACCAGGTGAGCTATCACCCCGGCTGGCAGGAGGGCGCGATCGCCTCCGCGCACCACGCCATCGCGGACATCGACGCACGCGAGCGTGGCGGGCAGGGGGTGGCCGCATGAGGCGGGGCACGACGCGTCGCGCGGAGCGCGCGGGAAAAGTAAGCGCGGAGCGCGCGGGAAAAGGCAGCGCGGAGCGCGCGGGAAAAGGCAGCGCGGAGCGCCCCAGAAAAACCATGTGGGCCGCGCTGCTCGCCACCTGCCTCGCGGGCCGCGCCGGCGCCGCCAACGAGTTCGACCACTGCCTGCTCTGCCACGGCGCCAATGCCAACGGCAACGTCGCGATCCGCGCGCCGAAGGTCTCGGGCATGGAGCCCTGGTATCTCACGCGCCAGCTCCAGTACTTCGCCGGTGGCGTGCGCGGCGCGCCCGAGGCGGACGCGCCGGGGCACGAGATGGGTCCGGTGGGACTGCGGCTCGAGCAGGAAAGCAGGCTCGCGGACGCGGTGCGCTTCATCGGCACGCTCGAGTCGCGCCCGCCGGCGCATACCGTGACGGGCGATGCGAAACGCGGCAAGTCGCTGTACGCTGCCTGCGCCGCGTGTCATGGCGCGAAAGGCGAGGGCAACGCCACGCTGCAGGCGCCCGCGCTCGCGGCGCGCTCGGACTGGTACCTCGCCGCGCAGCTCGACAACTACCGGCGTGGCCTGCGCGGCGCGGACCCGCGGGATGCCTACGGCGCGCAGATGCGCGCGGTGGTGGCCTCGCTGGCCGATGATGCCGCGATCAATGACGTCGTTGCCTACATCAACAGTCTCAAATGACTTTCGACCCGCAGGAGCCCACATGATCCGCAGCCTTCCCTTCATCCGCGCGTCGGTACTCGCGTGCGCCTCGCTGTCGGTGGCCGCCAGTGCCGCGCACGCCGCCGACGTGGTGCGCCATTCGCTCGGCCCTAACAACAACTTCCCGATCGCGCGCGCGGTCGAGGTGCCGGCCGGCAAGACCATCATCTTCCACAGCGGCATGACGCCCACCCCGGCGGACCCCAAGGCGGAAGTCGGCAGCGCGGCGTACTGGGGGGACACCAGGACGCAGGCCCTGAGCGTGTTCGCCCGCATCAAGGAATCGCTCGACAAGCTGGGCCTGGGATACGGGGACATCGTGGCGATGACTGTCTATCTGGGCGGGGATCCGGCGAAGAACGGGCGCATGGATTTCGAAGGCTTCATGTCCGCGTACACGCAGTTCTTCGGCACGAAGGAGCAGCCGAACCTGCCCGCGCGTTCCACGGTTCAGGTTGCGGGCCTAGTGGCCCCGGGCATGCTGGTCGAGATCGAGGTGCAATTGGTCAAATAGCGCGCACCCAGGGTGCTTTTGTCTCCCCGCGTCCTGTAGCAAACTACCGGCCGAGATACAGGTCGAACGCGCATCGCCATCGCGGAGTTGGGGGAGCCAATGATCAGACGCGTCACGTTCGCGGGGCTGCTGTTGGTCGCGCTCGCCGGGTGCACGACCACCCGGCAGCAGGCCGGCGCCGATTTCACGCCGCCCACCGGCAGCTACAAACTCATCGTCATGCGCCCCGACATCGCGGTGAACCTGCTCACCGCCGGCGGCCAGCTCGAGCAGCGCGAAGACTGGACCAACACCGCGCGCGAGGAAGTGCTCGGTGCGCTGCGCAGGCAGCAGGCCAGGCGCGGCGGTGACGCGCGGGTGGCCCTGAGCTGGGCCGACGCCGGTGGCGGCGAATCAGTCGCGCTGGAGCTCAACCGCCTGCACGAAGTGGTCGGTCAGTCGATCCTGCTGCACAAGTACCTGCCCTACGCCGCGCTGCCGACGAAGAAGGACCGCTTCGACTGGACGCTCGGCGAGCTCGCGACCAGCTACGGGGCCGCCTCGGGGCAGGACTACGCACTGTTCGTGTTCGCGCGCGACAGCTTCTCGAGCGGCGGCCGCGCCGCATTGCAGGCCGTGGGAATGCTCGGCTGCATGGTCGGGTTCTGCATCATACCGGCCGGTGGCTCGCAGCAGGCCTTCGCTTCGCTCGTCGACCTGAAGACCGGCGACGTCGTGTGGTTCAACTTCCTGTCCTCCTCGGTGGGCGACATCCGCACCGCGCAGGGCGCCGACGCGATGGTCACCAAACTACTCGACACCATGAAGGCGGCGCCGGCGCCGGCGCCCAAGAAGAAGGCCTGAGGCCATGGCGGGCTCGCGCCGGCAATTCGTGATGGCGGCAGGTGCGTGCGCGTTGTGCGCGGCGCGGGGCGTGGGCGCGCGCGTGCTGCCGACCGACCTGCCGCCGCTCATCGATGCGAACTACGAGCCGGTCGACGCCGACGAGCGCGGCATCTGGCAGAGCGTGGAACGCATCGAGGAGACCGTCGCGACTTCGCCGCTGCGCCTCGAGTCGCCGGAGCTGGCGGCGTACACGCGCGCGGTGGTCGAGCGCCTGGTCGGGCGCGCGGTGCCCGAGCTGCGCATCTACGTGATGCGCGATGCCTCGTTCAACGCGGCGATGTTTCCGTCCGGCATGATGATCGTACACACCGGCCTCCTGGCGCGCATGCAGGACGAGGCGCAGTACGCGGCGGTGCTCGGGCACGAGTCCGGTCACTATTTCCGCAAGCACTCCATCGAGGGTTATCGCAACGTGCGGCGCAAGACCGCGGCCGCGGCCTTCGTCGGTGTCGCGGCCGGCCTGGCCGGAACCGTCGGCTGGATCGGCGCCGCCAACGGCATCAATGCGGCGCTGGTGATGTCCATCTTCCAGTTCAGCCGCGAGAACGAGTCCGAGGCCGACGCCTACGGCATCGCACTGATGTCACGCGCGGGATACGCCCCGGACGCCGCGGCGCAGGTGTGGAAGCAGCTCATCGAAGAGCGCCGCGCCAGCGCCGCACAACGCAAGAAACGTTATCGCGACCGCTCGGACTCCACGCTCTCGACGCATCCACCGAGCGAGGACCGCATGACCGACCTCGCCGACACCGCTGCGGTCTTGTCCGCGAAAGGAGGAATGGGCAGCGGCAGGCGCGACGAATGGAACGCGGTCATTGCGCCGTATCGCGCGATGCTGCTCGAAGAGCAGGTCGGGCTCAACGATCCGGGCGCCAGCCTCTACTTGGTGAACAGCCTTGCACAGCAGGGGTGGACGGGACTGCTGCGCTACCACGAAGGTGAGGTCTACCGGATGCGTGCCCAGCCGGGCGACGATGCGCGCGCCGCCGAGGCTTTCGCCGCGTCGGCGGCGATGCCGGATGCGCCGGCAGAAGCATGGCGCGCGCACGGCTACGGCCTCATCAAATCGGGGCAGATGGCCGCGGGTCGCGAGGCACTGGCCCGATACCTCACCATGAAACCCGACGCGAAAGACGCCGCCCTGGTCCGCTTCACGCTCGCGCAATGAGCACGAGGAACCGATGAGCTTCAGAATCCTGTTGGCCGCCGCCGTGCCACTCGCGCTCGCGGCGTGCGCGCCTACCTACCACCTGGTGGCGCCGAAGCCCGTGGCGGTGGCGCACAGTCCGCTCGTCGTGCGTCCGGCCACGGCATGGAACAAGGCTCCGCGGGACTACGACCAGACCAAGTGGGACGAAGTGTGGACCAAGAACGGTCCGCTGCTCGACAGTGTTTCGTTCGTGGCGGGTGTGCCGGACGGCAAGGCGATCATCGTTCAGCGCAGGAAGGACGCACAGCAGGTGCCGCCGTTCCGGGCCGACATGTCGCCGCAGGACCTGGTGTCGATGATGGAAACCTTCTATCGGGTGCGCGGCGTGACCGTGTTCGAGGTGGAGTCGGTGGAGCCGGCGCAGTTCCTCGGCGGACAGGGAGTGAAGCTGAGCTTCCACTTCGTGCCCAACGAGTCGATCTCGATGAACGGCGTGAGCGTGATGCGCGTCGTCGACCGGAAGTTGTACGCGATGACGCTCGAGGGCGTCTCGAGCCACTACTTCAAGGCAGTGGCACCGGAGTTCGAGGCGCTGCTCGCGACCGCGTCACTGACGAAGTAGGAAAATGGGGACATTCCTCGTTTCCTAGCAAAAGGGGACAGACCTCGTCGGAT
>JBIOZI010000030.1:0-3823 GCA_044871085.1 Steroidobacteraceae bacterium | reverse complement strand
GCGTTCGCGCTGCCCGGTGGCTTCATCGGCGTGAACTACGGGCTCGTGCTCGCGACGCGCAACGAGTCGCAGCTCGCGGGCGTGCTCGCGCACGAGATCGCCCACGTCACCCAGCGTCACATCGCGCGCCGGGTGCGCTCGCAAGGCCGCCAGGGCATCGCGACCATGGCGGCCATCCTCGCGTCCATCCTCGTCGGCGCCGCCACCGGTTCCAGCGACGCGGCCATGGCCGGTGTCACGATGGCGCAGGGCGCGGCCATGCAGCAGCAGATCAATTTCACGCGCGCCAACGAGAACGAAGCGGACCGCGTCGGCATGTCCTTCCTCGCCGCCGCGGGGTTCGATCCCTACGGCATGCCCGACTTCTTCGAGACCATGGGCCGCCGCACCACCGTCACCGCCAGCAACCGCAACGTGTTGCCCGAGATCCTGCAGAGTCATCCCGTGGCGTCGAACCGCATCGCCGAATCCCGGGCGCGCGCCGCGCAGTTCAAAGACCTGAAGCCCTCGCCCGAATCCGTCAGCTACCAGCTCACGCGCGAGCGGCTGCGCGTGCTCGCCGCGCCGCCGGAAGAAAACATCCGCCGCTATTACTCCGCGCGGCGCGACCAGCAGGCGCTGTCGCCGGGCGAGCTCTACGGCGAGGCGCTGGCCACCTTCCAGGCCGGCAATCCTCGGGTCCCGCTCGATTCGCTCACCTCGCTCGCGAAGGACTATCCACAGGTGCCAATGCTACAGTCGACGCTCGGCCAGGCGCTGATGGGCGCCGGCGACACCGACGAGGCGCTCACCGTGTTCCGGCGCGCGCTGGCATTGTCGCCGCGCAATATCCCGCTGACGATGCGCTACGCCGAGGCGCTGCTCAAAGTGGACCAGGCGAAGGAAGCGCACGCGGTGCTGCTCGACCTGTTCAACAACGTCGCCCCCACACCCGAGCAGATCCGCTTCACGGCACTCGCGGCGAGCAGCGCGGGCGACACCGCCGATGCCGGCTTCTACATGAGCGAGTACCACATCGCGACCGGCAATCTTCCGCTGTCGGTGACGCAGCTCGAGATGGCGCTGTCCGTGCCGGGCATCACCGGCGTGCAGCGCAGCCGCTTCCAGGCGCGGCTCGACGAAGTGCGCGAGGCGATGTTCAGCGACCGCAAGCGCCGGCGCGATGCCGAGCGGCGCGAGCGCGAGGAACAGCGCGACAAGCAGGAGCGCGAGAATCGCGGGCGGTCCGTGCGCCGCTGACGCACCGTCAGGGCGCCGGCGCGCATTCAGCGGCTGGACTGCATCTAACCACTTGCGCGGAACCAAATCGCGCTGACGCGCCACTCATCTTTCGATACACTGCGCGCGCTCGAGACGCAGGGAAGCGTCGCTCACAACATCGCAGGGAGGCAATCATGTCCGCAGCCGCACGGCTTCGTTCCACGTTCCTTTTCGTCCTCGTTTCGGCCGCCTATCTTCTCGGCGCCGCGACGCCGGCCGCGGCGCAGTCCGCCGGCGAGGCGCTCGACGTGCTGCTCGACTCCGCCGACTACATCAACGACTGGCGCAGCAGTGCCACGCTGACCCGCGACTCCGACGTGCGCAAGCTCGGTCCGGCGAGCATGAAGTCCGTCGGCAACCAGACCGACCGCTTCAAGAAGACATTCGCGACGCCGGTGAACGCGGCGAATCACCGCTTCCTCGCGTTCTGGTACTTCATCGACGATCCCGCGAAGATCACCGGCGGCCAGGTCGAGATCACCAGCGCGGGCGCAGCCGACCAGCAGGAATACAACTGGAGCGTGCCCGGCCTGCACCTGCAGCGCGGCTGGAACTACGTGGTGCTCGACATTCCCGGCAAGACCACCGGCGACATGCCCATCGACCTCACCCGCATCAACTACTTCCGCATCTATCACCAGGTCAGCGCCGCGGTGACGACGCGCATCGACGAGATCATCTTCACGAACCGCAGCCCCTATTCATTCGCGCTCACGAATTTCTTCGACGACAAGCGACTGGCCACGGGCCCCGAGGCCGTCGAGGCCTACGACCCCTGGCTCGCCACGCTCGATGTGGCGCCGAGCGGCAGTTCCGACCGCGCCAAGTTCTGTCGCAAGAAGCGCGTGGACAATTTCCGCCGCCGCGTGACCTGGTTCACTGTCGGCGATCTGGGCGTCGATCCGGCGATACTCGAGAAGCTCGACACGAAGGAGCGTGAGCTCGTGGAACACCTGTGCGGCGAACGCTCGTACACGCGCGCGCAGATCGTCGCCCGGCTCGAGGATCGCGCCGAGGCCGAGGTCGCAATCATCCAGAATCTCGCGACGCTCTTCGGCATCACTCTCGAGGCCGCGGCCGAGTTGTACGACCGCGCGCTGGCGCTCGACCTGGAGCGCATTTCCTCCCAGTGCGGCACGAACTTCGAAGAGGTGCAGCGCTACATACTCGAGGGCGTGACGCCGGCCGGAATCGTTGGCCGCAACGTGCTCATCCGGAATTGCGCCACCAGCAGCGCAAATGCGGCGCCCGGTGAGATCGCCACGCTGATCCGCGCGATGGGCCCCGCGGTCGTCGATCGCAAGGCGAAGTTCAACCAGTGCATGGTGAAATTCGCCGAGCAGGGCACGGAGTGCTCGAACCCGTACGCCAACGGCGCGGACGACCGGTACGAGCGATCCATCCGCTCGATCAAGGGCATCCCGGAATGGCAGAAGGATCAGGCGATCCGGGACATGCGCACCACCATGGCATGGATCGACGCCACCACCGCGACACAGGCGCGGCAAAACGGCTTCGAGACACATCCGCGTGCCGGCGCGCCGAACGCCGCCCGGCTCGAGCAGATGCACCAGGAGTTCGATCGCCGCAACATGCAGCTCCATTGGATCAAGGAGACGTTGAAGGACTACCAGTACGTTGCGCCGGACTTGCCGCCGAATGCCACGCCGGAGGAGACCCGCGCGCACCGCGAGCGCCTGTTCGCCGATCAGACCCGCCTGCACGAGAAGCGAAAAGAGGTGGAGATCGAGCAGCAGAAGCGCGGCAACGAGATTTGCGCCGAAGACAAGAACGATCCGATCTGCAAGGACGTCGTCGGGCCGGAGCAGGTGAGCAACCCGCCCTCGAAGCCCGAGACCGCGCGCTGCGCGGCCTACACGTTCAAGGACGGCAGCAGGGCCTGGTACGACCGCTCGAAAGACTCATCCGGCAACTCCTCGCAGATCAACGAGACCGATCGCCTCGATCACTGCCTCTGCGAGCTGTTCGACAAGGGCTACGTCGACTCGCTGCCGGGC
The DNA here is from genome assembly GCA_044871085.1 of Steroidobacteraceae bacterium. Lineage (GTDB taxonomy): Bacteria > Pseudomonadota > Gammaproteobacteria > Steroidobacterales > Steroidobacteraceae > CADEED01. The sequence goes on along the minus strand of JBIOZI010000030.1, from coordinate 545 downwards.
AACGAGTTCAGCAAACAACTCGGCGGCTGCCCGACGCCCGAGGAACACCTCGCGCAGAAATGCGTCGACGATCCCAAAGAGGACGATGGGCGCATGAAGGCGCAGTGCCTGTTCATCTTGAAGCCCGCCTCGCAGGATCGCGACGGGCTCGGCGGCCAGATGTGCGAGAAGATCCTGCCCAACTGCGACAAGAGCCTCATATACACCAAGCCGGACGGCAGCTGCGGCTGCGGCCTGCGCAATCCGGCGAACAGCGGCGTGCTGGTGCCCCAGTGCACGAGCATCCCGAACTGCGGGCCCGATGCGGTTCCGTCGGCCAGCGGCTGCGGTTGTCAGCCCTACATCACCGGCGGCAATGCCTGCGCACCGGGAGGCAAGGACTTCTACCTCACGCAAAACCCTTTCACCGACCTCAAGGTGCGCAGGTTCCCGGATCGTCCCGCGTTCGCGACCGCGAACATCCTGCTGGCCAAGGAAGGAGACGTGCGCATCGTCACCTCGGCCATCAAACGCGGCGAGCTGTTCAACGACACCAACCTGCCCTT